>URLG01000007.1 GCA_900548535.1 Candidatus Segatella intestinihominis | reverse complement strand
ATCAAGTTTATGCTTTATTAACGAGAAGTTTTCTATAGGGGTGCTGAGTAGTTACATTTCCGCCATATTGTGTTAAAGAAAATAACTCATAGTTTTGTGGGGCACAACTCATAGCTTTGTGATGAGAGAAGCATAGTTTTGTCGATAAGCATCTCATGTATATTCTGACAAGCATCTCATGTCTTTATAACCAACATCTCCTAGCTTTTCGGTAACGGTAACAGTTTCATTTTCCGCAAGTTGAAATTTTTAAAGGATTCATAGAATAATAAATTTAATAAGCAATAGAATAATAAATTTAATATACAATGGAAATCGTTATCAAAAGAATAGCAAAGCAGAATACTTACACCATAGGGCGTATGTATATCTTGAAGGATGAGGAAGTGGAGCGCAAGGTGAACTCTCGCATCTGGCTCCATCGCCTCGTGGGTGCCATCACGGCAGCGAGAGACCGAGAGGAGAGCATTTGGATCACCATCATCTAGTAATTTTTTTCTTCTCACTTACAGGCTGTTAACCAAATCCAAATTTTCCTCTTCGCCCACCAGCCAGATGATGTCACCCTTCTGGAACACATAGTTGGGCGATACGTGGGTCAGGTTTTCATGGCCCTCTTCCAGTCCCACTACCATGCAGCCATACTTGCTGCGGATGCCGCTGTCTATGAGGCTCTTGCCCAAAAACTCGCTGCTGCCGCTGATGATGAGCTGGCGCAGGCGCATCTCTCGCTTCTCTATCTCCAAGTCCTCTGGCAGAAGGTCGCTCTGCAGGCTCTGGTTGAACTTCTGCAGCTGGTCGTCGTTGCCGATTACTTGCAGGCGGTCGCCAGGGAATATCATCATCTTGCCATCAGGGATGTTGAGGCGATGCTGACCTCGGCGAATGCTGCTCAGGTCGATGCCGAAACGCTGGCGCAGATGCAAGTCTCGGAGCGTCTTGCCACACCAAGTGCTGTCTTCGGGCACCTCAAACTCGCTGATGTGGATGTCTCGGTCCAGCAGGCGGCCCTCATAGAGCGGCTTCTTGTTGCCACTCACCTGGGCTGCGATGTCGCGTGAGCGCAGGTTGTGGATGAAGAGACGCTCCATCACGATGCTTCGCTTCTTGATTTGTCGGGAGGCTATCATGAGCAGCACCACGGCGGCACCGATGCAGATGATGAGCGCATTGGCAAAGCGGGTGAGGTAATTGCAGATGTAGAACACGAAGCCCAGGGCTATGATGAAGCGCACCACGATGGTGGCCATCAGCGGTATGCGATTGATGGAGCTCTCCACCCACAGGCGTTTCCACTCGGGGCTATGATTCTTCTTCATCACGATGGCTCGGAGGAATGGGGCTATGAGCACCACGGTGAGCACGCCCGTGATGGCGTTGGCATACCAGTGCAGATGCCAGCCAGGCAGCAGATTGCGCGTCAGCGGCAATACGAAGGCAAACATCAGGGCGATGACTGCCGCCGAGAGTATGCCGTAGGACACGGTGTTGATGGTCATCTGCTTGAGCAGGGAGCGCCACTTGCTCTGCTGCTGCGTCTGGGGATGGCTCATCGCAAAGTGGTTGAGCACATGGATGAGGCGCTCGGGCAGATGTTTTTCCAGCACCTGATAGGTGGGCTGCGCCAGACGGATCATGTAAGGGGTGAGGAAGGTGGTGATGACGCTCACCGCCACTACCACTGGATAGAGGAAATTGCTGATAACTCCCAGGCTCAAGCCTAGCGAGGCGATGATGAATGAAAACTCACCTATCTGGGCCATGGAGAATCCACAGCGCATAGCCGACTTCAATGACTCGCCGCCCAGCATGAATCCAAAGGTGCCTAGCACTGCCTGGCCCACCAATATCGTGCCCACCAGGGCTAGGATAGGCAGGGCATACTCCACCAATATCTTAGGGTCTACCAGCATGCCCACGGATACGAAGAAGATGGCTCCGAAGAGATTCTTCACAGGCTCCACGAGCTTGATGATCTTCTCCGCCTCAATGGTCTCAGCTAGGATGCTACCCATCACGAAGGCTCCGAAGGCGCTGCTGAATCCCACCTGCGTGGACAGTACCGCCATGCCGCAGCAGAGACCCAGCGAAACGATGAGCAGCGTCTCGCCATTGATGAGACGGCGCACCGAGCGCAAGAAGAGGGGGATGGCAAAGATGCCCACGATGAACCACAAAACCAAGAAGAAGGCTATGCGGAGCACCGAGGTGAGCATCTGTCCGCCATCGGGATTGTTGCCACCAGCAATGGCTGATAGCATCACCATCATCACGATGGCGAGAATGTCTTCCAATATCAGGACGCTCATCACCATGGAGGCAAACTTCTGTTGTCGGAACCCCATGTCGTCGAACGCCTTATATATAATAGTGGTGGAACTCATGGCTAGCATACCTCCGAGGAAGATGCAGTCCATCCGGTTCCATCCGAAGCCGTGGCCCACACTGATGCCCAGCATCATCATCGAGAAGACGATGACCGCCGTGGCTATGATGGGCGAGGCTCCCATCTTGACTATCTTCTTGAACGAGAAGTCCAGTCCTAGCGAGAAGAGCGTGAAGATGACGCCGATGTCAGCCCACGTCTTGATGTCGCTCTCGTCGATGACCGACATGGTATAGGGCATGTGGGGCGACACCAGGAATCCAGCCACGATGTAGCCCAGCACCAGGGGTTGCTTCAGTCGCTTGAAGATGAGGGTCACGATGCCCGCCATCATCAGGATCAGGGCGAGGTCTTTTACTAGGAATGGAATTTCGTTCATAAGCTTATCGTATAGAAAAGTTTTAGCGGCATGGTGCCGCTAAAACATTAGTCGTTATACTCTTCTGTTATCTCTGCTATCTTCACGATGGTCTTCACTACCTTCTCCATCACCTGGATGCTCACAAACTCGTGAGGGCCATGGAAGTTGACACCACCGGCAAAGATGTTAGGGCATGGCAAGCCCTTGAAGCTGAGCTGAGCTCCATCGGTACCGCCACGGATAGGCTCCACACGTGGTGGCACACCGCTCTCTTGCATCGCTCTGAGCACGATGTCGATGACATGCATGTTAGGGTCTATCTTCTCCTTCATGTTATAGTACTGGTCGTGGATTTCGGCTGTTACCGTGCCCTCGCCATACTTCTCGTTCATCTTCTTCACGCACTGCTCGATGAAGTCCTTGCGGTCCTCAAACTTCTCACGGTCGTGGTCGCGGATGATGTAGCTGAGCTTGGCTTCCTCGCAGCGGCTCTCGATGCCCAGCAGGTGATAGAATCCCTGGTAGCCCTCAGTCTGCTCTGGGGTCTCGGCTTCTGGTATCATGTTCTGGAACTCCACTGCCAATCGGCTGGCATTCACCATCTTGCCCTTGGCATAGCCTGTGTGTACGCTTACGCCCTTGATATGGATCTTGGCACCAGCGGCATTGAAGTTCTCATACTCCAGGTCGCCCAGGTCGCCGCCATCCACGGTGTAAGCCCAGTCGCAGCCAAACTTCTCCACGTCGAAGTGGTGAGCGCCCATGCCAATCTCCTCGTCAGGATTGAAGCCCACGCGGATGTCGCCATGCTTTATCTCGTCATGGTCTCTGAGGTAGCACATAGCCTGTACTATCTCGGCAATGCCCGCCTTGTCGTCGGCTCCGAGCAGGGTGGTGCCATCGGTCACGATGATGTCCTCGCCCTTGTGAGCCTTGAGCTCTGGAAATTTCTCTACGCTTGATATGATGCCTGGACTCAGCTCGATGTCTTCGCCATCATAATTCTTGATGACGCGCGCCTTGATGTCCTTGCCGCTGGCATCTGGGCTGGTGTCCATGTGGGATATAAAACCTATGGTAGGGGTCTTTTTCTTGGTATTGCCCTTGAGGGTGGCGTAGATGTAGCCCATGTCGTCCATCTCCACGTCGGAGAGGCCTTCTTCCTCAAGCTCATGTTTCAGATACTTGGCGAACTCCAGTTGTTTCGCCGTACTAGGCACGCTGTCGGAGTCTTCGCTCGACTGCGTGTCAAACTTGGTGTAGTTGATAAAACGTTCTACTAAGTCCATATTTTTAAGTTTCGATTTATTATTGTTGTAACGAAGTGACCTCGGTGGGATTCAAACCCACGACCTTCAGAACCGGAATCTGACGCTCTATTCAGCTAAGCTACGAGGCCCTGTTCGCTCCCTATATATAATATTTCACTCCCTATATATAATATAAGGTGGAGCATACATTTTGCAAAATTAATGCTTTTATTTGAATCTGCCAAATATTCGGGCCGCTTTTTTGCAGGAAAATGCATAAAAAGTGAATAAATCTACAGCAAAAAGTAAGAAAATAAGAAAAAATACTATCATTTTGCAAAATATTTAGGAAAAACGCTTGCGGATTAATAATTATTTTGTACCTTTGCAGCACAAAACAAAAACAAAACAATAAGACAAATGAGCAAACTGATAAAACCCGAAGGGTACAAGGCGCTGCTGGATATGCGCCAGACCGAAATGGGTATCAAACTGATAAAAGAATTCTTCCAGCAGAACCTGAGCACCGAACTTCGCTTGCGTCGCGTTACGGCTCCGCTCTTCGTACTGAAGGGCTTGGGCATCAATGATGACCTGAACGGAGTGGAGCGCCCTGTAAGCTTCCCTATCAAGGACTTGGGCGATGCACAGGCCGAGGTGGTTCATTCGCTTGCCAAGTGGAAGAGACTGACCCTGGCTGAGTATCACATAGAGCCTGGCTATGGCGTATATACCGACATGAACGCCATCCGTGCCGATGAGGAGCTGGACAATCTGCACTCACTCTACGTGGACCAGTGGGACTGGGAGGCAGTCATCACTCGTGAGGACCGCACCGTCGCATTCCTAGAGGACATCGTGCGCCGCATCTATGCTGCCATCCTTCGCACGGAGTATCTCACCTGCGAGCACTATCCTCAGATCAAGCCTTTCCTGCCTAAGCAAATCCATTTTGTTCATGCTCAGGACTTGGTGGATATGTACCCAGACATGACTCCTAAGGAGCGTGAGGATGCCATCTGTAAGAAATATGGCGCCGTATTCGTAGAGGGTATCGGTGGCAAGCTGAGCGATGGCAAGAAGCATGATGGCAGAGCCCCAGACTATGATGACTGGAGCACCGTGGCTGAGAATGGCAAGGCAGGACTCAATGGCGATATCCTGATCTGGTATCCAGTGTTGGGCAGAAGCTTCGAGCTCAGCTCCATGGGTATCCGTGTAGACAAGGAGAGCCTGCTCCGCCAGCTCAAGATAGAGGGCGAGGAGGAGAGAGAGAAACTCTACTTCCATCAGCAGCTCCTGAATGACAAGTTGCCATTGAGCATCGGTGGTGGTATCGGTCAGAGCCGTCTCTGCATGGTGATGCTCCACAAGGCTCACATTGGCGAAATCCAGGCTAGCATCTGGCCAGAGGATATGCGCAAGGAATGTGCCGAGGCTGGCATGAACCTGATTTAATTAAGAATTAATGAAAAAATCCCGAGTTTCTCAGATGAGAGGCTCGGGATTTTATCTTCCGCTAGGCTTAATTCTTAATTCTTAATTAAAAATTAGCTCAACACCAGTTTCAAGCTTTGCATCAGCTTACCAATGGCAGGATTTTCCTCCTTCAGCTTCTCCAGAAGCTCACGCTTGGAGAGTATCTTGGTCACCTCGTTGGCTTCAGCCAGGCGATAAGTTAGCTGTAGCTCGTTGTTTTGCAAGCCCTGTACAAAGGTGGAGCGGATGCGGTTCTTGATGCGGAGTATGTCGTCGAGCAAGAGCTGATTGTCCACCACTACCTCGATATTTGGAAAATCCGTAATCTTTGGCACGATAGGCTTCATACGACTGGCTAGGCCAATGAGGTCTTTCACATTTTGTATTCTCAAGCACATGCTTATCCACTGGCCCTCTACCTGCTCTTGGGAGAACGACTGGTTCATCGGCTGCCCACTGGCATTGGCTGCCAGAGCTTCATCTTGCAGTCGGTCTATAGGATTGTAAGCCCTGCGGGCAGATTCCTCAACCTTCTTCAGATTGGCAAAGGTCATTCCGATACCGCTCAGGTTCACGTTCTTGAGCGTGCGCTTCTTGGCTGCCTCTGTAGTAGCAGGAGCGGCTGAGGCAGGAGTGGTTGTAGAGCCGCTAGCAGGGGCGGCGTCAGTTGGGGTAGGAGTGTGCGTGTCCGTAGCGGCAGGCTGGCTAGCCGTGGTGGCTACCTTGCTGCTGCTATCTTGCCCGGCACCTGCACCCTGAATAGCAGGCTTAAGCTGGGCAACAATTTTCTGAAACAGGGATTTTAATCTATGGGGCGTACGCCCCGCACTAGGCACATCTTGGTCTTCAGGCTGAGTGATCTGACCTATCTGTATCAGCGTCAGCTCTACCAGCAGGCGCTTGTTGCTGCTCTGACGATACTGCACATCGCAATCGTTCATCAGCTTCAGTGCCTTATATAAGAAAGGTGTAGGAGCCTTCTGCGCCTGCGCCTGATATTTGGCTTTCTGCTCTTCGCTGGTTTCCAGGAGCGGCAGGGTCTGAGGGTCCTTTGCCATCATCACGTTGCGCACGTGCTGAGCCAAGCCCTGTATCATGTTGCCGCCGTCAAATCCCTTGCCCAGTATGCCATCGAGCACTACCATCATCTCGCTCACCTTGTTCTCCAAGGCAAGGTCTATCATGCGGAAGTAGTTGTCGCTATCCAGCACGTTGAGGTCTTCTATCACCTTCTGGTAGGTGATGTTGCCCTGGCAGAAGCTGGCAGCTTGGTCAAAGATGGAGAGCGCATCGCGCATACCTCCGTCAGCCTTCTCGGCTATGACGGCAAGTGCCTGCTCCTCATACTGGATGCCTTCCTTCTCAGCCACCATCTTGAGGTGCTGGATGGTGTTGGGCACCGTCATTCGCTCAAAGTCATAGATCTGGCATCTACTCAGGATGGTAGGCAGAATCTTGTGCTTCTCGGTGGTGGCGAGGATGAAGATGACGTGCGATGGTGGCTCCTCCAATGTCTTGAGAAAGGCATTGAAGGCAGCGGCACTGAGCATGTGGACCTCGTCGATGATAAATACCTTGTACTTGCCCACCTGAGGCGGTATGCGAGTTTGCTCCATCAGGGTCTTGATGTGCTCCACGCCATTGTTGCTGGCAGCATCAAGTTCAAAGATGTTGTAGGAGCGCTGCTCGTTGAAAGCCTGGCAGCTCTCACACTCATTGCATGCCTCGCCGTCTTCGCGAGGGTGCTCGCAGTTGATTGCCTTGGCAAAAATACGGGCACAAGTGGTCTTGCCCACACCCCTAGGACCACAGAAAAGATAGGCGTGCGCCAGCTTGCCGCTCTTCACTGCATTCTTCAGCGTGGTGGTCAATGCACCCTGTCCAACTACCGAGTCGAAGGTCATCGGACGGTACTTTCTTGCAGAAACTATGTATTCTTCCATTATTTTTTCTTAATTGATGATGCAAAGATAACAAAAAAATATTATCTTTGCAAACAAATTAGGAAATTAATGAGAAAACTCGACAATTAAATGAGTAAAAAGCTAAGTATTATATGGAATTATTTGTCACACTATAAATATCTTATAGTGGTGGTAGTAGGTGTGTTGGTAGTGGGTGTGATCGATGACAACAGCATCTGGCAGCACATCAAGTATAGGCTGGAGATAGGTTCGCTGCGTGCTGAGATCGAAAAGTATGAGGCGCAGTACGAGCACGACAAGCGTCAGCTGCATGAGATGCGCCAAAGTCCCAAGGCTTTTGGCAAGATAGCCCGTGAGCGCTACTTTATGAAGGCTGACGATGAGGACATCTTCGTGCTGAGCACCGACTTGCAGCCAGACGCTCAGTAAGCTGGCTACACCTTATTATATATATAATAGAAGAAACTGGATATATACATATAGAAGAAATAGAGAAAAAAGCGAATGAAACAATTGAGTAAACTACAGAGTGTGATATTCTTGCTGGGAGGCGTGCTGATGGTAGTCGGCGCAGCCTGCTTTGCATTTGGTTTTATCTATCCCAAGATGATGCTCATTACGAGCTGGCTCTTCCTGGCAGGTACCGTGTTGTTTAGCGTGATCCAAGCCATGCAGGTGTATGAGGGACCATCGCTCATCATCCACCGACTGAAGCGCATGCAGTATGTGGCAGACATCTTCTTTGTGCTCTCTGGCATTTCCATGGTCGATACCGTCTATGCCTTCGTTCGCCACTGGTTTAGCAATCAGGAAACATATATCACCTATTTCTACAATAAGTGGGTGGTGTTCCTGCTCATCGCTGCGCTGCTCGAATTGTATACCACGCATCGTATTTCCCACGAATTGAAAAAGGAAGAATGCAAATAAAACATAAATACTTGTAATATTCAATTAAATTGCATAAATAAATTTCTTTAGTTCAATTCTATGTTGTACTTTTGTTCACCAAAAGCGATATACAGAGCATATGAATAAAATAATTTACGCATTCATCACATTGTTGGCGCTCACTTCTTGCGCCAATAGTTACGACATAACAGGTACTTCTAATGTAAGTACGCTGGATGGAAGTATGCTGTACCTGAAGATTTTGAAGGACAATTCATTCAAGAGCATCGACTCTTGCGACGTGGTACACGGACAATTCCATTTCGAGGGCACCATCGACTCCGTGAAGATGGCTAACATCTTTATGGACGATGAGCCTGTACTGCCACTGGTACTGGAGAGCGGCAGCATTACCGTGAAGCTGGACGATACCCAGCAGGTAGTGAGCGGCACTCCTCTCAATGACAAGCTCTTCGGATTCTTCAAGAAATATCAGCAACTGCAGAATCAGCAGCGTGAGTTGATACACAAGCACGACCAGGCTATCATGAACGGTAGCGACATGAGCGTGGTAACTCGCAAGCTCAATGAGGAAGCCATCCGACTCTCTGACCAGGAAGATAAGTTGGTGACATCATTCGTTACCGACAACTTTGACAATGTGCTCGGCGCAGGTGTCTTCTTCCTCGTAACCATGGGCAATCAGTATCCTATGCTCTCGCCATGGATAGAGGATATCATGAGCAAGGCTACCGACACCTTCAAGAACGATTCTTACGTGAAGGATTACTACCAGAAGGCACAGGAGAACCAGTCCATCATGAATGGTACTCACGAGAGCCAGATGGGAGCACCGATGAACGATGCTGCCCAGATGGGAGGCGAACCACAGATGGAGGCTCCGCAGGTGAACCCAGATGCGGCACCAGCGCCTACGCCAAATGACTTGGCTAGACCTACCATCCCAGAGAAAAAGCAATGATAATAGAAGCTAGATATTAACAAGCTGAATATTAAGGCATGAAGATATTAATAAAAGGTGGAACCATCATCAATGAGGGGCGCTCTTTCAAGGGCGACCTGATTGTTGATGGCGAATTTATTTCCGAGATATGTGAAGGAGAGGCTCCCCGTGGCACCTACGATGAAGTAGTTGAAGCCTCGGGGTGTTTCGTTTTGCCAGGTGTCATCGATGACCATGTTCATTTCCGTGAGCCTGGACTTACTCGTAAGGCTGACATCGAGAGTGAGAGCCGAGCTGCCGCTTATGGTGGCGTGACTTCTTACTTTGAGATGCCCAACACCAATCCGCAGACCACTACGCTGGAGGCTCTGCACGACAAGTGGCAGTTGGCAGCCCAGAAGAGTCATGTGAACTATAGTTTCTTCTATGGTGCCACTAACGACAACGTGGACAGTTTTGCTCAGCTCGATGTGCATCGCATACCGGGCATCAAACTCTTCATGGGTTCCAGCACGGGCAATATGCTGGTAGATAAGTATGAGTCGCTGCAGCGAGTATTTGCCACAGCCCAGCAGCTCCAACTGCCGGTGATGACTCACTGCGAGGACACTGACATCATCAACCATAACATGGCAGAGGCAAAAGCTAAGTATGGCGAAGATCCGGACGTAAAGCACCACCCAGAGATACGCAGTGTGGGGGCATGTTATAAGAGCAGCGAGCTAGCCGTGAAGTTGGCTCATGAGAGTGGCGCGCATCTGCACATCGCTCATCTCACTACGGCTAAAGAGTTGGAACTCCTTGACCCCAAACAGAATATTACGGGCGAGGCGTGCGTGGCTCATCTCTATTTCACTGATGCCGACTATGCTACCAAGCATGCACTCATCAAGTGTAATCCGGCTGTGAAGACGGCTAGAGACAGAGCTGCCCTCAGGGCTGCACTGCTGGATGGCAAGATAGCCACCATCGGAACCGACCATGCACCGCATGAGTTGAAAGACAAGCTGGGCGGCTGTGCCAAGGCGGCATCAGGAATGCCTATGGTTCAGTTTTCGCTCGTAACTATGCTGGAATTGGTAGACGAGGGTGTGCTCAGCATCGAGCGATTGGTAGAGCTCATGGCTCATCAGCCTGCCCAGTTGTTCCAAGTCAGAAAGCGAGGCTATCTGCGCCCAGGCTATCATGCCGACATCGTGGTGGTTCGTCCCCATGCGCCTTGGCTGGTTACCCAAGAGGTGATACAGAGCAAGTGCAAGTGGAGCCCTATGGAGGGACATGAGTATCAATGGCGCGTGGAGCAAACCTTCTGCAACGGACACCTTATATATAATAAGGGGGGCTTTGATGCCAGCAGCAGAGGCGAGGCACTGGAGTTTAGATAATAGATAATTGGGATAAATCATAAATTATAAAATAACAATTGGTGCTTAGAAAGACATACGATGTCGCCACCTTGGTGCCCTATATCAACTGGCTCTACTTCTACCATGCGTGGGGGCTGAGCGGCAAGTCCAAGGAAGAAAAACTGAAACTGCGACTGGAGGCAGAGCAAATGCTAGGGATATGGCAGAATGATTATCACACGCACGCCCTCTTTGCCCTCTTCGAGGCTGTGAGCGATGGCGACGACATCATCATAGAGAACAGCGTGAGGTTCCCGATGCTCAGGCAGCAGCATCCTGCGGCTCCCGGTGAGCCCAATCTCTGCTTGGCTGACTTCATCCGCCCTAAGAGTGGTGGTGTGGCTGACCATCTCGGTGTATTTTGCACCACGGTAGATGCTGCCACCACGGAGGCTTATCGCCATGATGAGTATCAGCAGATGATGGCACAGACGCTCTGCGACCGACTGGCTGAGGCTACGGCAGAAAAACTGCATGAGGAAGTGCGCCGCCAATATTGGGGCTATGCGCCTGATGAGCAACTCACCATAGAACAGCAGCACAGAGAGGAGTACCAAGGCATCAGACCAGCCATCGGCTATCCCTCGTTGCCAGATACGAGTGCTAACTTCATTCTGGACCAACTGCTAGACATGAAGCAAGTGGGCATCCGACTCACTGAGACCGGAATGATGACCCCACATGCCAGTGTGTCGGGACTGATGTTTGCTCATCCCAAGGCTCGCTATTTCGAGTTGGGAAAGATAGGCAAAGACCAGTTGGTAGACTATGCACATCGCCGTGGAGTGCCTGTGGAACTGATGAGGACGTTCCTCCAGTCGAGTCTGATCAGGCGATAGATATTCATAGATAGATAATTACAAAATAAAACATGTTGACTCAAATTAGAAAAAGAGAATGGTAGCAAGAATACTAATTCCCATCGTGCTCTTCACGGTGTTGCCCTATCTCTGGATAGACAGGCAATACCTGCACGTGCCAAAGGGATGGAAAAAAATACTTTATTGGGTGCCTGCTGCGCTGGTTATCGGGTATAGCTTCTATCTGATGCTGCTGCCCAATTTCCTGCCAGAGAATCCATTGCTGCTCGACTTATGGTTCGTGACGCTAGCCTTGTTTGCTGTGCCACAGTTTGTCTATGCAGTCTGTAGCTCAGTGGGATGGCTTTGTCGCCGTATGCTAAAGGGCAAGAGAAATTGGGGCAAGTTGACTGGCTTGGTGCTGGCAGTGGTGGCTTTCTTCTGCTTCATCTATGGATTTACCCAGGGATTTCGCAATCTGGAGGTAAAGCATCTCACCCTTTATGTACCCGATTTGCCCAAGTCGTTTGAGGGCTATCGCATTGTGCAGTTTAGCGACTTCCATCTTGGTTCTTACTATGGTTGGCGCAGCGATTTGCCCCAGCGAGATGTAGACAGCATCAATGCCCAGAAGCCCGACTTGATATGCTTTACGGGCGATTTGCAGAATGTTCAACCCTCTGAAATTAAGCCTTATATCCCACTGCTGAGTAAACTCAAGGCTAAGGATGGGGTGCTCAGCGTATTGGGCAATCATGACTACACTTGGTATCTGGACATAGACGATGACGACGTGGGCCAGAAAGCCAAGATAGAAGCGGAGGTAAGACAATACGAGAAGCAGATGGGCTGGCGATTGCTCAACAATGAGCACGTGGTGCTGCATCGAGGTGCTGACTCCATCTATGTGGCTGGTACAGAGAACTATGACAAGCCTAAGCGCACCCAAGTGGCAAAATCGCTCTATGGCATTAAGCCCGGGCAGTTTGTCCTGATGTTACAGCACATTCCTACCCAGTGGCGAGAGATGTGGCCATCTACCATCAATGAGGAGCACGGCTCTAAGGATTCGGTGCTCGTGGCTCCACAGCTCACGCTCAGCGGTCATACACATGCGGGGCAAGTTTCGATATTGGGGCTGCGTCCATCCATCTTCGCTCCCTTCGACTATGGGCTCTATGAGCGAGAGGGATGCCAACTCTATACCACGGCTGGCTTGGGTGGCACCATTCCTATCCGCATCGGAGCCACTGCCGAAATCGTAGTCATCACGCTGAAGAGAAAATGAATTAAGTGAAGAGTGAAGAATGAAGAGTGAAGAATTCAATAGCAATGGAATAATTATTAATTCTTAATTATTAATTTTTAATTAGAAAATGAAGTACATCTATAGAATATATCAATTGATAATCTGCTTACCTATCTTGTTGGTGGCAAGCATCTTGACTAGTTTGACAACCGTCATCGGCTGTATGTTGGGCAATGGTCATTTCTGGGGCTACTATCCAGGCAAGTTGTGGTCGCAGCTCTGGATTCGCATTCTCTTGCTTCCTGTCAAGGTAGAGGGAAGAGAGCATCTCGAAAAGAACCAGAGCTATGTGTTTGTGGCTAATCATCAGGGAGCTTTTGATATCTTCTTGATATATGGATTCCTGGGGCGCAACTTCAAGTGGATGATGAAGAAGGCTTTGCGCAAAGTGCCTCTTGTGGGCATTGCTTGTGAATATGCTCACCACATCTTCGTAGACAAGAGCGGTCCGTCCAAGATTCGTGCTTCTTATGACAAGGCGCGCGAGGAGTTGAAGGAGGGTATGTCGCTCGTGGTATTCCCAGAGGGCGCTCGCACCTTTACGGGCCACATGGGTGTGTTCCGCCGTGGTGCCTTTATGCTTGCTGATGAGTTGCAACTGCCTGTATGTCCGCTCACCATCAATGGTAGTTTCAATGTGAAACCCCGTATGAAGGACATTTACTGGATATTCTGGCATCCGCTCCGTCTCACCATCCATGAGCCTATCGCTCCGATAGGAAAGGGCGCGGAGAATATCAAGAACCAGATGACCAGGAGCTATGATGCCATCATGGCTGGTTTGGACAAAGAGTATCAAGGATTTGTAGAAAATCCTGACCAATAAGCCGAAAATACGGATATTCGGGTCGGAATATGCTTTTTTTCTGAAAAAAGAGGGCACTTTTCATATAAAAGTAGTATCTTTGCATAAGAATAGAGTAGTTCTTTTGCATACAAATTAAAGAATCACAATAAGAAACAGATATGAGTGATAGCATTGTAATCATTCCTACATATAACGAGAAGGAAAATATCGAAAAAATTATTCGAGCTGTCTTTGGGCTCGAAAAGCAATTTGACATTCTGGTCATTGATGATGGCAGCCCTGATGGAACGGCAGCTATCGTCAAGGGACTGATGGCTGGTGAGTTTGCTGACAGACTGCACTTGTTGGAGCGCTCGGGCAAGCTTGGACTGGGCACGGCTTACATCATGGGCTTCAAGTGGTCGCTGGAGCAGGGCTATGATTTCATCTTCGAGATGGATGCCGACTTCAGCCATGATCCTAATGATTTGCCTCGCCTTTATCATGCCACTCACGATGAGGGCTATGATGTGGCCATCGGTTCTCGCTATGTATCGGGCGTGAATGTGGTCAATTGGCCTATCGGACGTGTGCTGATGAGCTATTTTGCCTCTAAGTATGTGCGCATCGTTACCGGATTCAAGGTGAATGATACGACGGCAGGATTTGTTTGCTATCGTCGCAAGGTGTTGGAAACCATTAATCTGGACGAGATTCGCTTCAAGGGCTACGCCTTCCAGATAGAGATGAAGTATACAGCTCATAAGATAGGTTTCAAGATCAAGGAAGTGCCAGTTATCTTCGTGAATCGCCGTGAGGGAGTGAGCAAGATGAATGGTGGCATCTTTGGTGAAGCCTTCTTTGGTGTGATGCGCTTGCGTCTGGATGGATGGTTCAAGAAATATCCCAAGTTGAGTTAGAAGTTAGAGGTTGAAAAACAGAAAAATAGGAGCAGTGAGAATACAAGAGATAGAAAAGATATATCAGCGTTCTCCGCAGGCGAAAGCCTTCATGGACTTGTTGAAGAAGAAATCGGTGCGTTCCGTTTTCCTAGAGGGATTGGTGTGCTCTTCGGCTCCTGTGTTTTTCGCTCCCTTGCAGGAAAAGCTAAAGCGCTCGGTGCTCTTCATCCTGGATGATGCCGATGAAGCTGGCTATTTCTATCACGACCTGACCCAACTCTTGGGGCAAGACTCCGTTTTCTTCTTTCCTTCCAGCTATCGCCGTGCCATCAAGTATGGGCAGCGTGATGCGGCTAACGAAATCTTGCGTACCGAGGTGCTGGCTCGATTGTCGGCTGGCAATAACATTTATATCGTTTCTTATCCAGATGCCTTGGCTGAGCTCGTGGTGTCTAAGCAAAATCTTGATGAGCGCATCTTGAAACTCCAGGTGGGGCAGCAGATAGCCCTCACGGATATAGTACATACGCTGAGAGAGTTTGACTTGACTGAGACTGACTATGTCTATGAGCCAGGACAGTTTGCCGTGCGTGGTAGCATCCTGGATGTTTACTCCTACAGTTATGAATTTCCTTTCCGCATCGACTTCTTTGGCGATGAGATAGACACCATTCGCACCTTTGATGTGGAGAATCAGCTCTCCAAGGATAAGCGCGAGGCGGTGGAAATCGTGCCAGAGTTGGCTAGTATGCAGGCGGTCAAGCAGCCTTTCCTTAACTTCCTTACTCCCGACACCCTTCTGGTTATGAAGGACTTTACCTTTGTCCATGACATGATAGACAAAATCTATCAAGAGGGATTTTCTTCTCAGAGCCTTACTGAGCGATTGGAGGGAGCTACGGAGATGGAGGCAGACAAGATAGTTCACGAAATGAAACGAGAGTTGAGTCTGGTGTCGGCTCACGATTTCCAGAGTGGGGTGGTAGAGCACGTCAGAATAGAGTTTGGCAATAGCTCGCAGGCGGCATCTCATGTGCAGTCGGATGCATCCAAATCCAAATCCTTCCATGCCGTCCTCTCATTCAATATGGCGCCACAGCCACTTTTCCATAAGAATTTCACTCTGCTTACCCAGACCTTGGAGAATTATCAGCTCCAGGGCTACACCTTATATATATTGGCAGACAGCCAAAAGCAGCAACAACGACTCAAGGAGATTTTTGCCAGCGAGGAGTTGAAACGCTATCAGATACAGTTCACGCCAGTGGACAAGACGCTCCATGAGGGCTTTATCGACCACGACAAGAAGAGCTGTTTCTTTACGGATCATCAGATATTTGACCGTTTCCACAAGTATAATCTTCGTTCCGATTCGGCTAGAGCTGGCAAGATGGCTCTGACCATGAAGGAGCTGCAGGAGATGGAGCCCGGCGACTTTATCGTGCATGTAGACTTTGGTATCGGTAAGTTTGGTGGCTTGGTGCGTGTACCTGCCGGGGATAGTTATCAGGAGATGATCCGCATCATCTACAAGAATAATGACAAGGTGGATGTCTCTATCCACTCACTCTATAAGATAAGCAAGTATCGCAGAAGTGATACGGGCGAACCGCCTCGTCTCTCTACCCTGGGCACAGGAGCCTGGGATAAGCTGAAGGATAAGGCTAAGAAGCGCATCAAGGATATAGCGCGCGACTTGATCAAGCTCTATGCACAGCGCCGCAGAGAGAAGGGATTTGCTTATAGCGCAGATAGTTATCTGCAACATGAGTTGGAGGCTTCCTTCCTCTACGAGGACACCCCAGACCAGAACAAGGCTACGCTCGAAGTGAAGAAAGACATGGAGAGTGGACGTCCGATGGACCGACTGGTGTGTGGAGATGTGGGTTTCGGCAAAACCGAAGTGGCGATACGTGCAGCCTTCAAGGCTGCCTGTGATGGCAAGCAAGTAGCGGTCTTGGTGCCAACTACAGTGCTAGCATTCCAGCATTACCAGACGTTCCAGCATCGTTTGGAGGGACTGCCTGTCACGGTAAGTTACTTGAGTCGTGCCCGCTCTACCAAGGAGACTAAGCACATCTTGGAAGACCTAAAGGCTGGCAAGATAGACATACTCATAGGTACTCACAAGCTGATATCCAAGACCGTGCAGTGGCACGACCTGGGACTGCTCATTATTGATGAAGAGCAGAAGTTTGGCGTTTCTACCAAGGAGAAGTTGCGCCAGCTCAAGGTCAATGTGGATACGCTCACGATGAGTGCCACGCCTATTCCTCGTACCCTCCAGTTCTCACTGATGGGAGCCCGAGATATGAGCATCATGCGCACTCCGCCACCTAACCGTTATCCTATTCATACCGAGTTGGTAACCTTTAGCAGTGAGGTGATAGCCGATGCCATCAACTTTGAGATGAGCCGCAACGGACAGGCATATTACGTTTGTAATCGCATATCCAAGTTGGCAGAAATCAAGCTCTTGATAGAGAAGTACGTGCCTGATTGTCGTGTCGTTATCGGCCATGGACAGATGAAGCCAGAGGAACTGGAGAAAGTCATCATGGGATTCATCAATTATGACTACGATGTGCTGCTCTCCACCACCATTGTGGAGAATGGTATCGACATATCCAATGCCAACACCATCATTATAGATGATGCCAACCACTTTGGACTGAGCGATTTGCATCAGATGCGTGGACGTGTGGGACGTAGCAACAAGAAGGCGTTCTGCTATCTGATAGCACCTCCTAAGAGCGTGCTTACCCAAGAGGCTCGTCGCCGACTGGAAGCTCTCGAAACCTTCAGCGACTTGGGCAGTGGATTCAATCTTGCCATGCAAGACCTCGATATTCGTGGTGCAGGCAATCTTTTGGGCTCTGAGCAAAGTGGATTTATGGAAGATCTGGGCTATGAGACCTATCAGAAGATACTATCCCAAGCTGTAACGGAGTTGAAGAATGAGGAGTTCAGCGACTTGTATCAGCAGGAGATGGAAGAGGGCGAAGTGCTGACAGGCGATGATTTCGTAGATGATTGCGCCGTGGAGAGCGACCTGGAGATGTACTTCCCTGATACCTATGTGCCTGGTAGCTGCGAGCGAATGCTCCTGTATCGGGAGTTGGATCATCTGGAGAACGACGATGAGGTCAGTGCCTACCGTCAGCGACTGATAGACCGTTTTGGTCCTGTGCCTAAGGCTGGAGAAGAGTTGATGAATGTAGTGGGATTGCGCCGCATAGGCAAGCGACTGGGTTGCGAGAAGATTATGCTCAAGCAGGGAGCCATGCAGTTGCAGTTTGTTACCAATGTGCAGAGTCCTTTCTATAAGAGTCAGATGTTCTCTCGTGTGCTCAATTACATTACCACTCATGTGCAGACTTGTAGCTTGAAGGAGAAAAACAACAAGCGTTTTCTCCGCATAGCTAACGTGGCGTCGGTGAAGCAAGCTTTAGACTTGCTGAATCGAATTGCTAATCAGGACGAGCAGTAAGGATAATATGGTACTTCTGAAACAAGTATGGATATAAAAAAGAAAACATTGAAAGCATTTCGCTTCCAATGTTTTTTTTGTATAAGTAAAAGATGATGATTAGGCGTTTCACAACGCCCTTGTTTTAATACTGCAAAGGTACAGTATTCTCGATGAAAGGAGGGGTAAAATCTATTATTTAGGGAGTAGATTCTGTTATTTAGATGTAATATATTAGATTGTATGCCCCTGCCTAATAGAATTTCGGTGCTAAAAGTAACGAATTACGAGAATAAATGGTAAATAAACTACAAAATAGTTTCTAGAGTGAAAAAATATTTGTAACTTTGTCGCTGAATAAACATCAAACAAATTATCAACATGAGACAGAAAAAGTATATCTTACAGGAACAAGACATTCCAACACAGTGGTATAACATTCAGGCAGACATGCCTAACAAGCCATTGCCACCATTGAATCCGCAAACTCACAAGCCTCTCAATGCAGATGACTTGTCACATATATTTAATAAGGAGTGTTCTAAGCAGGAACTCGACACAGAGCATGCTTGGATAGATATTCCAGAGGATGTGCTCGAAAAGTACACCTTCTATCGTTCCACTCCTTTGGTACGTGCTTACGCCTTGGAGGAAGCCCTCGGCACTCCTGCCCACATCTACTTCAAGAACGAAAGTACCAACCCATTGGGATCTCATAAGATTAACTCTGCCTTGCCACAGTGCTACTATTGCAAGCAGGAGGGAGATACCAATGTGACCACAGAGACGGGTGCCGGACAGTGGGGAGCTGCGCTTTCTTACGCAGCCAAGCTCTACGGACTGGAGGCTGCCGTATATCAGGTAAAGATTACCATGCAGCAGAAGCCATATCGCTCTAGCATCATGCGCACCTTCGGTGCTACGGTAGAGGGTTCTCCTTCTATGAGTACTCGTGCTGGTAAGAATATCATTACCCGTGATCCTCATCATCCAGGCTCTCTGGGCACTGCCATCAGTGAGGCTGTGGAGCTTGCCACCACTACTCCGGGATGTAAGTACACATTGGGTTCGGTGCTCAATCACGTAGCTCTCCATCAAACTATCATCGGTCTTGAGGCTGAGAAGCAGATGCAGATGGCTGGTGAGTATCCTGATCAGGTCATCGCTTGCTTTGGTGGTGGTAGTAACTTTGGTGGTCTTGCCTTCCCATTCATGCGCCACAACTTGAGCGGTGAGAAGAATACTGAGTTTATTGCCGCTGAGCCAGAGAGCTGCCCTAAGTTGACTCGTGGTAAGTTTGAGTATGACTTTGGTGATGAGGCTGGTTACACTCCTTTGTTGCCTATGTTTACCCTGGGTCATGACTTCAAGCCTGCTAACATTCACGCAGGTGGACTTCGCTACCATGGTGCCGGCATGATTATTTCCCAGCTCATCAAGGATGGCTACATGCACGGAGTCGACATTCCTCAGTTGGAGTCATTCCAGGCTGGTATGCTCTTTGCTCGTACCGAGGGCATTATTCCGGCTCCTGAGAGTTGCCATGCTATCGCAGCTACTATTCGTGAGGCACAGAAAGCCAAGGAAGAGGGTAAGGAGAAGGTGATCTTGTTCTGCCTTTCTGGTCATGGCTTGATAGATATGCCTTCTTACGAGAGTTACATCAATGGTGACTTGCATAACTATTCTGTCAGTGATGAGGAAATCCAGAAGTTCCTCAAGACAGTGCCACAGGTAGATTAATCATTTTCTTTTCCCCAGCCAAGTGTTGGGGAAAACATAAAATAACCAAAAAGCCAGATTGCAAGCAGTTTGCAATCTGGCTTTTTTTTATGGTCTTAAGCCTTCAGCCATTCCTCGATGGCATTGGCGATAACATCAAAGCTAGTGGTTGGCTCAAAACGAGCTACAACCTGACCCTTCTTGTTGACGAGGAACTTGGTGAAGTTCCACTTGATGTCGGCACTCTCCTTATAGTTAGGATCAGCCTCGCTTAGCATCTTGTCAAGTACTGGGTAGAGAGGATGGCTCTCATCCCAACCTGCAAAGCCCTTGCACTCCTTCAGAAATTTATAGAGAGGAGCGGCATCGTCGCCATTTACCTTGATTTTCTTGAAACGTGAGAATTCTGTGCCGTAGGTCAGTTTGCAGAATTGGTGGATGCTTTCGTCAGTACCAGGAGCCTGCTGGCCAAACTGGTTGCAAGGGAAGTCAAGAACCTCAAAACCTTGTGAATGATATTTCTCATAGAGTTTCTCTAGTTCTTCGTACTGAGGTGTGAAACCACACTTGGTGGCTGTGTTGACGATGAGCAATACCTCGTTAGCATACTCTTTGAGGGAAACATCTTTTCCCTTTCTGTCTTTGACAGAGTATTCGTAAACAGTTCTCATTTTTTTATTTGTATCTTAATTATATGTTTTATTCTGTATTGATAAGTTTATCAAATTTGACTGCAAAGATAATATATTTCTTTCAGATATGGCAACTTGTTTGCATTATTTAAAGGTAAAATGGCAAAAATGTAAGAAGATAAAAGCAGGAGGGGGATAAACTGAAAGGCAAAAAAAAGTCCGGGAATTTCACAATCCCCGGAGAACCTTCCAACTTTCTTTTATTCCAAATACAAAATAAAAGAAAGTTTACGATTAATCTATCATTTAACTTTTCTAAGAACTGCTGCAAAGTTACAACTTTTTTCCATAAGTTGTATCTCTTACAAGCAATTTTTTGTTTTTATTTTCTTAATTTAATTTAAAGACACCGCTTGCGTACATTTTTTTGACCGCATAAACGCATTTTTCGACCGCATAGACACATTTTTCGACCGCTTATCCCTATTTTGGGTTATGCTTGGCGGGTGCGTTCGCGGTATTCGCTAGGGATGATGCCCATCTCTCTCTTGAACACCTTGGAGAAGTACTTAGGGTCGCTGAAGCCCACATTGTAGGCTATGTTGCTGAGCGATTCGTCGGTATCTTGCAGCATTTCCGTAGCTTTCATGATGCGGATGTGGCGTACGAAGTCGATAGGGGTCATACCCACGGTCTGCTTGATCTTGCTATAGAGCACACTGCGGCTCATGCCCACAGCCTGGGCTATATCGTCTATCTTGAGGTCTGGGCTGCTGATGTGGTCCAAGATATATCTCATGATTTTCTCCGTGACAGCGTCATTGATTTGCAACGACATGAATGCTGTGGCATCATGCTCCTTCTTCTCAGGCTCAGCCGTCTGGCTGGTGCTCTGTGGATTTGGAGCAGGAACGCGCATAGCAGGCAGAATGCGCAGGGCAGCTATGGCGTCCTTGTCACCAGCCTCACGCAGACGCTGCAACAAGTCGGTCTGGATGGCGCGGCGCTTCGTGATCACAGCCTCGATTCTGGCCAGGAGATAGTTCACGGAGAATGGCTTGGTGAGGTAAGCGTCGATGCCTTCCTCAAATCCCTTCAACTGGTCTTCCACGCTAGCCTTGGCAGAGAGGATGATGATAGGTATGTTCTTGAGCGTAGAGTCTTGCTTGATGTGGTGAACCATGGTGATACCGTCCATTACAGGCATCGTTACGTCGGTGAGGATGAAGTCTGGCATCTCCTTGCGAGCCATCAGCAGGCCTGCCTTTCCGTTCTCGGCGAGCAGTACATTGTAGTTGCTTTCCAGTATGTTGTAGAGATACTTGCGCAGGTCGGCATTGTCCTCCACCACGAGCAGGGTGATGTCTTTCTTTTCGTGCTCCATCACCTCGCCATGCTCTTCTAGGCGCTCTTCCTCCTTTTCTCTCTTCTTGTTTTCCTCTTCCAGATAGCGCTGCGCGTTCTTGTCGTCTATCTGTCCTTCTATTTCCTTGCCAAGCTCCTCGGTGTCATTCTCGTCCATGCCGCCGTTGGTATAGAAGTTCTGGCAGTTGTCGAAGCGCAGAATTTTGTTGATCATGTCCAGCATCTCGTGTGAGTTGCGCAGTACGATGCCCAGCAGGTCTTTGCTCTGCTTGGTCAGTCCAGGCTCATTGTCAAGTACTTGCTGCACAGGACCTCCGATGAGGGTGAGCGGTGTGCGGAGTCGATGGGAGGCATCGCTGAAGAACTCATTCTTCATCACACTCATCTCGTGGTTGATGTTCTGGCGCTGGCGCTGATTGTAAGAGTAGAAGATACTGCCCACGATGGCTGAGAGGAGCAGCAGGAGTACCAGTCTTCCCCAGATGCTCTCCCAGAATGTAGGGCGCACCTCGATAGGGAGCTCAGCTACATACTTGCTCCATACACCATGTGAGTTGGTGCCTTTCACCTTTAATATATAGTTGCCATGCGAGATGTGGTTAAAACCTATCGTATTGTTGCTACCCAGTGGCACCCATTCGCCCTCAGGCGTGCTGCCCTCCAAGCGATAGAGATACTTGGTCTGATACTTTCGGGTATAGTCGAGCGCAGCGAAACTGATGGTCAGATTTCGCTTGTTGGCTGGTATCACTACTTTCTCTGCATGCAGGATAGGGTGAGATTCGCTCTCTCCATTGAAGTGCAGATTGGTGAAGATGATGCGAGCCTGATAGGTGCTCTTCTTCAGCGTGGCTGGATTGAAGGTGAGCGCTCCCATAGGGGTGCCCACGGTGATATTGTTGGTGGCAGGGTCATGGTATGGGCGAGCCTCGGTAAACGACAGGTTGTAGTCGAAGTCGTTAGGACCGAATACCTCCGTAGTGCCCTTCTTCAGGTTCACCTTGTCGATACTTGACTCTCGGATAATCCAGATGTTGCCATCATTGTCTTCCTGCATGCTCTTCACCAGTCCTTCGGCTGTGCTGATGTTCTTGAAGTATTCCACCTTCAAGTTGTTCTGTAGCAGGTTCTTGCTGATGATTCTCTCCATCACGCCGCCCAGCTCGCTGATAAACATCTTGCCTGTGGAGTGCTCCATGATAAAGAGCACGTCGTTGGCTTCTAGCGCAGTGGTGTCGCCCTCCACATTGTGGCTGTTGAAGCATTTGATGAGGGATGGACTCTTGAAATTGTCGCTAAAGGTGATGAGTCCGTCCGTGGTTCCTACCAGGATGTCGCCATCATTGGTGCATTCTATGCGGCGGGTCTTTTGGAAGTTGCCCTTAGGCCAGCTGAGTCCGTTACGGTTGCTGATAAAGTTGATGCTGCCGTCGGCATGTTCATTGACCAGGGCGATGCCTCCGCCATAGCTGGCTATCCAGATGTATCCATGGCGGTCGGCTCTTATATCATAGATATTGTTGCTAGGCAATGAGCCCTTGTCGGCTGGGTTGTAGAGGAAGTGCACCGTCTTGCCGTGATCCAGCATATAGATGCCGTCGTTGTTGGTTCCCACCCATAGTCGGCTGCGGGTGTCTACAAAGAGGCTGTAGATGCCACATGTAGAGAACTGCACTTGCTCCTGGGTTATCTGTCCGTTGGGCAGCATATAGCCCAGTGGGCGGAAGTTGGCATCAGTCACTTGCAGGAATCCGTCTCTGTATCCATACAGCTGGTTGCCGTTAGGGATGGCTGCGATGGCGCGCACCTCTGATTCGCCTTTGCTCAGCTTGGTCAGGGTGTATGGGTGGTTCTTGAATGCGATTTGTGTCAGGTCGTGAATACCTGTGATCCAAAGCACGCCTTGGTCGGAGAGGGCATATTTGCCGATGCGTGGGACGCGGTAGTTGCCCGATGAGTTGCTTCGCAGCAGATAAGGCACCAGTTTGCCTGCACTGCGGTCAAAGTAGCTGAAGGTTCCGCCGTTAGGCACTACCCAGAGCACATGGTTCTCATCTTGGGTGATGAAGTAACTGTCGCTCGTGGTGCGGTCCACGGGGTCGGGCTGGTCGGCGAAGAGCCATTGCTTGGTATTGTTCTTTGGGTTGACGAGCGTTACGCCCATGCCCTCGGTGAATACCCATACCATGCCGAAGTAGTCGGCATAGAGCTTCTTGGCTTCTGCCAGTGGCTGTCCCGGACTCTGGATATTGATGATTTCTGCCTTAAAACTGCGTGGATTGTAGATGACGAGTCCCAGGTTGGTGGCTAGAAGTAGCTGATAACCCGTGTTCTTCAACTCGTTGATTCTGGTGATTCCTGGTGGCAGGGGCACGTTGGTGAGTCGGTCTCGCGCATCCACCGTGGCTAGTTTGCCGTCAGTGGTGGCAAGATACACTTGTTCGCCCACCTCTCTGATCCACTTATAGGGAGTCTTCACAGAGAATTTGTGTCCATAGATCATGGTTCCCTTGTCGGTCATCACCCATTCTCTGCCTTTCTTGTCGCTATGTACAAACCATATCTTGCCGCTGCGCAGTCCTTTCTGTCCCACGCGTATCAGCTCAGGCTCCTTGTCGTTGACCACAGGTCCTATGGCTCTGATGGCATAGTCGCCGTCATCTGAAGTAATCCAGGTCCTGCCATTGTTCAGGACATAGATGTTCTTTACCCTGAGATAGATGCCATATTTCTTGTTGATTTCTTTGCCCACTTTCACGAATTGGCAGATGTGGGTATCGTATACGTAGAGTTGTCGGTCGTTGGTGACGCACCACAGGTTGTTGTTGGTGGCAGGCTCTATCTGCAGGATGCGGTTGGTAGAGAGGATGTCTGCCTTGTCTGGTTCGTCACGGTAGGTATGGAATGTGTATCCATCATAATAGGAGATGCCGTTCCAGGTGCCAAACCACATGAGTTTGTCCTTGCCCTGTTTCATGTCGGCGATGGTGTTGGCGGCAAGTCCGTCGGTAATGGAGAACTTGCGTATGTCGCAGTAAGGGACGGCTGCTGCCATGATGGTAGTCAGCAGACCTATGATGATGATATTTAGTTTTCTATTCATAATCTCTAGTATATAGTTACTGCATCTAAAGATGCAAATTCTTGTAAATCGAGACAAAGATACAGAAAAAAGTTGAAAAACTCACCTCTTTGGGGTAAAATCTACTCAAAAATAGGGATTTTCCTCTAAAATATTCCACTTTCCCCTTTGTGGGGTGTAAAAATTAGCTTATCTTTGCACCATCATTCACGGAATATTAACAATTTAAACTATTGACGATATGAAGAAGTTTACATCATTTCTCACAGTAGCGCTGATGGCGCTGATGAGTCTTACCTTCACCTCTTGCGATGAAGACTCAGATATAGCATACACCCTGGATGGCTCTTGGAGTGGCTATATGAATACTTCTGTTTCATATAATGACAGAAAGTATTATTCAAGTACAGCCGATATAACTTTCAATGCCGGTTACGATTCGGGAGATGGTTATTGGCTGGATTCCTATAGCAATGCTCCTTGGGATTACGTAGCTAATCGTATTACTTGGCAAGTTAGAAACGGCATGATATATATTTACTTCCGCGATACACGTGAAGATGCTGTTATCCGCAACTATCATCTTGATGATAGGTATTTCTATGGCGAAATAGAATTCAATAGCACCAATGCTTGGATAGAGTTTAAGTTTGTCAAGACATCTTCTCCTAATTGGAATCGTTATTATTGGTATGGCACCAATAGCTGGTTAGATTCGTGGGGTGGAAGTTATGATTATGGTTGGTTTAAGATGAGTAAGGAGACGAATGTTAACGTAAGTTCTCGCTCGGCTGAAGGTAATGACAGTATACCTGCCTTGATTCGCTGGGTAGAAAAGTAAAAGAAAGGATATTGAGATGAAAAAGATGAAATCAATGATGATGCTTCTGGCGATAGCTGGAGCATCATTAGCCTTCACCTCTTGCGATGACGATCCATATTGGCACGATCATTACGGATGGTATGACGATTATAACCATGGAGGTTGGGGCTGGAACCAGGGTGATTGGAACCAAGGTTCGCAGGGCTCTAAGGACCAAGACCTCCTGGACGAGGCTCAGACTCTCGTTGGCGATTGGTATGGCAAGGTGCAGCTCTCTGAGCTAGCCGAGGATGGCAACTCCCGCAATAACTATGAGTTTGAGACCAATATGATATTCTATCAGGATAAGAATAATGCCAACTCTCTGAGCGGTAATGGTATAGAGGTGGACTATGCTACAGACGACAGTGGCGACACCCAGACCCTCAAGTTCTCTTGGTATATAGACAATAATGGTGATATCTACATCAAGTATACTTCAGGTACTACTTATGTGATGGATGCCGGTGCCAGCCAGTATGGATTCCATTTGGGCGTGGAGCAAGGCAAGCCAAACGATACCTTCTTTGGCTATATGATAGGTACGGGTATCGCCAAGGGCGACATCATGTATATCGACTTGGAGCGCAATACTTCTAGCTCAGCTAGGAGCTTAAGCCGTAGTGCTTCGAGATCTGATTCTACTGCTGCATCTTCTTTCGGCGGTGCGCCGGGTAGAACTTCGATGGCAGGAACCATTAAGAAACTTCCTCATAGAAGATAATGAAAAAAGCCGTTTCCCTACTTCTGGGAAACGGCTTTCTTTATATGTTTTAATAGATGATTTTACTGAATCATCTCAAACTCATAGTCATTATTATACTTCTTTAAAGTGCCATATACTACAACTTCGTCACCAACCTTAGGATTTTTTATTAGTTCCTCGCCAGGGCACCAAAGTGCCCTCGATGTGGGCACTTTGGTGCCCTGGCGAGGAACTATATGGGAGTACTAGGATGGTGGTTTGGAAACATCCTAGATGGGATTTTGCTAGAAATAAACACAGCTTGCGTTTTCTACCGCACACCGCACAAAAACGTTGTAACTTGCTGATACATTGTTAGTACGGATAGTGAGGTGTGGGGGTAGACACCTCACTCACACCTCACAACACCTCACTCCTTGTACTGGAATTTTAAAAACAAGGAAAAGTGTGTAGTGTTGTGAGGTGTTAGTGAGGTGTTGATGATGACACCTCACTCTTGTAAAACACTGTGCTGTAGCTGTTTATAATGTTTTTGTGCGGTGTGCGGTAGAAAACGCAAACTGTGTTATTTCTGAGGGAAACAGATGGATTATTTGAATCCCCAGAGGCTCTTGATGGCGTTCACGTCTTGCTCCTCTACCTGCTTCTCGATAGCATCAGGCAGGTTGCAGAAGAAGTCGATGCCAGTGTTGTCTTCCAAGGTCTTGATGTTGACCACGTAGTTGCTGAGCTTGTCGCCGCTCTTGAAAGCCTCGTTTACGTGAGGGAACCAATAGCCGAAGGCACTGTAAGTATACTTGTTAGAGGTCTTGTTGAATTCCTTCTTCAATACCGCTACGAAGAAATACTTAGGTATTGGAATGTAGCCATCCAATTGTGTCTTGGAAACAGCACCTTTATTTCTATACTCAATAATATTCTCTTCGCTATCTATAGTTCCTCCCTTTACTATAAAGAGGGTGTCGCTGTCTACTTTTGGCTTGTAACCTCTAATTTGGTCTTCCATTTGGTACCAAGTACCACGCTGATTGAAGTTGCTGTACTGTGGCTGCATATTGGTCATGTAGTATGTCTGGAAACGCTGTTTTGCATTGTACAATCTGTCAGCGTTAGGACAGATATGACCATGGTCGAATCCTTGTGTAGTTGGAGTAGGGTCTTCTGTGAAATCGGTAACTCCATACTGCTCTTTCAGGTCAGTATCGTATGGATATTGGCGCTGTCCCTGAGGTGGGTTATATCTTCCGCTAATGTTTTTTTGGCTATTTGTAGTGTTGAATGTATAGCAACTCCAGCGCTGGCTCTTCTTAGAGTCATCCCATTCTGTGCTATAGTTAACCACATCTCCATCCATGTGAACGATGACGTAGTTATTATCTATGCCCTTGATCTTAGGGAACTCCAATCCGCCGATGGCGTTTCTTACCACCTGTGGCATGTTGGCTGTAGCCACGTTCTTATTGGTGTTGTTGGCATCGGTAGAGCCTGTATTACCGCCCGTATTATCACCAGGCTTGTTCTGCTCAGGGAAGTTGAACTGCAGAGAGTCGTCAGTTCCGCAGGCAGAGAAAGTCATCGCTGCCATGAGCGAGAGGATGAGGATCTTGGAATGTTTCATATCTCGTAAAATGTTTTTAAGTTTATATTTCAATGGGGTGTAAAAAGAGAAAAAGTGCATTCCCACGTATATGCAACTACGTTGGAACGCACTTCCTATCGAGTTATAATATATCCTTATGAAAAAGGTATATTACTTCTTCAACTTACCGTAACGGTTCATGAAGCGGTCTACGCGACCTGCTGTATCAACAAGCTTGCTCTTACCTGTATAGAATGGGTGAGAGGTGCTAGAGATTTCAATCTTTACTACTGGATAAGTTTCGCCCTCGAACTCTACTGTGTCGTTTGTCTTGCATGTAGACTGAGAGAGGAACATATCGCCGTTAGACATATCCTTGAATACTACAGGACGATAGTTCTCTGGATGAATACCTTTTTTCATTTTTTCTTTTATTTATTATTTGATGATTAAAAAAATAGACGTCATGGGGACGCTTTCGCATCATTCGTGTCCTCCCTGAGAGGGCATGCCCATTATAGCCTTTATACTTAACAGGCTGCAAAATTACTACTTTTTTCTGTAACTACCAAATATTTCTGGAAGTTTTTAAGAAATATTTCAGAATTAGAGGGTTACCATATAGCAAATAACCATTGTTATATTCTTCCTTATAGCTTTTTAATAGGAATTGTCCTCACCACGATAGATAATGGATGCGTTCTTGTCACGCTTGATTTTCTTCTCTTGATCAAGCGTTCTTTCTCTTGGCGAATCTTATCAAGCAAAACGCTTGCAGGCTCGTTATTAGGGTTTTGTGGTACAAGTTTTCCCTGTATCGCTCATTGTAATATGCTATTCTTTAATTGTTTGCCGTTCATTGTAATTTTCTATCGTTAGAAATCATTGTCCTTATTCTTCTGTTTCAAGAAGAACTGATAAAGTTTCTTGCCTATTTTATCTTTGGCAAATGTCCGCTCATGCTCAATAGGTATGGTAGATAACCTTATCTTAGCCACACCATTTTTCAACAACTCAAATTGTTGTGGACTTATCTTGAATTGTGCTGTAGAACTGATTTCTGTCACAGGAAGGACTATATTGCCAGAAACAATACCTGCCGTTTCAGAGCCGCTACCAATCTGAGGACCATAAAGTTTAATAACTTCACCATCGAATGTTTTCAACAACATAGTTGATTCTTTCAAGAAATTCAGTCGGTCTGACTTTACGGTTGCGATAATGTAATATGCCGTATCTTGCTTTGCAACGCTATATTTCATGTTGCATCCCTCAGCAGCCAAAGGTCGATATGTATATCCAACCGTTTGTGCATTTATATTGATACTGCACATAGTCAGTACAATAGACAAAATGATTTGTATTCCAATATTACTTTTCATAATTATGCTATAAAATCGAAATGTCCTTATTTTATTGTTGTTACTCTGCTTCGTCCAACAACTTGTCAAGTTGCGCTTGCAGTTCTTCACGCTTTGGCAAATAGAGTTGGTAACGTGCCACAAACAATTGATTGGTTATACCCTCCAAGGCATACTCCATTAGAAGTTCGTCTTTTCTTGCTCCCAAAACTATGCCAATGGGTGGATTATCGTCAGGTTGACATACTTCTGTCTTGAAATAGTTAAGGTAGAGGTTCATCTGTCCGATGTCACCATGCTTTATCTCTGCTTGCTTTAGGTCAATCAGCACATAGCATTTCAAAATACAATGGTAGAATACCAAATCCACCTTGAACTGTCGGCTTCCTATCTGCATGGAGTATTGTCTGCCCACAAAAGCAAAACCACGTCCCATTTCCAAAAGGAACTGCTCCATGTGGTCTTTAAGAGCCTTTTCCAAGTCACTCTCCTTATAGCGTTTCTGTTGGGGAAGTCCTGCAAATTCAAGTACGAAAGGGTCACGGATGATGTCTTGCGGAGTTTGTACTTGATGCCCCTCGTTAGCCAAAGCAAGAACTCCAGCCTTGTCTGTGCTTAGTGCAAGTCGCTGAAACAGACAGCTCTTCATCTGTCTTCTCAGTTCCCTAACTTTCCAGCATTCCTTGATGGATTCCTTATAATAGAACTGCATTTCAAGCGTATTTTCACACTTCAACAGTTCATAATAATGGCTCCATGTCAATTTGTGGGACAGTGTCCCACATTTTGGGAATGCCAAGTATAACTTACGCATATAGGTAAGGTTTGTTCGGTTAAAACCTTTTCCATTTCTTGCTGTCAAATCCTTTGCAAGGTTTACTAGTAACCTTTTGCCATATTCAGCTCTTTGTTTACCACCCTGCTCAAATTCAATGATATACTTTCCTGTTTGCCAGTTGGCATCAAGCAATTCCGTATTGACCGCAGCAATGGCTTTTGACTTTGCCTCATCCCATAGCGTGGTTATGTTGTCTATCAACTTCTGATAGGCAGCATCATTTATGTTTGTCAAACCTTTATTCTCCATGCCAATCTTTTAGATTTGTGGAACACCGTCCCACATTTTACAATTCGTCCACATTCACATTTATCCCCAAGATACGCTGTATCTCCGCCAATGTCTTATCTATTTCATGATCAAGAGCCTTGCGCTTCTTGAAACGGGGCGATTTGCATACTTGTCGGTTTCGTTTACAAAGTCGATAGCTGATTGCCCAGTCAATACTGGTATTTCTCTAATTGCTATTGCCATATTCTTATTCTTTTAATTTTGGGCAAATTTACAGTTATTTATTGATATAACCAAATATTTCGGGATGTTTTTAAGAAATATTTCAGAATTAAGGGGTTATGGGCATAAAAAATCCCCATCGCCCGATGAGGGGAGATGGGGAAATATATTAAGAGTTGGAATGTCCGTTACTTGATGATAGCTGTACCTTTCAATGTTACAGTGAAGTCATCGATGAGAACATCACCGCCTGGCTTCTTTGCATTCATTATGACAATGCTATAGGTTCCATCTGCTGCAATCTCGATTTCCTGTTCAATGAGAGTCCACTCTGTGTTGCTAACGCTGACATATTGCTTGGTGTATACGTAGTTTTGTGAATCAACAACTCCGTCTTTTACTGCAACGTGTCCTGGACAAACAGAAGCACCTGTTGCTGTTGCTGCTTTAGCATAGAACTTAAGGGTGTATTTGCCTGCCTTGAGTTTCATCTCCTTGTAACCAAGGCGTTTGTTTGCTGTTGGCGAACCTGCCACCTGCACAGAATACTTGCCAGTGTGAGCGTCATTACTCTGTTTTAAGGTTGCGTTACCTGCCGAATTTGTGTTCCAGTTTGTAGGCTTGCCTTCTGCCCAAGCCTCGAAGTCACCATTGTTTCCAGTCTCTATATCTCCAGGTGTTGGGTCTGGTTCAGGCTCTGGGTTTGGAGTAACGGTGCCGCCGCCCTCGCCGTTGGTCTTACCATTAACGGAGATGAGCTTACCGCCCTGGTTGGTCTCTGGAGTGTTGCCCATGTAGTTGACGAGCTTGGCGCAAACCACGATTTCATCGCCTTCCTTCAGCGTCATGTCGCCCTCCTTCCATTTTTCGCCACCGAAGTAGTAGATGCGGAAGATGTAGAACTGGGTGCTGTTGGCATCATCGGCAATATAGAATGAACCGTTGCCGTAGCCTGCAGAGAACTGCTCCTTGATGCTCTGTACCTTACCCTTGATGTAGAACTCCTTGTCGGTTGCCTTACCAGCCTCCAGGGCCGCGGTATATTTCTGGGCAGCTACACTGTTGAATGGGTTTGCCTCAGAACCATCTCCCTTAGCTTCTCCCTTCAAATCTGAACCTGGGGTAGTATCTCCTGGCTTCTTACCAATCTCCTTGCCGTCAATCTTAGCGTATACAGGAGATTTCAAACCGATAGCTCCGAAATAGGTTTCGATGTTACCGCAGATGATGAGTTCTTTCTTCAGATTACCTGGGTTATTCTTCAGGTTGAGAGCAGTGCGGAGATCGCCGGCTGGCAACTGGATAGGCATACAGTTGTTAACCTCTTTTTCGTCAGCCTTGGCTGCGAGGAGAATGTTTGTTGGAGCTGTCTCAGCACTTGATGCATCACCGAAGATAGCCTCATTGAGTGCCTTGTCTGGCACATAACCCACGATGTAACCCTTAATATATTTGCTGGTACCTGTCTTAACTGTCTTAGCGTCAGTCACAGTATAAGGGCTGGCTTCTGTACCCTGTGTTGCCACTTCTGGGGTGGTTGGAGCACCAGGCTGAGTAGGCTGTGTATAAGGCGCTGGTACGTCCTCACAGCTGCTGAATGTGAAGGCAGCCATTGCCGCCATCAATACAGAAAATATATACTTTTTCATATTCTTGTCTTTTTTATTTTTGTTTCTAATAATCTTGTTTGTTCCCTTATATATATAATAAGGTGTATTTAGTCTACCTTGACATTCTTGACTTCCCATGTGGCAGCGGATGCGCTGTTGCTGCTATAGAGGAAACCGATGTAGATGGTCTTGCCACAATACTTGCTCAGGTCAGCTGATGAAGTAACGAAAGTCCAACCATTAGTCTCAGGATAGCCCTTTACGTCGAGGTCTTCCCAGGTCTTTCCGTCTGTGGAAACCTGAACCTTGCACTCTTGCTTCATGTCAACTTTAGCGTAGTTGATGGCTTGGTCAAATGTAAGAGTTGCGCTCTTGGCTTTGGTCAGGTCTACGGCTGGTGATGTGAGACGAGAGGTGAGCTCTGCGTTACCACCATTGACATAGCCTGAAGCCTTCATGCCGTATTCGGCAGAAGCCCACTTCCATACATGGCTAACACCATCGGCGAGCTTGATGTCTTCTGTGGTAAATGCACCCTGACTCTCATTGAAGGATTCCTTGAGGAGTGAGAGGACGGAGGCACTAAGGTCATCTGTGTTGCGAACCAAAATCTGCCAAGTATTGTTGTATCTGGTAAAGATGCCCGTGATGTCGTATACGCCATCTGGAAGAACGGCATTGGCAAAGCGAGCGTAGCCTGATGTGCGAACCACAAGCTGGCTGGAGTTGATCATCTTGCCTGTGGTGTAATCCACCAAAGTCTGATTGGTGGTAGCATCATCCGCTGCCCATACGTTCTTGCCGTTAGCACTAGAAAACTTCACCTTCTTGATGGTCATCAGCTTGCCTGCGTTAGCCTCCATATAGGCTGCATCGCCCAGCTTGCTCTGGTCAAACTCCTCTGGCTCAGCCTTGCTCTTGTCAGCCTCACCGATAATCTTGAAGTGCTCGTCCCATACGGAGCGATCCATCTTGCCTACTGATGTGGCACCCGTCTTCAGGTTGGTGTAGATGCCACCAATCTCAGCCTGCTTGCCATAACCACCGATGTAGAGACCCTTCAGGTTGATAAGAATCTCCTGACCTACAGGCAGGTAACCATGCAGACCGCTTGCGTTGATGCAAACGAGGAGGGCTCCTGTCTCGTCTTGCAGGGATACCTCATTGTAGAGGTTGCCGCTGATGTCATTGCCCGTAACCACGCCCTTGATCATGATGTCCTTGTCAATGAGCTTGAACGAGCCACCATTGATAGGAGTGGCGTAGTCGCTCTTGAGCTGAGCTATCGTGATGACATTCTGCTCCTTCAGGTTGTTGTTGCCCCATGGTGAGGCAGGCACCTTGACGGTCATGTCTGGGTCGGCGTAGCCATCACCCATACAAGAAGCCAAGCAGAGAGCTGCGAATGCCATTGCTATGAATTTTATCTTTTTCATATTTTTCTTCTTAATGATGTTAGAATCTGTATGATACCTGGAACATGCCATTGGTACCAAATGCATAATACTTCTTAGGATTCTTTGAGAACTGGTATACACGTGGGTTGTTCACCTCGCCTGCTGTGTTGAGGGTATAGCCACTGCGTGAGTTCTGCTCATATCCACCTGTCACAATCTTCTGGTTGTTCAGCAGGTTGGTGACCATGAGGTTGAAGTTGAGCGAACCCTTCTTCAGTCTTACGCTCTTACCGATGCTCATGTCTACCATCCAGCCGCCATGACCCTGTGCCTGAGCCACTGCCTCTGGCAAGAAGCTGTTGCCATCCTCTGATACCACAGCAGGGAAGATCTCTGGATACTTCTGGTGTGCGCTCTGACGGTTCTTCAATACTCGCTCGTAGCGGTAGCTAGGTGAGTAAGAGAGGTAGATGCGATCGTAGTAGTTGGCATTGAGGTCGATAAACCAGCCGTTCATGTGGAAGTCGAGGGCGATGCTTCCCACGGTGAGTGGTGTGCCGCTCTCGCGCATATCCATCACGTAAGCCTTGTCGGTATATACCTCTGCTGACTTAGAGAGCATGTAGTTGGCTGTGACATTGTTGATGTTCTTAGCCTCGCTGATGGTTCCCAGAGTCTTGAGGTTGAGCCAAGAGGTGAGCTTGAAGTTCAGACCTGCCTCCAGTCCGTAGTACTCCTTCTTCATACCCGTCATGCTGACGTAAGTAAAGGAGTTCTCATCGTCATTATAGAAGTTCTGCCATTCTGTAACGTTCTCCAGTCGGCTATAGTATCCACTCAAGTTGGCGTGGAGCCAAGCGTTCTGGTACTGGTAGCTGAACTCAGAGCTGAAGATGCGCTCGTTCTTGAGGTCGGTCACGAAGTCGTTGTTTACCTCAGGGGCGAGGAAGGCTGTGTTAGCCATAGGCGCACGCCACTCATAGCCAGCGCCGATGCGGAAGGCGTGGCCTCTGCCCAAGTCTACGTTGAGGCTACCCTTAACGCCACCATCCAGGAAGTTGGCTGTGCCGCTGTTGCCATAGCTGTTGTCGGCAGCCATACCATTGCGCATGTAGCCCTTGCGCTTCATGCCTGTATAACCGATGCGTCCGCTCAGCATAGCCTGGAAGCGAGAGAACTCTGAAGAATAGGTGGTCCATGCGTTGGCCTTGTTTACGTCGATGCGATAGTCGTAGCCAAACTTGTCGCCCTCGTATACCAACTTACCTGTGTTGTTAGGACCTGCTGTGTTGAGGTCGTACTGCACACGTGGGTCGCTGATAGGGTAATCGCCGATGGCGTAAGAGTTTACGTTGTGGAAGATGGTTCCACCGAGCATGTCCTCCATCGTCTGGTAATGGCGATTGCGATTCATGCCGAGCATGAAACCAGAGGCCAGATTAGACTTCTTGCCCAACTTGGTGTTGAGGGTAGAAGACAATACGAGGTTCAGGTTGTCATTGTGCTTAGCCTGGATGTAGTACATCGTCTCCTGTCCGTTCTTGGATGCCTGCTGGTTAGCCCAGTAGAGCTTGTCCCAGTCTATCTGGCGGTTAGCCTTGCTTGCCTGCCAGTAGTTTACGGCGTTGTTCCAGCTATCCCATGTGTATGGGTTGTTGCCGTTGTTGAAGTCGCCCCAAACATAGTAGTTGCTTGAAGGCAGGTTCTTCCAGTAGTCTGGCTGTGGATTCTCGGCGTTGTTATAGTTGAGCTTGGTGCTCTTATACATCGAGTACTTGCCAAAGAGGGAAGTGGTAAGCTTGGTGTTGTCGCTGATGTCCCAATCCCATGTGGCGATGGCAGAAGGGGCAAAGTCGTTGACTACGCGAGAGTTGCGCTTATGTCCGTTCTGATATCCCCAGTATGGGTTGTAATAGTAGTCGTTGGCGAGCCAGTAAGCCTCGTCGGTTGATGCGCCCTGTGTGCTTCGCTCTGTAGGGTTGCCCCAGGTAGAGAAGCTCAGGGAGTGGCCGTTCATCCACTTCTTCTGTACACCGAAGAAGTAAGAGAGGGCATTGTAGAAGGTTCCCTCTACGTAGCCACGGTTGGCCCAGCGATAGGTTACACCCGCAGTGATGGCCCATCCCTTAGAGTTGAAGCCGCTGCTGTAGGTATAGAGTCCACGCAGGGTGTAGTTACGGTTGGCTACGCCGATGCTGGCATACTGACCCTCCTGCATGCTTCCGGCACGGAAATCATAATTGTTAGAACCAGCCATGCCTGTCATCGAGTAGTTGTTGGCCTCGAAAGGCAAAGCAAAGTCTACATTGCGAGAGAAGCGGTTCAGACCGCCGATGTTGGAGAATCGGAACTGACCGGTCTCCATATCATTCATCGCTGCGCCATTGATGTAGACGTCGTTGTACTTCTGGTTGAAAGCACGATAACGGAATCTCACTGGCGAGAACAGATAGCCTGCCTCGCTAGCGTATACGTTATTGGTAGAGTTGAGGATGGTGACATTAGAAGACATGTCATCGTCCTCGCCCAACTGTGCCTCAGAGAAGGTGAAAGCATTCTCGTCAAGTCCCTTTGCCACGTTTTGCTCATTCTTTTCGGTCTGAGCCATGGCAAGGGTGCAAGAGCAGAGTGCTAGCATTGCTAAATTTACCTTTTTTTGCATAGTTTGTTATTTAATGATGTTTAATGGTGCAAAGTAACGAAAAATATTTTAATCAAGAAAGACTTTTATGTTAAAAATCAGTGAAAAATGAAATTTTCTTCATTTCGTTATCGTTTTTTCCGATTTTAGTGCTAACTTTGTGGTCATATAAATAAATAATGCAAGGAATGAAACGACAATTTTTAGTATTAGTGGCTTTGCTCATGGTGAGCATCGCCGCTTCGGCTCAGAAGAAATTTCAAGTGTATGCCGTAGGCTTTTACAATCAGGAAAATCTCTTTGATACCTGCCACGATGCAGGCAAGAACGACTATGAGTATCTGCCTGCCAAGGGATGGAATGGCATGAAGTATACCAACAAGTTGAAGAATATGTCGCGTGTGCTCGCTGATATGGGTACCGACGTGTTGCCTAATGTGGGTTGTGCCTTCATCGGCATGGCAGAGGTGGAGAACGACAATGTGCTCAACGACCTCATCGCCCAGCCAGCCCTCAAGGCTCGTGGCATGAAGTACTGCCACATCGAGGGTCCAGACAAGCGTGGCATCGACTGCGCCTTGCTCTATAATCCAGCTCTCTTCTCTGTGAAGAACGTCAAGCTCGTGCCATACGTACAGGAGTTGGCTAAGGATTCAGCCTTCAAGACTCGTGGCTTCCTCACCGTTCGTGGCGAGATGGCTGGCGAGGATGTGGCTGTCATCGTATGCCACTGGCCAAGTCGCTTCTCCACTTCTTTCTATCGTGAGAGTGGCGCACGCCAAACCAAGGTAGTGAAGGATAGCCTCTTGCGTGAGAATCCTCAGATGAAGGTGTTCGTGATGGGCGATATGAACGATGACCCTACCAACAAGAGTATGCACGAGGTGCTCCGTGCCAAGGCTGAGATAGCTGAGGTAGGCGAGGGCGATATGTACAATCCTTGGTACAACATCCTGGCTAAGGAAGGCAAGGGCACTTTGTTCTATAGTGGCTCTTGGAACCTCTTCGACCAGATTGTGATGACCCCAAACATGCTCAACAAGGTGGTGAAGAAGGGCAAGAAAGAGGAAACAGAAAAGGATTACTCTACCCTGAAGTTCTGGAAGAATCAAATCTTCCGTCGTGATTACCTCATCCAGCAGGAAGGTCAGTACAAGGGCGCTCCACTGCGTACCAAGGCTGGTGGCAGATGGCTCAATGGCTATAGCGACCACTTGCCAGTGGTAGTATATCTCGTAAAGGAGAAGAAATGATAGAAGAACATCCCTTTGAACCCTGGTTGCCGAGCCATGCCAAGTTGCTGATGCTCGGCACTTTCCCTCCCGCGGAGAAGCGATGGTGCATGCCTTGGTATTACCCAAACTTCCAGAATGATATGTGGCGCATCTTTGGTATCATCTACTTCGGAGATAAGCTGCACTTCGTGGATCAAGAGCATAAGACCTATCGCTTGCCCCAGATCAAGGAGTTCTTGCTGGAGAAGGGCGTTGCCATCTATGATACCGCCCAAAAGGTGATTCGCACCAAGAATACGGCTTCAGACAAGGACCTGCAAGTGGTGGAACCTTCTAATCTGGATGGTATGCTCCGCCAGCTGGGCGAATGTAAGGCTGTGCTCACGGCGGGTCAGCTGGCCACCAAGGTGTTCTCAGAGCATTTTGGCATCAAGCAGGTAACGCCGATGGGAGGATATGTGGAGTTTGCGTTCGAGGGGCGCACACTTCGCCTTTATCGAATGCCAAGCAGCTCCCGTGCCTATCCTATGGCGGTGGAGAAGAAGGCAGAATTCTATCGCGCTATGTTCGAGGAGGTTCTTGACTAATCATAAATCTCAAAGTTCAAATTTCAAATTATTAAGATGGATAAGATAACAGTAATTGGTATAGCAGGTGGTACTGGCTCGGGCAAGACCACTGTGGTTAAGAAACTGGTAGAGGTGCTGCCTCCTCACTATGTGGCAGTGGTGCCTCTCGACTCCTATTATAATGATACATCGCACATGACCGAGGAAGAGCGCCATAACATCAACTTCGATCATCCTGCGGCTTTCGACTGGAAACTCTTGCATGAGCAGCTGGCAGACTTGCGTGCTGGCAAGGCAATAGAACAGCCTACCTACAGCTATCTGAAGTGTAACCGTGAGAAGGAAACTGTACATGTAGAGCCAAAGCCTGTGGTTATCATCGAGGGTATTATGACTTTGGTAGACAAGAAGTTGCGCGACTTGATGGACCTCAAGGTATTTGTGGATACAGATGCTGATGAGCGCTTGATTCGCAACATCCAGCGTGATACCATCGACCGAGGCAGAACCGTATCTATGGTAGTGGATCGCTATCTCAAGGTGCTCAAGCCTATGCACGAGCAGTTTATCGAGCCTACCAAGCGCTATGCCGACATCATCATCCCTCAGGGTGGCGAGAACGAGAAGGGCATCGGCATTCTCTGCCGCTATGTAGAGGGACTGGTGGAGAAGAAATAATCAGTTTTAGAATTTGATTTGTGCATCGCAATGGCGAGCAGCCTCAGGGCGATGCGTAACACAGATGATCGTCTTTTCCGGGTAAGCCGAGAAGAGGCGGTCAAATAGTATACTCTCCGTTCTCTCGTCCAGGGATGAGCTAACCTCGTCGAGCAGCAGAATGCTTCCCTCTCGCAGCAAACCACGAGCTATGGATAGTCGCTGGGCTTGTCCGCCACTCAGACGGGTGGCGTGTTCGCCGATGCGTGTGTCCAATGCCTCGGGCAGTTCGTATACGAAGTCGGCTACTGCTGTGTGAAGGGCTTTCTGCATTTCTTCCTCTGTGGCGTCTGGTTTGGCGAGCAATAGGTTCTCTCGTATGCTGCCGCTCATCATCGTATTGCCTTGTTCTATATAAATAATGTGTCGGCGCATATCAGCCCCCTTTACCTCTACGCCAGAGTGACTGTAAAGGCAGACTCTTCCTGCCGAAGGCGATGTGATGTGGGCGATGAGGCGCAGCAGACTCGTCTTGCCGCATCCTGTGGCTCCCAATATGGCTGTGGAAGAGCCTGGGCGGAAGTCGTAGTTGAAGTCTGTCAGCACTTCTTCCGAACCAGGATATTGATAAAATACATGTTCCATTTTGATGCCAAAAGAAGTTGTTCCTTCCTTTTCTTCTTCCTCTTGATGAACGTTCTTTTGGATAAGGGCTCCCTTGCTTGTCTCTTCTTCCTGCTCCAGTTTCTCTATTTCTGCTAATCGGTCTACGCTAGCAGTGGCGTGGATTAGCTGCGGAATCATGCCCAGCAGGGTCATGATAGGACTTTGTATCTGACCTACCAACTGTAGGAATGCCGTCATCACACCAAAGGTGATGAGCCCATCCTTCAGTTGGACGGCTCCGTAAACAAAGGCTCCGAAATAACCGTAGCTAAAGGTGAAGGCGATGAGCAGGCGAGAGATGAGCGTGAAGCGAACTCGGCGAGCTACAAGATGTTGCAGGGAGGATTGCAAGCCAGCCATCCTCGTGCCCATGATGCTTTCGCCTTGCAGGGTCTTGATGGTGAGCTGGTGTTCGGCAGTCTCTTGTATCAGCATCTGGATGCGGCTTTCTTCTTCTCGGATGGCGAGTGTCATCTTCTTGAGTCTGCTGCTCAGATACTTGGCGCAAACTACCACTACCGGTGTAAGCACCAAGAGACTCCATGCCAGCACGGCATCAATGAAGTGCATCAATAGGAAAGCACCAATCAGTTGGACGCCCGTTACTACCATGCCTGGCAGTATGCTCGTAGTAACGGCAGCTGCCGATGCGATGTCTCTCTCCAGTCGTTGGCTCACGTCTCCAGAATGAAGATCATTTTCGGTGGTATAGAGTTTGCGTCCTAATACCTTGTTAAATAAGCGCAGGCGCATATTGTTCTGCTGTTCCACCTCGGTCATGCTCGACAGATAGAACACCAGTTGGCGCAGGGCGATGAGCAGAGCGATGACTCCGAAGAGTACGAGAGATTCGTGCAGGATATTGCCTCGCCATATCACAACATCAATAAAGCGACGGCACAGCCATACCAATAGCAGCCCTAGTCCCACTTGTGCCAAGCCTGCTATGATGCGCACCAATATCTTGACTTTGATGTCCTTCATTTGCTGCCAAAACCAAGCAGCGTATTTTATCATGCTCACGCCTTATTCCTTACTTCTTATTTCTTGATGAAAAATACTTGATGTTTTCTGTTCTTATTCCGCCAATCCTTCTTGGGTCCATTGGCTCACGATGGTTTGGCAGTCTGCAAGGGCTTGGGCTTCAGACACGTCATATTCCTTGCATAGTGCTTCCGCCAGTGATTCGGTAGTAAACTCGCCTTGCTTCTCTGCTTCTTTCCATAGGAAGGTAGCTGTCTCGTTGAGGCTTACTAACTTGCTGAAGTCGATGGCTTGCATGCCTTCGGCGGTAATGATGTTCTCGCCACAAATCTGGCGTAGTTTAAAGTCTTTCTTCAGTTTCATTGTTTTTATCTTGTTTGGTTATTCTACATTTTTGATATGATGGCGCATCTTACAGAGTTTGAGCAATACTCTGCGGACGAAGAGGGGAAGTTTCCACCATGTTAACCAACGACTTAGGTCTAGGTCAGTGGTCAGCGTGCGGCAAGATAGCCCTTTCTTTGGGTCAGAATCCAAGATGACAAAGGTGGCTTGCGCTATCACATCTTTTAGCTGGCAGTGTTCTTGAAATCCCAGGTTGCCGTCGCCTTCGAGTGTAATCTCTTCACCTTCTATCCATACGATGCGGTGTATCACGGGATAGCCTTCCTTTACCTTGGCAAGCACGATGTCGCCTTTATGTAGCTTGGTAGGGAGAGGGTGTAGCTCCACCTTTTCGCCACCATAGATAAAAGGTAGCATGCTATTGCCATTAACTGGCAGCACTACGGGACGACCTTCGTCTATGATGCTCTTCACATCGTCTACGAAAGAGTATTTGGCGATGGTGCGCCAGCATAATTGTGCCGCATCTTGGTCGGGCAAGCATTTCAGGAGATATACAGGGCGCTGTTGCAGGATAGCCTCGACAGAGGCATGTATGCCATTTGCCAAGTCCTTCTCCCAGCGCTTGCTGGATATGGAAGCGGTGATGGCGGCGTAGGCTTCGAGCACCGAGCTCTTGAATATCTGATTCTTAGGTGCTTGCTGCAACTGCACGATGGCTCCCAATGGATATTCTTCATTGCGATAACAAGGCGTCTTGCCGCTCCATGGCGAACCGCATACGATAGGCTTGCCATCGGCATCGATTCTCACCACCGGGTTGTCGTCGTTGAGCAGGTGGGTGCCCGCTATGTGCTTGAGCCATAGGCAGGAATGGGTGCTCTTGCCTGTTCCGCTCTTGCCCAGGAACATATATGCCTTGCCTTTCCATACCACGGTGGAGGAATGGAAGAGCAGAATGCCTTGGTTGGCTGTGGTCAGGGCGAAGAGGAGCATCAGCGATGTGTCGATGGCTGCTTTGCATAGGTTGGTGTCCATGCGCAGTTCGGCTTGGCGGTAATCGCTAGAGCATTGCATCACGGCTAGCTCTGGTCCAAATTCATAGCCAAATACCTTGCTTCCATCTTCTAGATGTCCGCTCTTGATCACTTGTCCTTCTTCGTCTTGCGTATATTCCGAGGCGAAAGAGGCTGGCAATGCAGTGTCGCCCACTAAGATGTGAAGATTGAAGGTGGTTTCTGAGGCTTCTATCTCGAATGGCTCGTAGGGTTTTAGCATTGGAACGAGCTGTTCGGCGAGTGCAGGCTCGTATCCTATGGAGAATACTTGCTGCGCAACCTTGTAATATTGTTGTTTCATATTGTATAGTTCTTGTTTGTTGTTTTTGATGTAATGAATGGTGAATGCGGCTTATCTTTTGATATGATTCATCCAGATGCGCCATCCATAGTGGTATACACGGAAGATAGGCTCGTATAGGCATTCTGCCGGGAAATACTTGGCAAAGTCATAGAGTTGCTGCCAAGAGATTTGATTGATGGAAACGGGTGCCTCCTCACTATTGGTTACGCAAAAGCGCAAAAAGTCGAGTGTCGCCTTGTGTGTAGTCATAAGCTCTTCTTGGGTATTTCGTTCGTATTTTTATATTCGAGCTTATTCTATCATTGTTGGTTCCTCGTCATCGTCGGCAGGAGTTGCTGGCTGGTAAGTGTTAGCCTGCTGACTCTTCTGCCAACGTCTACGATTGTTGCTGATCTTGAGAGCATTGATACATTCCGCAACCCCATAAACCAGCATGGCCCAACCAATGATGAAGAGTGGGGCTGAAGCTATCGCCGATGGCTTGATGATGGCGAGCAATCCCAACAAGAGGAGGGCAGAAGGGAATATCCAATAGATGAAGCTGACGCGTCCCATCTTAGCGGCAGATGCCAGATTGACAAACTGAGTGATGGCTCCCAAAATCAGAATACATGAGAGGATAAACATAAGCCAGGAGATAAACACGTTAGGCATAAGAGCCAAGACGGTGCCCAGCAAGATGCTGCCCACGCCCACGATAGGGAAATTAGGCTGCATTCCTGCGATGTGTTGTCCCTGTGCATTATAGAGCACTTGCCCCTGCATCTTCTCGGCAGCATGCTTGGCACTATAGTAAGAAGCCAGCGATACCACACCCGACAAGAAGAATAACACGCCGATGGAGATGGTGATCCAAGTTACTGTCTGTTCACGATACTGAATGAGCAGAATACCTACGATGATGGCGCACACGGCGCGAAACAATGAACTATGTATTACCTTCATATATTTAAGTTTTTCTGCAAAATTACTAAAGAAAACTGAGAATACGTGATTTTTATAAGATATTTAACGCAATTTATTTCTTCTTCCCGATAAAAAGGTGTAACTTTGTCAGCGCAAATGATTTTAAACAGACAAAATAATGACAACTTTATATCTTGTACGACATGGTGAAACCGTGGATAATGCAGCCCAGATATTGCAGGGGCAGACTCCTGGCAGGCTGAACGAGCGTGGCATAGAGCAGGCTGAGGAAGTGGCAAAGAAGATGATCAATAACCATTTCGATGTCTTTGTATCGAGCGACTTATATCGCAGTTTGGAGACTTGTGAGATTATTGCCCGTCCTCATTTCGGGGCAGGAGTGGATGTGGAGTCACAGATTGTTACGACTCCTCTCTTGCGTGAGCGTGATTGGGGCGACTTTACGGGTAAATTTATCCCTTCTCTTCCCAAGGACCCAAAGGATTGGCCTGACAATATCGAGACTTTGGAAAAGATGAAGTCTCGTGCGCAGAATTTCCTCACTTGGCTCAAGGTGACCTATCCCGACAAAACCATCTTGGCTGTGGGGCATGGCATCATCAACAAGGCTGTGCAGAGCGTGTATTATAAGCGCCCCATGAATGAGATAGAGAAGATGACCAATGCTGAAGTGAGAGTCTTGGTGCTGTAACTCACCACTCTACATTCATCATCCAACATGAGACAATTAACACTTAACATTGAGATAAATGAATAAAATAGCTCTTATTACAGGCGCAACAAGCGGCATAGGCGAGGGTTGCGCACGTCGCTTTGCAAGAGGCGGCTACAATCTGATTATTACTGGTCGTAACACAGGCAAGTTGGAAAACTTAAAGAAGGAATTGGAGGCAGAAGATGGCGTCCAGGTCTTGGCTTTGGCTTTTGATGTGCGCAATCGTGAGGCGGCAAAGAAGGCTGTGGATTATATCCCAGAGGCATGGCGCAACATAGATGTGCTCATCAATAATGCAGGTTTGGCACGTGGATTGGAACCTGAGTATGAAGGAAGCTTTGATGATTGGGACCAGATGATAGATACCAATATCAAGGGGTTGCTCACCATGACTCGCCTGATAGTGCCTGGTATGGTGGAGCGCAATCACGGACACATTATTAATATAGGTAGTGTGGCTGGTGATGCTGCCTATGCGGGTGGCAATGTATATTGTGCTACCAAGGCTGCCGTTAAGGCTATCACCGATGGTTTGCGCATCGACGTGGCACATACCAAGGTACGTGTTACCAATGTAAAACCAGGATTGGTGGAGACCAACTTCTCTAATGTCCGCTTCCATGGCGACAATGAGCGTGCCGACAATGTGTATAAGGGCATCACTCCGCTCAATGGCGATGATATAGCCGATGTTGCCTTCTATGCAGCTTCTGCTCCTGAGCATGTGCAGATAGCAGAGGTCTTGGTGCTAGCCACTCATCAGGCAAATGGAAGTTATATAGTTAGGAGTTAGGAGTTTGGAGTTAGGAGTTAGGAGTCTGGAGTTAGGAGTCTGGAGTTAGGAGTCTGGAGTTAGGAGTCAGGAACATGCACCTATTAAATCCGCTAGGCAACTCCTAACTCCTAACTCCTAACTTAAATCAAGTGACACAGACGATTAATATCGCTCTCGAATGTGTCACGATTCTTAGCCTTGGCTCTCATGGCTGACTTATAGTTGTAGATGGTCTGGGTGGAATAGAAGAGGAGGGTTGCTATCTCCTGGCTGTCTGTTACGCCCAGTCGCATCAGTGCATAGATGCGGATCTCTGTGGTCAGCGTATGATCGGAAGGCAATTCTATCCGGGCTTCGTCTACGAGCAGATTGTTGAGTTCGTTGACGAAGTCTGGATATAATTCCATAAAGGCTTTATCAAATCTGCTATAGAATGCCTGGGCTTCTTCCTCGGCAAGTTTATAGCTGTTGATAGGCTTCAGTAAGTCTGCCGTCTGGTTGGTCTTTACCTTGCGGCTCACCAGCTTGCGATAATCGTCTAGTTTTCTAATGTATAGGGCGCTAATGTCCATAAACAAGCGCATATAGGTTTCGCGGCGAGTTTTGGTAGCCACGAGCCTGCCATTCAGTTCCTCCAGCTGTTTGTTCTTGATGGCTATTACCTTTCTGCTTTTGCTCAGGTGGTTCTTGCGTCTGATACTTGTCACGGTGAGTACCACAGTGATGCCCAGTACCACGCAGAGCACGATGAAGTATATTTGCAAACGGGTGCGCGACTTCTCGGCTGCCTGTTGGTTGGCAGCGGCAATCACTGGCAGTATGTTGGAGATTTCCAGCATACGCAGGCGGTTGTTGAAAAACTGTGCGTCCTCCATGGATAGGGTGAGGTATTTGGCGGCTCGCTTACTATTCTTCTCGTCCTTCTTATATATATAGGTGGCAAGTTCCTGCAAGGCAAGCGTCTCCTTGAGCTGGCATGCAATGTCGCTCATGGAAGCCTCTACCAGGTATTCTTCGTAGAGGTCATATTGCTCCATGTCCTTGTAGTATCTAGCTAGACCATAGGCAGCTTGGGCATGGACGCGGACATTGAGTGGAGTCAGTTTTACCGACTTCAAGAAGTATTTCAACACATCCTTATGGGTGGGCCTGTCCATATAGGTGAGTTCACCTAGCAGGTAGTAATATTCTCCTGATTGGCGCTTTTCAGGCACAAAATGCTGCAGGGTGAGTTGTATATAGTGCTTCTTTTTCTCCAGAAAATCTGCTGCAAACTCAGAATTGGCAACGAATGCTTTCCAATAATTATAGAGCCAAGCATAGGTGAAGTAATAATATTGCAGCTGTTTGCCTTGCAGTTTGCTGGCATCAATGCTCTGAAGCAAGGACTCTGCTTGGCTATAGAAACCGCCTACGGAGAGAACGGTGGCACGATTGATCTTGTTTTGTATAATATAATAGGTGTCGCCGATACTTTCTGCTAGTTTCAATCCCTTGTCCACATATACCGATGCTGAGTCATAGCGATAGGTGCTGTAGTCAAAGTAGATGCTGTCTAGCCACTGTAGTCGCTCATGGTCATTGGCTGCATCACTAAGATTGCGCTTCATCAACTTGATGTGTCGCTCCTTGGCGTTCTTGTAATGCTGCTGGTTGGCGATGGCGTCATCGATGCGTGCAAAGAGTTTCTGCTCGTCAATCTTGGCGTTGGCGAGAAGAGAAAATGCTAGTAAAAAGTATAGTACAACCTGTCTCATGTCTAAAATATGTCCAATTTGCTGATTTATTATGCAAAAATACAAATAATATTCGGTATAATGTGATTTACTTTTGTAAAAATAGTTAATTTACAAAACTTATTGGTGTTTTGGTAGTTAAGTACTCTTTTAACTTACTAATAATTTACTGAACACTTACCGATGCATACAACTTATGCATTTTTGCTGTAACTTTGCACTCGGATTTAAGAAAGTAGTAGTTTTATATTACCACTTCAAGTCTTCTAAGGTAAATATTCCTTTTGTTGATTTAGTATGTTGATTTAAATAAAAAAAACAGGTTTTAGTTTATACTAAGGGAAAAAAAGATTAGTGTATTAGGTTAAATCCGCCAGGCTCTTGTGAAAGATTCTGGCGGACTTTTTTTTCCCGTCTCTCGACAAATGGGGCTTCTTCTTTCTTTTCATATTGTTTCATATTACACCTTATTATATATAATTAATATAAATTCCTGCTCATTTATTTGCGTATTTCGAAAATAATGCGTACTTTTGTCGCCGTATTTATATAAAAAGTTATATATACAAGCATTCTGTAGACGCAAATATATAGAATAACCAATGAATATATTAGTAACAGGAGCCAATGGACAGCTGGGACATGAAATGCAGCTGGTGGCTAAGAATAGTAAGCACAAGTTTGTCTTCACCGATGTTGCTGAAGACTATGAAAAGTTGGACATCACCAATCTTGATGCCATTCGCGACAAGGTGAAGGAGAATGATATACAAGTCATCGTTAACTGTGCGGCTTATACCAATGTGGATAAGGCAGAGAGCGACTTCGAACTAGCCAACTTGCTCAATAATACAGCAGCGGGCAATCTTGCCCAGGCTATGAAAGAAGTGGACGGAACATTGATTCATGTATCTACGGACTATGTGTTCCAAGGTGACAAGAACATCCCTTGCCGTGAGGACTGGGAGACCAATCCGCTTGGCGTATATGGCAAGACCAAGTTGGCTGGCGAGCAGAGCATTGCTGCAATAGGTTGCAAGCATATCATCATCCGCACAGCTTGGCTGTACTCTCAGTGGGGTAAGAATTTTGTGAAGACAATGCAGAACTTGACGGCTAGTCATGATACCCTCAAGGTAGTCTTCGACCAAGTAGGCACACCTACTTATGCTGGAGACTTGGCGGCTATCATCGGTCACATCATCGAGACCAATCAGCTTGACAAGACCGGTATCTACCACTTCTCAAATGAAGGTGTATGTTCCTGGTATGACTTTGCCAAGATCATCTGCGAGCTTAGTGGCAATACTTGTGATATCCAGCCATGCTATAGCGAGGAGTTCCCAAGCCCAGTTAAGCGTCCTCACTTCTCTGTGCTCGACAAAAGCAAGCTGAAACAGACCTTTGGATGGAAGGTGCCATACTGGACTGACAGTTTGAAGAAATGCATCGCTGAGTTGGCGGCAGCGAAATAATTATTAATTCTAAATGATTAATTCTTAATTGGAATGAAGAATATTATCATCACAGGCGGTGCTGGTTTTATCGGCTCGCACGTCGTAAGACTCTTTGTGAATAAATACCCAGAGTATCACATCATCAACCTCGATAAGTTGACATACGCTGGTAACCTGGCCAACCTCAAGGATATAGAGGATAAGCCAAACTATACTTTTGTGAAGGGCGATATCTGCGACTTCGACCTCATGCTCAAGCTTATGAAGGAGTATCAGGTGGATGGCATCATCCATCTCGCTGCTGAGAGCCACGTGGATCGCAGCATCAAGGATCCTTTCACTTTCGCTCAGACCAATGTGATGGGTACATTGTCTCTGCTCCAGGCTGCCAAAACCTATTGGGAGAGCCTGCCAGAAGGCTATGAGGGCAAGCGTTTCTACCACATCTCTACCGATGAGGTGTATGGCGCTTTGCAGATGACTCATCCAGAGGGTGTGCCTGCGCCATTCACTACCAAGGCTTCAAGTGGCAAGAACCATGAGGCATACGGCGAGGAATTCTTTGTGGAGACCACTAAGTACAATCCTCACTCTCCATACTCTGCCTCTAAGGCTAGCTCCGACCACTTCGTAAGAGCATTCCACGATACATACGGCATGCCAACCATCGTGACCAACTGCTCTAACAACTATGGTCCATACCAGTTCCCGGAGAAGTTGATACCTCTCTTCATCAACAATATCCGCCATCGCAAGCCATTGCCTGTATATGGTAAGGGTGAGAATGTGAGAGACTGGTTGTATGTGGTAGACCACGCTCGTGCTATCGACATGATTTTCCACAATGGTAAGGTAGCCGAGACATACAACATCGGTGGCTTCAACGAGTGGAAGAACATCGACATCATCAAGGTGGTGATCAAGACCGTGGACCGTCTGCTTGGCAGAAAGGAAGGCGAGGATCTCGACCTCATCACTTACGTTACCGACCGCAAGGGTCACGATATGCGTTACGCCATCGACTCTCGCAAGCTCCAGAAAGAGCTAGGTTGGGAACCATCGCTCCAGTTTGAGGAGGGTATCGAGAAGACCGTGAAGTGGTATCTGGAGAACCAAGAGTGGATGGACAATGTAACTTCTGGCGACTATCAGAAGTATTATGAGAATATGTACGCCAATCGCTAATTAATGGCGATGGGCATATAAAGATATTAATTCAAAAGGTTAATAGATTGTTTTAGTTGTGCCCATATTCGTTGTGAAACGAGTATGGGCTTTTTTTTGAAAGGAATTAGTTTTCACAATATATAAAATACAGTTGTTATGGACTCAACTAGAAAAATTGAAAAGGTAGGGCTCCGTAACCTTCGTATGGAGGATTACGACCAGCTTGCCAAATCGTTCAAGCGTATTTACGCTGATTCGGATGTATTCTGGACAAAGGAACAGATCAAGAAACTCATTACTATCTTCCCTGAAGGTCAGGTGGTTATCATTGTAGACGACAAGATTGTAGGCTGTGCGCTATCCATCATCGTCAATTATAATATGGTGAAAGGCGACCACACTTATGCCCAGGTTACGGGCAACGAGACCTTCAATACCCACGACCCTAACGGCAATATCCTCTATGGTATCGAGGTATTTATCCACCCAGACTATCGTGGTCTGCGCTTGGCTCGCCGTATGTATGAGTATCGCAAGGAACTCTGCGAGAAGCTCAACCTCAAGGCTATCATGTTTGGTGGCAGAATTCCTAATTATCATAAGTATGCCGATAAGATGCGCCCTAAGGAGTATATCGAGCACGTGCGTAACCGTGAGATATACGACCCAGTGCTCACCTTCCAGCTGTCCAATGATTTCCATGTGCGTCGTGTCATCCGCAATTACTTGCCTAGCGATGAGGAGAGCGAACACTGCGCCACCCTCTTGCAGTGGGATAACATCTACTATCAGCCACCTACGGATAGCTATGTAGACCGCAAGCCTACCGTGCGTATCGGATTGGTGCAGTGGCAGATGCGTCCTTATGCCTCTGTGGATGATCTCTTCGAGCAGGTGGAGTTCTTCGTTGACTCGGTGAGCGACTATAAGAGTGATTTCATCCTCTTCCCAGAGTATTTCAATGCCCCATTGATGGCTAAGTTTAATGACCTGGGTGAGGCGCAGAGCATTCGCAAGATGGCACAGTATACCGATGAGATACGTGACCGATTCCGTGAGCTTGCCATCAGCTATAACATCAACATCATTACCGGCAGTATGCCTTACCTCAAGGGCGATTCGCTCTACAATGTGGGCTTCCTCTGCCGCAGAGATGGTAGTGTGGACATGTATGAGAAGATTCACGTTACGCCAGATGAGCAGAAGTGCTGGGGCTTGAGTGGCGGTAGCCATATCCAGACCTTCGATACCGACTGTGGCAAGATAGGTATCGTCATCTGCTATGATGTGGAGTTCCCGGAGCTTTCCCGCCTGATGGCAGAGGATGGCATGCAGATTCTCTTCGTGCCATTCATGACCGATACCCAGAATGCTTACTCCCGCGTCAGGGTTTGCGCTCAGGCTCGTGCCATCGAGAACGAGTGCTATGTGGCTATAGCTGGTAGCGTGGGCAACTTGCCACGTGTTCATAACATGGATATCCAGTATGCCCAGAGTGCCGTGTTCACCCCTTGCGACTTTGCCTTCCCTAACGATGGCAAGCGTTCGGAGGCTACGCCTAACACCGAGATGATCTTGGTATCAGATGTAGACCTCAACCTCTTGAACGAACTTCACACCTATGGAGCCGTGCGCAATCTGCGTGATCGCCGCAAGGACCTCTATGAGATGAAAAGAAAGTAGCATTCAAGTGAAGAACGAAGAGTGAAGAATTCAATAGTATATATGATTCATGTATAAGATAGACATTTCGGAGCGTACGCTCCATTTCAAGCAGCCGGCAGGTACGTCGCGTGGGGTTTATACCACGCGACATAGCTATTATCTCACCCTCACCAGCCCTGAGATTCCTGGCATAGAGGGAGTGGGAGAGTGTGCCACCTTGCCCGACCTGAGTTGCGATGCCAAGCCTGAATATGAGGTGACGCTCCGACAGGTTTGCCAGATGGTGGAACAGATGGGGCGCATTCCGTATGACATGATTCGTGCTTACCCTAGCATCACCTTTGGCTTGGAGACGGCTTTTGCCAGTTTCTTTGCTGCGGCAAAGAGGAATGCGGCTGCATCTTCTGCTGCTTTTTCGGAAGATGCTCAACAAGGTTTCACAGTTCCTGCTTGGGCTAAGAACTTGTCTGACCTCTACGACTCTCCATTCGGCAGAGGCGAGGAGGGCATTACCATCAATGGCTTGGTATGGATGGGCACTTACGAGGAAATGCTGGCTCGACTGGAAGAGAAACTGAAGGCTGGTTTCCACTGCGTAAAGCTGAAGATAGGTGCCATCGACTTCCATAAGGAGCTAGACCTTATCAAGCGCATACGTGAGGTGTATGGCAAGGACCAGATAGAACTACGTGTGGATGTCAACGGCGGCTTTTCGCCTGAGGATGCCATGAGCCGACTGGAGGCTTTGGCGCAGTATGACATCCATTCGATAGAGCAGCCTATCAAGCAGCATCAGTGGCCCAAGATGGCACAGCTCTGCAAGGAATCGCCATTGCCTATTGCTCTGGATGAGGAATTGATCGGTGTGAATGTGCGCTCGATGAAAGAGGCTTTGCTCGACACCATCCGTCCGCAGTATATTATCCTGAAACCTTCGCTTCATGGTGGCATCTATGGATGTACCGAGTGGATACAACTGGCTGAGCAGCGAGGCATCGGCAGCTGGATTACCTCAGCCCTGGAGAGCAATGTGGGCTTGAATGCCATCGCGCATTATGCCGCCAAGATGTATGGTCCGAATGTCGCCATGCCACAAGGATTGGGTACAGGACAGTTGTTTACCGACAATATCCCTATGCCGTTGGAAATCAGGGGCGACAAACTTTTCTTCTCTCCTTTGTAGACTTCTGCTTGCTGCAATCGTACGATTTGAAATATTCTCTTTTCAAAAATGAAATATGACATTAGAAGAGTTTTTAGACACTTGGCATTCTCCAAGTGAGACCTTACTCGTACATACGAGTGGCTCCACTGGCACTCCCAAACCGATGCTGGTGGAGAAGCGTCGTATGCTCAATTCAGCCAAGATAACCTGCGATTTTCTAGGCTTGAAGCCTGGAGATGCCGCCTTGCTCTGCATGTCGCTCGACTATATCGCAGGCAAGATGATGGTGGTGCGAAGTTTGGAACGAGGGCTTAAACTGATTTCAGTCAAGCCAAGTGGTCATCCGCTATCAGATGAGTCCTTGAATCAGGCAAATGATACTTTATGGAAACAAGGGATCACTTTCGCTGCCATGGTGCCGATGCAGGTATACAATACCCTGCAAGTGCCTGAGGAGCGAGAGCGCCTTACCCATATCAAGCATCTCATTATCGGAGGTGGAGCCATCGATTCAGCTCTCGAAGCAGAACTTCGTTCGCTTTCAGGTGACATCGCCATCTGGAGTACCTACGGCATGACCGAGACTCTTTCTCATATCGCCCTGCGCCGCATTAATGACAAGGAGGCAAGCGAGTGGTATCAGCCTTTTGATAGCGTAAAGGTGAGCCAAACCGAGGAGGGCTGCCTGGTGATAGATGCTCCATTGGTTTGCAAGCAACCCTTGGTGACTAATGATATTGTGGAAATCCAGCCCTATATATATAATAAGGTATGCGCGGAAGGGGTGCGTTTCCGCATCAAGGGCAGAAAGGATAACGTGATATGTAGCGGAGGCATCAAGATACAGATAGAAGAGGTGGAGAATCTTCTGAAGCCCCATCTCCAGAAGCCTTTTATGCTAGCTAAGAAGAAGGATGAGAAGTTTGGAGAGATAGCCGTGCTCTTGACAGAGGATGGGGACCTCAAAAAAGTAGAGGCGACTGTTCGTCGCCTCTTGTCTGATAATTCTAAAAAATATTGGATTCCTAGGGAATACATGCATGTGGAGAGTCTCCCGCTCACCGAGACTGGCAAGCCGAAACGTGCCTGCTTGCTCAGATAGGGCAGAAAAGTCTTACATTCCGTCTCTGAAGAAATCGAGGGCTTCCTTGATTTCCTCGGTGGTAGCGGTCTGGTTGATGCGAATGTCGCCGATGCCGCCCAGCATGGTGAAGTTGATGATGCCATTCTGGTTCTTCTTGTCGTGGTGCATCAGTTCGATGAGCTCGTCATAGTCATCGCAGGTGATGTCCAGCGTGCCATAATATTCCTTGATATACTGCACGGTCTGGCGCATCTTCTCTACAGGGAATCCTGTCTTAGCCACGCTGAGATACAATTCTGGTATCAAGCCGAATGCTACGGCATAACCATGCAGGATAGGATTGCGCTTCAAAGCCCAGCTCTCAAAGGCATGGCCGAAGGTATGACCCAAGTTCAGCGCCTTGCGGATGCCCTTCTCATGAGGGTCTTGCTCCACGATGCGCTCCTTCACCTTCACACTGTCTCCCACCATGCGCTGTAGCTGCTTTAGGTCAGGCTTTTCCAGGTCGAAGCTAACCAGCTCCTCCCACATCTCCTCGGTAGAGATGAGTCCGTGCTTCAGCATCTCGGCATAGCCAGAGCAGATGTTCTCGGCATCGAGCGTCTTCAAGAATTCTGTATCGAGGATAACATACTTGGAGTCGTTGAACACACCAATTTCGTTCTTCAGTCCACCGAAGTTGATGCCCGTCTTGCCGCCCACGGAGGCGTCTACCATGGCGAGCAGGGTGGTAGGGATATTGATGAAGTTGATGCCACGCTTAAAGGTGCTTGCTGCAAAGCCACCCAAGTCGGTCACCATGCCGCCGCCCAGGTTCACTAGGCACGAGTGGCGAGAGGCACCACCCTTTTGCAGTCCTTGCCAAACCAGCATCAGGCTCTCAATATTCTTCGCCATATCGGTAGGCAGGATGCTGATAACCTGTGCATCCTTCATGCAGTAGAACTTCTGGAGCACCGGCAGGCAGAGTTCTTCTGTAGTAGTATCGGTGAGCACAAACAGCTTGTCGTGCTCGCATTCGGAGAGAGCGGTCACCAACTCGTTCTCAAGATGGGTAGATATGATTACTCTTTGATTCATAACGTACTAATTATAATTGTGCAAAAATGCATGAAATGATGCTGCAAAGGTACGATAAATAATAGATAATACAAAATAAAATGTACTTTTTTATGTAAAAAGCTTAAACCTTGATATATTTTAAGCGTCAAAACAAGCGAAATGATATAAAAATAGGAAATAATAATAGTGACAAGATAAGAATGAAAAGACAAATTCTGACGATGCTATTGCTGATTTTCGCAATGGCGTCATTTGCCCAGGAGCGCTTGATTAGCGGTCAGATAACCGACCGCGACACCAAGGACCCCGTGGAGCAAGTAACTATCCAGCTGCTGAAGAGTGACAGCACCTACGTAACGGGTGCCATCAGCGACGAGAATGGCCTCTTCCACGTCTCCGCTCCGCAGAATGGCAAGTATCTCCTCAAGATTACGAGTGTGGGCTATAAGCCAACCATCAAGCGCATCGAGATGACAGACGATAAGAATCTGGCGATGGGCAATGTGGTGATTGGTGCCGATGCCATCATGCTGAAGGGAGCCGTGGTTACGGCGATGGCACAGAAGGTAACGCTCAAGGAGGATACCTTCGTGTACAATTCCTCAGCCTATCGCACACCAGAAGGTTCGGTGGTAGAGGAACTCGTGAAGCGTCTGCCTGGTGCAGAGGTGAGCGATGATGGTACCATCAAGATCAATGGTAAGGAGGTAAAGAAGATACTCGTGGATGGCAAGGAGTTTATGACGGGCGATACCAAGACTGCCCTCAAGAACCTGCCTACCAGCATCATAGAGAAAATCAAGGCTTATGATGAGAAGAGCGACCTTGCCAAGGTAACAGGCATCGACGATGGAGAGGAGCAAACCGTGCTTGACTTCGGTGTGAAGAAGGGCATGAACAAGGGCGTCATCTCCAATGTGGACCTGGGCGTGGGCAATAAGAGCCGCTACAACATGCGAGGCATGGGTGGCTACTTCAGTGGCAACAACCGCTTCTTCATCTTTGCCAATGCCAATAATACCAGCGACCGCGGATTTGGCGGCGGTGGTCCGAGCAGAGGCTTCTGGGGAGGTGCCAATGGATTGAACGCCAGCAAGATGATAGCCAGCAACTATAACTATGAGTTGAAAGACAAACTCAAGCTCAATGCCAACTTACGCTGGAATCATAGCGATGGCGATGTATGGAGCAATAAGTCGGCAGAAAACTTCATGGGCACTTCCTCTTCTTTCAGCAACAGTCTGAGCCAGAGCTTCTCTCGTGGCAACAGCTGGAATGGTAACATCCGCTTGGAGTGGATGCCAGATACATTGACCAACATCCTCTTCCGTCCATCCATCTCTTGGAGCAAGAACGATAGCCGCAGCAGTGGCATCTCCGCTTCTTACAACCAGGATCCATATACCATCACCGACGACCCGCTCTCTGATGAGGGCATCGATGAGCTGGACAAGGCAGAGGCGATGGTGAACAGCCAGAACAGTAGCAGCTTGAGCTATACCGACAGCAAGAACATCAAGGGCATGTTGCAGTATAACCGTAAGTTGGGCAACAAGGGACGCAACGTTACCCTGCGTATGGATGCCAAGTATGCCGACAATGATAGCGAGAATATCTCCATCAACAATGCCAAGCTCTATCTGGTGCAGACGGCAGAGGGCAAGGATTCCACCTATCAGACCAATCGCTACAATCTCACTCCGTCCAAGAACTATAGCTATAGCGCACAGGCTACTTACAGCGAGCCCCTCTGGAAGGCTACCTTCCTGCAGTTCAGCTACAAGTTTACCTACAGCTATTCCAAGAGCGACCGCAGCACTTACGATTTCAGCCATTATGCCTTTGATGGCATTACCCCTGAATATCGTGCATGGGATGCTTACTTGAATCCGTTTGCTGGTCATCTGGAGGAATATAAGGATGAGAACCTAAGTAGATTCTCGGAGTATAAGAACTATACCCACGACATCCAGGTGATGATGCGATTCGTGCGTCAGAAGTATAACCTCAACTTCGGTGTGATGATTCAGCCACAGCGCTCCAAGTATATCCAGGACTATCAGGGCTTGCATGTAGATACCGTTCGTACGGTGACAAACTTCAGCCCAACACTCGATTTCCGCTACCGATTCTCTAAGATGAGCAATCTGCGCATCAACTATCGAGGCACCACATCGCAGCCAAGCATCTCGCAATTGCTCGACATTATCGACAATAGCGACCCGCTCAATATCTCGATGGGTAACCCGGGCTTGAAGCCAGCATTCACCCAGAACTTCCGCCTGTTCTACAACAACTTCGTGCAGAATCACAACAAGGGCATCATGACCTTCGTCAACTTCTCTACCACCAACAATAGCATCAGCAATAAGGTGACTTACGATGAGAAGACAGGTGGACGCATCACTCGCCCAGAGAATATCAATGGCAACTGGAACGTGATGGGCGCCTTGATGTTCAACTGCTCCATCGACAGCGCAGGCGTATGGAACGTGAATACAGATACCAATCTGGGCTACAACAACTACGTGAGCTATCTGAGCCTGAACCAAGGCGAGGATGCACAGAAAAATACCACCAAGAACCTGACATGGCGCGAGCGACTCTCCATGAGTTATCGCAACGACTGGTTGGAGGTTTCGCTCGATGGAACGCTCACTTACAACAAGGCAAAGAACAAGCTTCAGCCTACGAGCAACCTCAACACTTGGCAGTTCTCTTACGGTCCAAGCTTCACGCTCACAGCTCCTTGGGGCACCAGCCTGAACTCCAGTCTCTCCATCAGTAGCCGTCGTGGTTACAATGATAGCAGCATGAATACGGACGAGTTTGTATGGAATGCGCAGCTCTCCCAGAGCTTCTTGAAGGGCAGTCCGCTCACCGTGATGCTCCAGTTCTATGACATCTTGCGCCAGCAGAGCACCTTCTCTCGCGCCATCTCGTCTTTGGCTCGTACAGATACCGAGTATAATGCCATCAACAGCTATGCCATGCTCCATGTGGTGTATCGCTTGAACCTCTTTGGTGGCAAGCAGGCACGTCAGGATGCCAAGGGTGGTCCAGGTGATGGTCCTCGTCCTAACTTCGGTGGCCGTCCATTCAATGGCGGTCCTATGGGTCCACCTCCTGGTGGTCGCCGCTGGTAATACTGGGAGGGCGGGTAACAAACCTGCCCTCCCAGCATATCTTGCTACAGCCTCAAAAATAAAAATCCCCGCTCTTCAGGATGATTCCTAAGAGCGGGGATTTTTAATTTTTATTATTTGTAATTGATAGATTTACAATTTAAACTTGTAGCCCAAAGTAATCTGGAATACAGAGTTCTTGCTGTCAGAGCCGTCAATCACCTTGGTCATACCGATGTTGTAGCGAGCGTCCAAGCAAACGTTCATGTACTCATAAGAGATACCTACAGGGATAGAGAAGTCAAATGACTTGAATGTATCTTCCAAATCCTGACTAGCAGAAACGCCACCCTTTTTGGCCTTTACTGAGCTATTTACCTTGAATCCTGGCTGTACACCTGCCTTCAGAGCCAAGCCCTGAGCCACGTAAACATTGGCGAGGATAGGGATGTTGATATAATCATTCTTCAATGTCAAGTCAACGCCATCTTCGTCACCCTTGCAGCCCTGCATAGAATAGATAGCACCTGCACTGATACCTACGAGAGGAGATACGTGATACTCAAATTCTACACCAGCAGCCAATCCTGCGCGAGTCTTGCTATCATCAACATCTGTGTAGTCAGAGATATTCAAACCTACCTTTGGCTGGATAGTAATATCACCAGCTGAATACTGTGCGAAAGCACCTACTGAAGACAGCACCATGGCCGCCATTACCAAAAACTTCTTCATAGTCTTACAATTTTAATTAGTTGTTAATACTTAATATTTCCTTTCGGTTGATTATCAAAGTTCATGAGTTTTAGTCTCATTACTTATACTAATCGACTGCAAATATAAACTATTTTTCAATACGCTCCAACCTTTTCGCCAATTTTTTTTTAATTTTTTATTAAAATATGATACACTTGTGGCGAAATAGAACATTTTCTGTCCTATTCCGCCACATAAAATCTTAATTTTCCCTCGCTTCCATTTTCTTCACTTCCTTCACAAATCGGTGCCAATAGAGGTAGCCGGCAGCCGTGAGTCCGAATGGGAAGGCTATCCAGATGCCCAGGATGCCCAGCCCGCATGGGAAACCGAGGGTGTAACCCATAGGCAGCGAGATGATGAAATAAGCGATGAAGGCATAAGTAACCATCGGCTGCACGCAGGCGATGCCCCTCAAGGCATTGGCAAAGGTATATTGCAATCCGTCGCCAAACTGGTATACCATCATCAGGATAATCAGTACTGCCACGTTCTGCTGTACCTCCACATTGTCGGTGAAGAGCCCGCCTATCTGGTGGCGGAAGAGGAACACGGGGATGCCCATCAGCGTGGAGAAAAGCAGTGCCAGTCGCCATCCATCATAGGCATTGCGGCGCACGGCTTGATAATCTTTCTGCCCCACAAAGTGGCTCACACGTATCGCCATAGCCGAAGCCATGCCCGAGAGCACCAGATAGAAGAGCTGCGAGATGGTAATCATCACCTGATGGGAGGCAAGCGGTATGGTGCCCAGCCAGCCCACCATCACGCAACTCAGCGTAAAGGCAGCCGACTCCATCGCCAACTGCAATGCCACTGGCCAGCCCAGGCGGTTCATCTCCTTGAAGTCAGCCTTGTTCACATGGCTATGGATGATGTCCTTGCGATATTGCTGGAACTTCTTCTTGCCCAATACCATCGCCACCATTGCTGCCGCCATCAGGATGCGAGAGCCCATGGTGGAGAGTCCGGCACCAAGCAAACCCAGCTCAGGGAATGGACCTACGCCGTAGATGAGCATCCAGTTGCCCAGGATGTTGACCACGTTGCCCATAATCATCACCCACATCGCCACCTTGGTATGTCCGATACCGTCCAGAAATTGCTTCATCGTATTGAATACACCCACGAAAAGCACCGAGATCAGATTCACGATGAAGTAAGGGCGGATGAGGGTGAGCAGTTCCTCGGGCTGTCCGATGCGAGAGAGATTGAAGTAGAGTATCACCATCGCCAGGGTGAAGATGCAGCCCACCACCATGTTGGCGAAGAGCGAATTGCGCACCTTCTGACCTATCTCGTCGGTGCGCTCCATGCCATAGAGTCGGCCGATGATAGGGGTGAGTCCGTAAGAGAAGCCCATGTACGAGATGAGTACGAGGGCATAGATGTTGTTGACGAGTCCTGCCGCCGCCAGTTCCTGAGTGCTATGATGACCTATCATGAGCGTGTCGGCGAAGCCAAGCACGATGGTGCCGAGCTGTCCGATGATGACAGGTATGCCGATGGCGAGTAGTTCTCGATAGTGATGTTTCTGCTGTATGGTTGTCACGTTTTGCTTCATATTCCTTTTCTTCTATATATAATAATGTGTAAAGTTTTGGGCTGCAAAGTTACTAATAATAAATGATATGTGCAAATCTTTTCTGTTTTTTCTGAGATGATACTGGGAGGGCAGGTTTGTTACCTGCCCAATTGCCACAATGCAAGCATATTACTCGGCAGCCTAAGAGCCAAGCGTAAATACTAGTTCTAAAATTGCATCCTCGATGTAGTTGCAATTACATCCCCGATGCATTTATATCTGCATCGAGGATGCATTTCCACCGACATCGAGGATGCAATTTTCCCTTCATCGGGATGTATTTCTTATTGCATCGGTATGAAAAAATACCGAAATTGAGATAAAAATGGGTCAAAATTGAGATAAAAATAAGCCGAAATCATCAAAAAATGAGCCAGAATCAGCGAAAAAAGGTAAGCGTCTCCGCGTTTATACCTTGCATAATTCAAAAAAAAGCAGTAACAGCTGATTAAACTAATGCTGTTACTGCTTTTTCCATCGGTCAGGAAGTAAGTCTCTATATTTTTCCAATGGGGTATTGGGTTGCCATTCTGCAGTCTTTTCTATTACGTCGCATATGTATTCAAACAGATTAATGCCATTCAGCCTGCATGAGATGGCGATGGAATATAGGATAGCCGCCCGGCTTGCTCCTTCGTGCGAACCAAAGAACATAGAGTTTCTTCTTGATAGTGATATGTACCTCTGGATTCTCTCAATGTAGTTGTTATCGAGAGCCGTATCACCTCTTTTGAAGATGTCACAAATGGCATTATATTCATTAAGGGCATAAC
>URLG01000006.1 GCA_900548535.1 Candidatus Segatella intestinihominis | reverse complement strand
TAGAGAGGTTCATACGACCACCATCACGTACACCCTGTGCAAGACCTACCAACTTAACTGGGATACCGATTGTGATAGGCTTCTGGTCGTTAACCTCGTAGAAGTCTACGTGCAATGGAGCGTCTGTAGTTGGGTGGAACTGGATCTCCTTCATGATAGCTGTGTGGCTCTCACCGTCGATGATGAGGTTGATCACGTATACGTGAGGAGTGTAGATGATCTTACGCAACTCAGCGAATGGAACTGCGAATGACAAAGCTTCAGGAGCACCGTTCTCGCCCTTCTTCTCACCATAAAGGTTACATGGGATGAAACCTTCCTTACGCAATGCCTTTGAAGCTTTCTTACCAAGGTCTGTACGCTTCTGACCTGTTACATTAATCTCTTTCATTTTGTGTTACTCTAAATTAAGTTGTTTTTAATAATTGATTGCCTTAACTCGCCATCACACGGATTAGCTTTGTTTTAAGCGGGTGCAAAGGTACTAATTATTATTGAGATATGCAAGTTTTTCCACGAAAAAATGCTCCAAAACATCTTTTTCCCTTAAAAAAATAGAAAATATACCTGCTTTTCTTGCGTATTATATATATAATGTGTATATTTGCACTCGTAATTGGTAATTAAATAAGTAAATCTTTTAAAACATTAGAGAATGATTAATAGGGATTTGATAAGACGTAAGATTGTGCAGTTAACCTACGCATACTATCAAAACGGCAATAACAATATGGATAATGCTGAGAAGGAGTTGATGTTTGCACTCTCCAAGTCATACGATTTGTATAACTACATGTTGCAGCTCATCGTTGCGATCACACAGGAGTCACGCAAGCGTTATGACGTAGAGGTGGCACGTGCTAAGCGAGAGGGTGCTCAGGAACCATCTCCTCGTATGGCTTTCAATAAGTTTGCGCTTCAGTTGGAAGAGAACAAGATGTTGCTCGACTGGATTGACGTGAAGCATTCTACTTGGGAGGAGGATATTGAGGAAGTGCGTAAGTTGTATACTGCCATTACCCAAAGCAGTCTTTATGCCGATTATGTAAGTGGTGCCCTTGACGAGCAGTTGCCAGATATGGACGATTACAGTCGTGACCGTGAGTTTTGGCGTCGTGCCTACAAGGCTTTCATTATGAACAATGAGGAGTTTGACGCTTTCTTGGAGGAGAAGAGCCTCTACTGGAATGATGACAAGGATATTGTAGATACATTCGTATTGAAGACCATCAAGCGTTTCGATCCAGCCAACAAGGCTAAGCAGGAGTTGCTGCCAGAGTATAAGGACGCAGAGGATAGAGATTTTGCCGGCAAGTTGTTCCGTGCCACTATTCTCAATTGCGATACCTATCAGCACTATATGAGCGATGCTTCTCGCAACTGGGACTTCTCTCGATTGGCTTACATGGATGTGGTTATCATGCAGATTGCCATTGCCGAGCTTGTCAACTTCCCTGGTATCCCAGCTACGGTTACCATCAATGAGTATGTAGACCTCGCCAAGGTATATAGTACTCCTCGCAGTGGTGGCTATGTGAACGGTATGCTCGATAATATCGCTCGTTTCCTTATTGAGAAGGGCATTATCCTCAAGGAGTTGCCAGAGCGCAAGCATAGAGGTCACAGACCAACAGAAGAGTAAATATAAATAAGAATTATAAATATTATCAAGAAATACATTTAAGAAAATGACAAATTTATTATTGCAAGCACAGGGTGGTGGTAGCATGAGCTTCCTCATCATGATGGTAGCTATCTTTGCTATCATGTGGTTTTTCATGATTCGTCCTCAGCAGAAGAAGCAGAAGGAAATTCGCAAGTTCCAGAACTCTCTTCAGGAAGGTTCTAAGGTAGTTACAGGTGGGGGTGTCTATGGCACTGTGAAGCGTGTCAACTTAGAGGCTAACACCATTGATGTAGAGGTGGCTCGTGGCGTGGTTATCACTGTGGCTAAGAGCTACGTGTTTGCTGATGCTACCAGTCAGACTCCTAATGCATAGTGTAAGAAACATATTGCGAGCTGTCAGAAACTTCCTGTTCAGTGGTCTGAATAAGGAGTTTCTGATTTTTTTGTTCTTTCTCGCTCTCAGCGGCTCGTTCTGGTTGATGATGTCGCTCAATGAGACACTGGAGAGAGAATTTGATATTCCTGTGCGCCTTACTGGGGTGCCTCGTAATGCCGTTATCACGGGTGAACTTCCTGATACCGTGCATATTACCGTGAGAGATAAGGGCTTTACTTTGGTTACTTATGCTTATGGTAGGGGATTCCGTCCCTTGACTTTCAAGTTTGCTACCTATGCAGATGATGATGCCGGTAGAGGTGAGATTCCGTTGGCGGAAGTGCAGAGACAAGTCCTGTCGCAGCTTTATGGTTCGAGCAAGATGCTCTCCTTGAAGCCAGGCCAGTTTGATTTCTACTTCACGTATGGTTCTTCCAAGAAGGTGCCAGTCGTCTTCAAGGGAAAGATTACTACCAATAAGAGCTATTATTTGGCTCATACAGAGTTCTTGCCTTCTGTGGTTACGGTATATGCCAACAAGCGCCAACTCGATCAGCTCACAGCTGTGGAGATAGAGCCATTCAATCTGCGCAATCTGCAAGATACTATACATCGCAATGTGTATATCCAAAAGATTCGTGGCGTGAAGATTGTACCTTCCATGGTACGCTTGGCTGTATATCCCGATGTCTTGACCGAAGAGACGGTAGATGTGCCTGTAACGGCTATCAATATGCCCGATAATATGGTGCTGCGCACTTTCCCTTCACGTGTCAGCGTGAGGTTTACGGTGGGAGCCAGCCTCTTCCGTACCATCAAGCCTAGCCAGTTTAAGGTGGTGGTGGACTACAATGATTTGGCCAACAATCCTTCCGATAAGTGTACGCTTCAGTTGAGGAGCGTTCCGCGAACGGTGAGCAAGGCTAGGTTAGACATTGAGACAGTAGATTATCTGCTGGAGCAGCAATAGAGGTTTGTTGTAATAACAGAAGTATCTATTGTTGCTGCAATAGATAGTAAGTGGTTTGATAATGATATGAAGATAGCGATAACAGGAGGCATAGGTAGTGGCAAGAGCTATGTGTGCCGAGAATTGGAACGACATGGCATCAAGGTCTATGACTGCGATGCTGGTGCCAAGCGATTGATGCGCTCTGATGCAGCATTGCAGGAGCAGCTCATACAGTTGGTAGGCAATGATGTGTATCAAGATGGTGTGTTGCAGAAGCCTGTGCTGGCAAAGTTTCTCTTATCTAGCGAGGCTAATAAGCAGGCGGTCAATGACGTGGTGCATCCTGCCGTGGCTCGTGACTTTGAGCAGAGCGACTGCGACTGGCTGGAGAGTGCCATCCTCTTTGATAGTGGATTCCATCGTCGCACCCATTTCGATTTTGTGGTTTGTGTCACAGCTCCGGTCTCCGTTCGTTTGGATCGTATCATGCAGCGCGACCATATCTCTCGTGAGAAAGCCCAGCAGTGGGTGAATGCCGTGATGCCGCAGGAGCAACTTGTGTCTCTCTCCGATTATGAAATCGTGAATGATGGAGTGAGGAGCATAGAGCAGCAGGTAAAGGAATTGCTGAAGCAAATATGTCGTTAATAATGGACGGCGATAGAATTACTTAAGAATATAAATAATAATAAATAAAGGACAACTAAAGAAAATGGAAACTATTCTTTCAATTGCAGGCAAGCCAGGCCTTTATAAACTGGTTTCTAGAGGTAACAGAAATCTCATTGTGGAAACTCTCGATGAGACTCACAAGCGTATCCCAGCATTCGCTACCGATCGCGTAACAAGTCTTGGTGACATCGCTATGTATACAGACGCTGACGAGGTGCCATTGTGGGAGGTTCTCGATAGCGTTAGCAAGAAGGAAGAGGGCAAGGTGAGTGCTTTCAACTACAAGAAGGCGTCTGCTGATGAGCTCCACGCTTACTTCGCTGAGGTATTGCCTAACTACGATCGTGATCGTGTACACGATAGCGACATCAAGAAGTTGCTCCAGTGGTACAACATCTTGGCTAAGTATGGCATCACCGACTTCAAGGCTACTCTTGCACCTACAGAGGGTGACAATGTAGATGATCGTCAGGATTAATAAAAAAGGAAAACGACCTCAATGCATTATGCATTGAGGTCGTTTTCCTTTTTTATAACTCTAATATAATTTTTTAGTCCACTGTATAGAGGAATCGCTTGATGCTCTTCTTTGGAGTCTTCTCGAATTCCTCTTCGTGTATTCTGATTTCTGATACCTTGCTGTAGGCAGGTATCATGGTGTTCAGTTCCTGGCGGTTCTGCTCCATGATTTCCTCCAGTTCTTTCTTGCCGAGGTTCAAGGTCTGAGCTTCGTCATAGTCTGGATAAACCAGGCCTATGAGCTTGTCGCCCTTCTGTACCACCACGCTTTCAGCTACGAGAGCCAGTGAGTTGAGCTTATCCTCTATTTCCTCAGGATAGATGTTCTGTCCGTTGGCACCGAGCAGCATGTTCTTGCTGCGGCCCTTGATATATACATTGCCATCACCATCCATGGTGCCGAGGTCGCCGGTGTGATACCAGCCGTTCTCGTCGATGGTCGCCTTGGTTGCCTCCTCGTTCTTGTAGTAACCCAACATCACGTTAGGACCCTTGGCAAGAATCTCGCCTGGCACATTCTCTGGGTCTGGGCTGTCGATGCGTACCATCATGTGGAGGGCTGCCTTGCCGCAAGAGCCAGGTACGAAGTTCTTGTAATCCTCGTAGCAGATGATAGGTGCACACTCTGTGGCACCATAGCCCACGGTATACTTGAAACCCACATTGTGAAGGAAGGTTTCTACCTCCTGGTTGAAGGCGGCACCGCCGATGATGACCTCATAGAAGTTGCCACCAAAGGCATTAGTTACCTGTTCGCAAATCTTCTCCTTCACCTTCTTGCTAATCACTGGCATGTGGAGCAACATGCGCATACGGTTGTTCTGTATCTTAGGGAATACCTTCTTGCGGATAATCTTTTCGATGACCAGTGGTACTGCGATGATGACCGCAGGCTTGATTCTACCGAATGCCTCTGCGATGATGGCTGGGCTAGGGATGCGGGTGAGATAATATACGTGGCAGCCCTTGATGAACTCGAAGATAAATTCGAATGCCATGCCATACATGTGAGCCATTGGCAGGATGCTGATCACTGGGTCGCCAGCCTTGATCTGCTTGCCCAGTACATCCTTGGCAAAGTCGGCGTTGCCCCAAAGTGCGCGGTATGGCACCATGACTCCCTTGGAGAAACCGGTGGTACCGCTGGTATAGTTGATCATAGCCAACTCATTAGGGTTCTGCTCGATGTAGTAGTTGATGTGCTCCTTGCGGAAGTACTTAGGATACTTCACGCCAAACATCTCATTGAGGTGCTCGCGGGCATAAGTCAACTTATCTGTGCGAGATACCACGAGCGAGTAGTCTGGGATATAGATGATTCCCTCCAGTCCTGGCATCTTGGTGGCATCTACCTGAGTAGCCACTACATCGCCCACGAAGAGCAACTTGGCGTCGCTGTGGTTCACGATGTTGTGTATCTGGTCTGGCATAAACTCGTGCAGGATAGGCACAGCGATGGCACCGTATGTGAGAGTAGCGAGGAAAGCCACTGCCCAGTTGGCGCTGTTTCTGCCGCAAAGTGCTATCTTGTCGCCCTTTACTACGCCAGAATTTTCAAACATGATGTGTAGCTTCTCTATCTTTCTGGCTACGTCATGATACTGCAAGGTAGCTCCCTTGTAGTCGGTTAGGGCATCCATGTCCCAGTGGTCGATGATGCTCTTCTGTATGAGTGCATTAAAGCTTGGTATCTCCATAATTATATTGCGTTTTGATACAGATATCTCTTAATTGATTTCTTGGCCGTTTTCTCAAACTCCTTGTCGTGCAACTGGATGCGTGATACTTTGGCGAATGATGGTATCATGGCGTTGAGTTCCTTGCGGTTCTGCTCCATGATGTTGTTGATGTCTTCTTCAGTGAATCCCAGTGTGTGGGCTTCTTCCATGTCTGGATGTACGAGTGCCACGAGCTTGTCGTCCTTCTGTAGGAGGATGCTCTCGCTCACCATGGCCATCGAGTTGAGCTTGTCTTCTATTTCCTCAGGATAGATGTTCTGTCCGTTAGGTCCCAGCAGCATGTTTTTGCTGCGTCCCTTCACATAGAAATGACCGTCTGGGCTCATGGTGGCTAGGTCGCCTGTGTGGAACCATCCGTCTGGGTCGATGACAGCACTTGTGGCTTCTTCGTTCTTGTAGTAGCCCTTCATCGTGTTGATGCCTTTGCATACCAGTTCGCCTGGTATCTTCATAGGGTCATTGCTCAGCACCTTTACCTCCATGTGTTTCACGGCGACGCCGCAACTTGCAGCCTCATATTCGTCTTGGTTGGCGAAGGTGATGAATGGTGCCGTCTCAGTGGTTCCGTATGCCATGGCGATAGGGAAGTCGATGCTCATGAAGAAGTTCTCTATCTCCTTGTTGAGCGGTGCACCACCCACTACGATTTCATAGGCATTGCCACCAAACTCCTTCATCACGAAGTCGCATATCTTCTCCTTGATGCGCTTATTGATGACCGGCATGTTCATGAGCAGGCGCACACGGTTGGTCTGGATGAGAGGGAATATCTTCTTTCTCACGATCTTCTCTACGACGAGTGGCACGGCGAAGATGATGCTTGGCTTGATTTCCGTGAATGCCTGTGCTATCAGCGATGGACTTGGCAGGCGGGTCAGGAAGAAGATGTGGTTGCCCTGCACCATATTGAATATCAAGTCTGCCATCAGTCCATACATGTGTGCCATAGGCAGGGATGCCAGGATGTTGCAGTTCTTGCTAATCTTGGGCGCTATGCGATCGAGCATATAGTCCAGGTTACCCCATAAGGCACGATATGGCAGCATCACACCCTTGGAGAATCCTGTGGTGCCACTGGTGTAGTTGATCATCGCCAGTTCCTCAGGGTCGTCCACGTGATAGTGTACGTGCTCGGGTCTGAAATATTTTGGATATTTGTGGCCAAACATTGCATTGAGATTCTCTCGCGCATAAGTAAGTTTCTCTGAGCGTGAGATGACGAGTGAATTGTCTGGCAGATAGATGATGCCCTCTAATGATGGCATCTCATCGGGTGTTATCTCTGTAGCTACCACGTCGCCCACGAAGAGCAGCTTGCTCTCGCTGTGGTTTACGATGTTGTGAATCTGTTCGGGCTTAAATTCGTTCTGTATAGGTACGACGATAGCGCCGTAAGTAATAATGGCCAGGAAGGCTACTGCCCACTGACTACTATTTCTTCCGCACACAGCTATCTTGTCGCCCTTCTTCACGTCGCTGTTTTCGAACAGGATGTGGAGCTTCTCAATCTTTCTTGCTACATCGTGATACTGCAATGTGGCACCCTTGTAATCTGTCAGGGCATCCAAGTGCCAGTTCTTGATGATGCTTTGCTCAATATACGAGTTAAAACTTGGTATTGAATTCATTGCACAGTTTTCTAAATTTTGTGCAAAGGTACAGAAAATTGTGCACACTACAAAATAAAATGTGCGCTATTTTCAAAAACTAAGTAAAATATTTTAGTTTCATCCCATTATTACCACAAAATGGGCAATAATGGGATAAAATAGGACATTAATTGCGAACTCATCTCTTCTTGGAGATGGGCTTATTCATATCTCATCGACTTGGCTGGATGGATATGTGATATCAGGTAGCTTGGCGCTACGAGCATGAATACGCTGATGATGAGAGTAGCCACATTGAGCGCTACGATGAAGAGCCAATTGAACTCCACTGGCACGGTGCTTACGTAGTATGTCTGTGCGTCGAGCTTCACCAGTCCTGTCCAGTTTTGCAGGGCTAGGATGCCGAGGCCTATCATGTTGCCCAGCACCATACCCTTGCCGATGATGAATACGGCAAACCAGAGGAAGGTGTGGCGGATGGTCTTGTTGCGTGCGCCGAGTGCCTTCATCACGCCTATCATCGACGTGCGTTCCAGGATGATGATGAGCAGACCGCTAATCATGGTTACGCCTGCCACGATGAGCATCAGTCCCAGGATGATCCATACGTTGAGGTCCATCAGGCTGAGCCATTGGAATATCTGTGGGTTCAGGTCCTTGATGGTGGCACTGCTGTAGGTCTCGCCATAGTGGTCGCAGGTGCGGTTCACCTTATTTATTATATAGTCTTCCGTCTCGTTGAGCTTGTTGAAGTCCTTCACGGTCAGTTCGGCTCCGCTTGCCTGGTCTTCCATCCATCCGTTCAGTTTCACGGCGGTGTAGAGGTCGGTATATACCATCAACTCATCATATTTCTTCAGGTTGGTCTGATAGATGCCCTTGATGGTGAATCGGCGCATGCGCACTCCGTTGTCGTCGATGAAGTAGGCGAAGATGCGCTCTCCGTTCTTCAGTTTCAGCTTGTCTGCCATCAGTTGGGAGATGAGTATCTGGTTGTGGCTTGCCTTGTCGTCAAACTTCGGTATGCTTCCTTCCACCATGTTCTGGTGGATGAAGGTGGAGTCGAAGTCAGGTCCCACGCCCTTGAACACTACGCCCAGGAAGTCGCTGTCGGTCTTCAGAATACCCTCTTTCATGGCAAATCGCTGCACATGCTTCACGCCGGGTATCTTCTTGAGCACGTTGACCATCGAGTCGTCCATCACCACGGGATATTGGTTCTGCTGTTGCAGGGTCATGAAGTCAGCTACCTGTATATGGCTGCCGAATCCTATCACCTTGTCACGGATGGTATGCTTGAAGCCCAGCACCACGCTCACTGACATGATCATGATGGCGAGTCCGATGGCAACGCCAGCGGTGGCTATATGAATAGCAGGGCGAGAAACTTTATGTTTATCGCCCTGGTCGCTATATAATCTCTTTGCTATAAATAGAGGAAAATTCATTCTAATGAATAATTTATAATGAATAATTTATAATGTAGAATTAATAATTGCTAATTGCCTTGCGGATGATGGTATGTACCCAATTATTAATTATCAATTATACATTATTAATTATTATAGTCCTTCATCTTCCACTCTGCCTGGGTATGCCTCCAGTGCCTTGCTCAGCACCACGAGCGCACGCTCCAGGTCGTGCTTCTTCAATACGTAAGCCACACGTACCTGGTTTCTGCCGGCACCTGGGGTGGTATAGAAGCCTGAGGCTGGGGCCATCATCACGGTCTCGCCCTCGTAGTTGAATTCCTCCAAGCACCAGCGGCAGAACTTGTCTGAGTCGTCGATAGGCAACTTGGCTACGGTGTAGAAGGCTCCCATTGGGATAGGTGAATATACGCCAGGTATGCGGTTCAGTCCATCAATCAAGCACTTACGGCGCTCCACATACTCATCGTATACATCGCGATAGTATTCCTCAGGGGCATCCAGTGACGCCTCTGCCACAATCTGACCTATCAATGGAGGAGAGAGGCGAGCCTGACAGAACTTCATCACAGCCTTTCTGATTTCTGGATTCTTGGTAATCAATGCGCCTACACGGATGCCACACTCGCTGTATCGCTTGGATACAGAGTCGATGAGAATGGTGTTCTGCTCGATGCCTTCCAAGTGCATGGCGCTGATGTAAGGGCTGCCCGTGTAGATGTACTCACGATATACCTCGTCGGAGAAGAGGTAGAGGTCGTACTTCTTCACCAAGTCGCGAATCTGGTTCATCTCTCTGCGGGTGTAGAGGTAGCCCGTAGGGTTGTTAGGGTTGCAGATCAAGATGGCACGGGTGCGCTCATTAATCAGCTCCTCAAACTTCTCTACCTTAGGCAAGGAAAATCCTTCCTCGATAGTGGTGGCGATGGTACGAATCTTGGCACCCGCCGAGATGGCGAACGCCATATAGTTAGCGTAAGCTGGTTCTGGCACGATGATCTCGTCGCCAGGGTTGAGGCAGCTCATAAATGAGAAGAGCACAGCCTCAGAACCTCCCGATGTGATGATGATGTCATCGGCTGTTACGTTGATGTTGAATTTCTTATAGTAATCTACGAGTTTCTCGCGATAGCTGAGATAACCTTGGCTTGGAGAATACTCCAAGATGGTGCGATCGATGTGCTTGAGCGCATCGAGACCACACTGAGGAGTAGGCAGGTCTGGCTGACCGATGTTGAGGTGATACACCTTTACTCCACGCTTTTTTGCTGCGGCTGCCAGAGGAGCCAACTTTCTGATAGGTGACTCTGGCATTTCGATACCGCGTACAGATATTTCTGGCATCTTTCTTTTTTCTTTCTATTAATTATCCAAGTCGAGAAGAGCCTGCTTCAAGAGATACCTTGAAAAGCCTACTTCTCGCTAATCGCCTGCAAAGTTAAGAAAATTACTTGAAAATAGAGAATAGATTTGGCATATTTTTTATTTTTTGATAAAAATCTCGCTTTTCTGTTGTTCTTCTGCATTCTTTTTTATAACTTTGCATCACAATTCTGCTCTTGGGGTGGATGGTTGTAAATTTTGAAAAAGTAAAACTAATTAAAATATAAAAAAGGAATAAAGAATTATGAGAAGTAGAACTAGCACTTGGTTTGAGACCAAAGTAAAATATCAGAAGACGATGGAAGATGGCTCTGAGAAGGTGGTATCTGAGGCTTACGTAGTAGATGCCCTCAGCTTTACCGAGGCAGAGAGTGCCATCATCGACGAGATGTCTGTCTATGTAAGTGGCGATATGAAGGTGAGTGGCATCAGCAAGGCTGGCTATGGCGAGATCTTCTTTAGCGACGTGGACGATGACGACAAGTGGTACAAGGCCAAATTGCAGTTCATCACCATCGATGAGAAGACCGAGAAGGAGAAGCGCTCTAATGTAACTTACCTGGTTCAGGCTAAGTCATTGGCTCGTGCGCTCCGCTACATCGACGAGGTGATGGGCAAGACTATGATTGATTATGATACCATCGGTCTTAACGAGACCAAGTTGATGGATGTATTCGAGCACCATGCTCCTGGCGACAAGAAGGAAGAGAAGAACGACGTGCCAGAGTACGAGCAGCAGAATGCAGAGCAGAAGCCTGCTGAGTAGAAAGGGTATAACTATGTATGATGTAAAAGGAAATCTTCATAAAGTCTTGGGCAACTTGCCGGCTGGGGTTCGCCTCGTAGCCATCAGCAAGTTTCATCCCAATGAGTATATTGAGGCTGCTTATGCCGAGGGTCAGCGCATCTTCGGCGAGAGCCATGAGCAGGAACTCGCCAAGAAGGTGGCGTCGCTGCCCAAGGACATCGAGTGGCACTTTATCGGTCATCTCCAGACCAACAAGGTGAAGTATATCGCCCCTTACATCTCCATGATAGAGTCGGTGGATAGCCTCAAGCTCCTCAAGGAGATCAATAAGCAGGCTGCCAAGCACGACCGTGTGGTAAAAGTGCTCTTGGAGCTTCACTTGGCTGAGGAGGATACCAAGTCGGGCTTGTCGCTCTCGGCTTGCCGTGAGCTCTTGGAGGCTGGCGAATGGCGTGAGATGCAGCATGTGCAGATATGCGGCTTGATGATGATGGCATCCAATACGGATGATGAGCAGCAGATAGCCCAGGAGTTTCAGGCTGCCTATGATTTCTTTGGCGAGATCAAGGCTCAGTACTTTGCTGATGATGAGGCTTTCTGCGAGCGCAGTTGGGGTATGAGCCACGACTATCAGATTGCCATTCAGCACGGCAGCACCATGGTTCGCGTGGGAACTACCATTTTCGGTCCAAGAATATATTAGGATATAGAATATAAAAATAGTACGAGGATGTATTTCCAACTACTACGAGGATGTATTTCCAACTACTACGAGGATGAAAATAAAAAAACATCGGGATGTAATTTTGCTTACGTCCCGATGTTTTTTTGCCCTCAGAGTTAGCAGGCTAGAAGATGATCTTCTTGCCCTTGTTGGTGATATAGAGATGGCCCTTTTGTGGGGTCTGCACTCTGACGCCTTCCAGGGTGAAGTACGCTGTAGGCTTGCTCTGGGATTTGTCGATGATGGCCTCTTGGATGCCTGTGGCGCTGAAGTCCTTCAGGTAGTCGAAGGTTACCATTCCCGTCTCCTCATCCTTCACGATGTTGTAGAGTGGGCGAGTGGTCAGGGTGCTGTGGTTCAGCTGCACGCTGGTGAGGCTATTCACCTCATATTCTGTGGATGAGCCTTCCTTGTACATAGGGAATGGGTCGTTCTCTAGGCTAAGCATGTAAACATCAGAGGTATAGATCCCATTGTCTCTTACATTGGCACTATTGATGACCAGCCCGTCAGCAGGCACAATCGTCACTCTTGGCCTACCTGCCGTGTTGTTAGGATTGTCCTCCAACCTGACGTATGCTTTGTCAGCATAGTCAATGCGCCAAACCAACATTCCATACCCGAAGGCTTCTTTATACCATTTTTCGTTTCTGATATTTTGCAAGAGCAGGTATTCGCCATCTGTCTCTGCGTCTATCTTTAGAGCTTCTGATGCGATGTCGTATGGCTTTAGCGTAATCTGCTGTGGCTCTGGGCTAGAGAGAGTTGTGGGTTGTACCCATTCCATCATGCTCTTTTCCCATGGAGAGTATGGGATTGGGCAGTAACCATTCTGTTGATAACAGCCCATGTCCATCAGGTCCCAGTATTCAGGACTTTGGTTGTTGTTTGTTAATTTATTTGTAGGATAGAGATCTGGCAATCCGAGTGTATGGGAGAACTCGTGGCAGAAGAGTCCGATTCCATTAATCTTGATAGATTTGTCATTTGGTGTGCCATTGAGCTCGTTGTTGATGCCGAAGCGACTCACCTGTACGCCATCAAAAGTACCGATGCTTTCCGTACCAGACTTAGGCCAGAGACAGTCGGATGAATTGCCTCCTATGCTCTCCGAATATCCTGCATAGATGAAGTATACTAGGTCTACGTATTTGTCGCCATTGCTGTCATAATCGGCAAAGTTCAATTTGCTGTCCATGAGTTGGCAAGCCTCTTTCATCATATCTACGAAGTGCAGGTCGGCACCGTCCCTTGCTGATCCGTTCCCTCCATAGTAGGCTGAGTTTTTGCTCACGGTCACTGGCCCCACGATGTCAAACTGTGGGGTGAACTGACCATGACTCATATCCGTGAAGTATTGCTTCACGGAACCATAGTTGAGGTGCTCCTCCTTTTGTGAGAAAATACTCTTGTCGGCTTTTGGCATCGCTTCGCCTGCCTTGCCGTTCAGATAGTGATTGAAGGTAGCCACTGGGTCGCTGCTCTTAAACTTCACGTCCTGGAATTGTACCAAGATGACCAGTGCCTTTGGACTGCCCTTGTGAGGAAAGTAGGCTGGCAAGGTGCTACCGATGCTTGATGCTCTCGATGCTCCGAAAGTTGCTGTAGTGGCTTGCTGCATTCTGGCTTGGACGGCAGAAAACTCATTTTCCAGTTCTTCTTGGCTCGTCATTTGATACTTGCCGTTGGTTGACTCTCGCAGCGGGGTGCCGTCGAGCAGAGTGTAGTAGTGGAAGTTCTCGTCGCCATGCAGGGTGGCGGATACGATGGTTCCATCCACCAGTTGCAACTGGCAGATGCCTTGCTTGGCTCTCACTGCAAACAGGCTGGTTGCAGCTAACAGCAAGAGGGTTATACTAAGGAATAGTTTCTTCATACTTTTATTTTATGTAGGAATTTGTGATTAGCTTCTGCCATAATTAGGAGCATCCCAATGGCTTATTTCTTGTTGATATTATTTATAATAATATTGTCCTTTCTTCTGGGTTTGATGTCCGAACTCGATGGCGTGGTGCGGACAGTGGTGATAGCAACTGAAGCAGGTGAGGCAGTCCTTGTGGTGTAGCCACTCGGGATATTTGCCGTGACCGCCCTTGATGTCTCCCACCGGACATACATTGGCGCAGATGCCGCACTTCACGCAGCGGTCCTTCTCCACATGGAATCGCTTGTCGGTGATGAGCACATGCTCGAAGAATCCACCCACCACCTTGGTGAAGAACCAGGGGATGGGACCCTTCACTAGTCGGTTGACGCCCTCTTTCCTGTTGAACACCTCTTCGCTGATGATGACTAGTTCCTGAGCTGCTTCTTCCTTCTTGCGGATTTCGTTCTCCTTGGTGTCCACGTCCATGAATGGCAAGCCGATGTATGATTCTGGCATGATGAGCGAGTAGGAAGACTTTACTTCCGTGATGCCCAGTGCCTGGAGCGATGGATTCTGGAGGATGGTGGCATTGAGGTTGTCGATGGTAAGGGCGATGGTGTCGCCTGCCGTGCAAACGCAATATGCAAAAGGAGGCTTCTGCTTGGCATCTTTGTCAGTAGCTGCCTTATCCGATGCGTCTTCTTTCAGGATCTTCACCCGCTTGATGAACTCCCTTACCAGCCTCGGCACTCTCCAGCCATGTACGGGGAAAACAAAACCGAGCCGTTCATCCTCCTTGAGAATAAACGGCTCAGCTATATCATGACTTGAGTCGTCTGTCCTCATATAGGGGGCGATGGCTATCAAGTCCTCATGTGTAGCGGCCGCCAACTTGGCTGCTGCCCACTTCGTATTTCCAGTTCCTGAGAAATAGAAAATCATGCTTCTCTTATATATGTAATAATGTGTAGCTTGATTTTTCCTTACTTCTTCTCGTTCATCACACCCTCGATGTAGATGCGTGACATCTCCACATTACCATTGGTGCGCACGGTGATGCTCTTCTTGAAGTGACCAGGGAACATGCCCCTGCCATTGTAGGTTACATTGATCTGTCCCTTCTGTCCTGGAGCGATAGGCTGCTTGGTGTAAGAAGGCACGGTGCAACCGCAGCTGGCGATGGCCTGATTGATGATCAATGGCTTGTTGCCCACGTTGGTAAATGTGAAAGTGGCCTTCTGCACAGGGGCGCTCTCATCGAAAGTGCCAAAGTCGTGAACCACCTTGTCAAACTTGATTTCAGCCTGGGCTGATGCTGTGGCTACCATGGCTACGAGCATAGTCAGCGCCAATATGATTCTTTTCATCTTCATTTCCTTTCTTTATGATAAACTCTATAATTTGTTCTTTTTTATCAAATTTGATGCAAAAGTACATATAAAGTTTATTATATCACTACTTTTTTACATTATTTTATATAATTCTTAAGAAATTTACCAGTCAGGCTCTCTTTGCAGGCTGCTACTTGCTCTGGAGTGCCCGCTATGACGAGGTTGCCGCCTCGGTCGCCGCCCTCTGGTCCGAGGTCGATGATGTGGTCGGCGCACTTGATTACGTCCAGGTTGTGCTCGATGACTACCAGCGAGTGGCCTCGCTCTATCAGGGCGTTGAAGGCATGGAGCAAGCGCTTGATGTCGTGGAAGTGCAGACCTGTGGTTGGCTCGTCGAAGATGAAGAGCGTAGGCTCCCGCTCCTCCTTGCCTATGAAGTAGGCTAGCTTTACGCGCTGGTTCTCACCGCCTGAGAGGGTGCTGGAGTTCTGCCCCAGTTTGATGTAGCCCAGACCTACGTCCTGCAATGGGCGCAGGCGGCTCACGATGACTCGGCAACTGTCGAATTCGCCCTCGTTGTGCTGCAATTTCTCATCGCTGAAGAATTCTATCGCCTCGTTCACGGTCATGTTGAGCACTTCGTTGATGTCCTTTCCGCCGTAGCGCACCTCCAGTATGTCGTGCTTGAATCGCTTGCCCTTGCATGCCTCGCAGGTCAGGGTGAGGTCTGCCATGAATTGCATCTCGATGGTCACATAGCCCGCTCCCTTGCACTCCTCGCATCTTCCGCCCTCGGCATTGAATGAGAAGTAGGCTGAGGTGTAGCCCATCTGCTTGGCTAGAGGCTGGTTGGCAAAGAGGGTGCGGATGGCATCGTATGCCTTCAGATAGGTGGCAGGGTTGCTGCGGGTGCTCTTGCCGATAGGGTTCTGGTCCACAAACTCGATGTGCTTGATGGCGTCCAGGTCGCCCTCCATGCCAGCATATTCGCCTGGTGCATCTGCCACGAGGTCGAGTCTTCGGCGGATGGCAGGGTGGAGAATGCCCTTGATGAGCGAACTCTTGCCCGAACCTGATACGCCCGTGATCACTGTGAATATATTGAGCGGTATCTTCACGTCGATGCCTCGCAGGTTGTTCATTCTGGCGCCCTTGATCTCGATGAATCGGTTCCAGGCCCTGTGGCTCGTTGGATAAGGTATCTCCTCCTGGTGGGTGAGATATTTGATGGTGTAGCTCTCGGGATATTTCTCCAGGAGCGCCTTTTGCTCGGCAGGGTCGGTGGTGCTGTATTCGGAGGCAGGTCCGGCATATACCAGTCTGCCGCCCAGTCGTCCGGCGTCAGGACCGATGTCGATGAGATAGTCGGCGGCACGCATGATTTCCTCGTCGTGCTCCACTACCACCACGGTGTTGCCCAGCTGTTGCAGCTCCCTCAGCACCTTGATGAGGCGGTCGGTGTCGCGGCTGTGCAGACCGATGCTTGGCTCGTCGAGGATGTATACGCTGCCCACGAGTGATGAGCCGAGGCTGGTGGTCAGGTTGATGCGCTGGCTCTCACCGCCGGATAGACTATTGGAGAGGCGGTTGAGCGTGAGATAGCCCAAGCCCACGTCTAGCAGGAATTGCAGACGGTTGGTGATCTCGGCTAGCAGACGCTTGCTGATTTCTTTCTCGTGGTCGGAGAGTTCCAACTGCTTGAACCACTGGCTCAAGTTGGCTACCGACATATCCACCAGTTCGGTGATGCTCTTGCCGCCTATCTTCACATAGTTGGCTTCCTTCTTCAGTCGGGTGCCGTGGCAGTCAGGGCAGAGGGTCTTGCCTCTGAATCGGCTCAGCATCACTCGGTATTGTATCTTGTACTGGTTCTCCTTCACCATACGGAAGAATTCGTCGATGCTCACTCGCTCGTGTGGGTCCAGGTCTTTCTCGGATGGCAGTCCGTGCCAGAGCCAGTCTTTCTCCTTCTGTGTCAGCTCATAGTAAGGCTTGAAGATAGGGAAGTGGTAAGGTTCGGCTCTGCGGATGAATTCCTTGAGCCACATGCCCATCTTCTCTCCTCGCCAGCACACCACGCAACCATCGTACAGGCTGAGCGAGGTGTTGGGGATCACCAGTTTCTCGTCTATGCCTATCACGCTGCCAAATCCCTCGCAGGTAGGGCAGGCGCCCAGGGGCGAGTTGAAGGCAAACATATTGTCGGATGGCTCCTCAAACTGGATGCCGTCTGCCTCAAATCGGGTAGAGAAGTCGTAGCTGATGTTGCTGGGCAGGAATACCAGTCGGCAGGCACCATCGCCCTCATAGAAGGCAGTCTCGGCAGAATCCATCAGTCGGCTGATGTCGTCCTTCTCCTCGCTTACCGACGATCGGTCGATGACGAGGTAGATGTCCTCGCCCTTCTGCTGCATCATCTCCTTGAGCTGGTCGCCCGATGCCTCCAAGAGGTCCTTGTCTGCTTGCTCTAGAAAGTCCTCAATGCGCACAAACTCGCCTTTCTCCATGATGCGTGCGTATCCCTCCTGGATGTACATCTCCAGTTGCTTGCAGAGACTGCGCCCCTCGATGACGTGGATGGGGGCTAGGATGACAAACTTGGTGCCCTGTGAGTATTGGCGGGTGCAGGCAAGGATGTCCTCGGTGGTATGTCGCTTCACCTCCTGTCCGCTGACGGGCGAATAGGTCTTGCCGATGCGGGCGAAGAGCAGTCGCAGATACTCATAGATCTCGGTGTTGGTGCCCACGGTGGAACGAGGGTTGCGGGAAATCACCTTCTGCTCGATGGCGATGGCAGGTGGCAACCCCTTGATGAAGTCGCACTCCGGCTTGCTCATTCTGCCCAGGAACTGGCGGGCGTAAGAGGAGAGCGACTCCACGTAGCGGCGCTGTCCCTCGGCATATAATGTGTCAAAAGCCAATGAAGACTTGCCCGACCCGGAGACACCCGTGATGGCAACGAATTTGCCCTGTGGTATCTTCACGTCGATATTCTTCAGGTTGTTGGCTCTTGCTCCTTTTATCTCAATAAACTTATCTGTAGTCATATTTCTTAAAAAAACTCCAAACTCCTAACTCCAAACTCCAAACTCCTAACTCCAAACTACTCATGGTGGTACGGTTCACCTTTTATAATAGTGCATGCGCGATAGAGCGCCTCGGTGAAGATGAGGCGCACCATCTGGTGGGAGAAGGTCATCTTGGAGAGGGATATCTTCTCGTTGGCACGGCTGTATACGGCATCGGAGAATCCGTAGGGGCCGCCGATGACGAAGATGAGTCGGCGAGCCGTGGCCTGCTTGCGCTCCAGCCACTTGGCATACTCGATGCTTCGGAACTCCTGTCCGTGCTCATCCAGCAGCACCACGGTGTCGGAGGGCTGAATCAGCTTGAGTATCAGTTCTCCCTCGCGTTCCTTCTGTTGCTGTTCGCTGAGGCTCTTGGTGTTCTTGAGCTCCGGTATCGTGGTGATATGGAAGGGCATGTAGTGGGTGATGCGCTCGGCATAGTCCTTGATGCCCGCCACGAAGTGCTTGTTGACGGTCTTTCCGACCAATATCAGTTCTGTCTTCATGCCTTTTCGTCCCTATAATATCCTGTGCCTATGCGCTTTGGGTTCTTGGGAAACCAGCCTTTCTCGCAGCGGTGGCGCTGCTCAAAGAGCTCACCGATGCTCCATAGGCTGCTAGCGCCCACCACACCGTGGAGGGCAGAGATGAGTACGTTCTCTATGATAAAGGCGGCGGCGATGGTACCGATGCCCACTACCAGGAATACCCACCAGTACTTGGTGCCCGTGTAATACTCCGTCTTCAATACGATAGGGTGGAACAATCCTATCACCAAGAAAGTGCAAACGGCAATGATGATGCCTGTAAAATGTAATTCCATATTCTTTATTCTGATATTTTATTGCTAAATACTAGTCTTATTTTCTTTACATGATCGTTTCAAGATGCAAAAATACAAAAAAAACTTCAAACTTGCTTTGTTTCTCGAAATTTTTATATATCTTTGTACGCAAAAAGAGAAATAGGGTGCTGTTTTCGGACACACCTATCTTTTATAGCAATTATTAATAACAAAATAAAATCAAACTATGGCTAACAATGCAGAATTGATTAAGCAGTGTGAAGAAAGAGCACAGCAGTGGCTCACACCTGCTTTTGACGAAGAAACACGTAAGGAAGTACAGGCAATGCTCGATGCTGAGGATAAGTCAGCCCTCGTAGATGCCTTCTATCAGAACTTGGAGTTCGGTACAGGTGGTTTGCGCGGCATCATGGGCGCAGGTACCAACCGCATGAACAAGTATATCGTTGGTATGGCTACTCAGGGCTTCGCCAACTACATCCTCAAGGCTTTCCCAGGCCAGGACAACCTCTCTGTAGTGGTAGGTCACGACTGCCGCAACAACTCTCGCCTCTTCGCTGAGACCGTTGCCGCTATCTTCTCTGCCAATGGCATCAAGGCTTATCTCTTCGAGGGTCTTCGCCCTACACCAGAGATTTCTTTCGCTATCCGTCAGCTCGGCGCCAAGGCTGGTGTCAACGTTACCGCTTCTCACAACCCTAAGGAGTACAATGGCTACAAGGCTTACTGGGAGGATGGTGCTCAGGTTTTGGCTCCACACGATACAGGTATCATCGACGAGGTGAACAAGGTGAAGATTGAGGACGTGAAGTTTGAGGCTAACTGGGACAAGATCCAGATCATCGGTGGTGAGATGGACTATGACTACATGACAGCCGTTCACTCTGCTATGATCGACCAGGATGTCATCAATCGCCAGAAGGACCTCAACATCGTTTACTCAGCTATGCACGGTACAGGTCGTGTCATCGTACCTCTCTGCCTCCGTTCTTGGGGCTTCCAGAACATCAACGTGGTTCCTGAGCAGATGGTAGTGGATGGCAACTTCCCAACTGTAGTTTCTCCTAACCCAGAGAATGCTGAGGCTATGACCCTCGGTATGAAGCTCGGTACTAAGTTGAACGCCGACCTCGTGGTGGCTACTGACCCTGATGCTGACCGTCTCGCTATCGTTTGCCGTGACGATAAGGGTGAGTGGATGATTATCAATGGTAACCAGACAGCCATGATGTTCTGCTACTATATCATCGAGAACAAGAAGAAGCTCGGTAAGTTGAAGCCAACAGACTTCCTCGTGAAGACCATCGTAACCACAGAGGTGATCGCTGAGATTGCCAAGAAGAACAATGTGGAGCTCCGCGACTGCTACACAGGTTTCAAGTGGATTGCACGTGAGATTGCTATCTCTGAGGGCAAGCAGGATTACATCGGTGGTGGTGAGGAGAGCTTCGGCTTCTTGCCATACGATAAGGTACGCGATAAGGATGCTCCTGCTTCTATCTGTCTCATCTGCGAGATTGCAGCTTGGGCTAAGGATCAGGGCAAGACTCTCTACGACCTCTTGATGCAGATCTATGCAGAGTATGGTTTCAGCAAGGAGTTCACTGTCAACGTGGTTCGTCCAGGTAAGACTGGTGCTGACGAGATTAAGCAGATGATGGCCGACTTCCGTGCCAACCCTCCTCAGGAGCTCGGTGGCAGCAAGGTGGTTACTTGGAAGGACTACCAGACATTGGAGACCAAGCATGCTGACGGCTCAGTGGAGAAACTCAATATGCCTACTACAAGCAATGTGCTCCAGTGGTTCTGCGACGACAACACCAAGGTGAGCGTTCGTCCATCAGGTACAGAGCCTAAAATCAAGTTCTATATCGAGGTGAAGGATCCATCCTTCAAGTGCGCAGGTTGCTACAACCGTTGCACCAAGGCAGCTGAGGAGAAGATCGCTGCTATCAAGAAGAGCTTGAATCTCGACTAATCTGGGATTGATATAATAAGAATTCGCCCCATGCGTCCTTTCTCTCTTGAGGAGAGGGGAGGCATGGGGCGAAAACTTTCATTGCCATTCTTGGTACACAGGGATTGGCGCGCAACGCCTATTCCACTGCCGAGATCAAGGTATTGCTTGCCATCGTAAAGCATGCGCAAGAAGTGATTACTAAGTACAGCGTAAAGAAGGAGGTTACTCATGACCAATTTGTGTACGCATTCACACCCGAACAGCGTGATGCGGGACACATCGACGTGATCATGAAACTCTCGGAACTAGGCTTGGACACGAAGCGCACGGCAAGAGTGCGCAACGTATTGGAGCAGATGGCGAAGAAGCCCATCAGCATCCCATTCAAGGTGGGCAACGTAACGTACTATCGTGATTTCACGAGCCTCTTCACCTGTGAGACTTATCCTAACAAGAAGGGCTGCTGGATGGTGACGTTTAGATTCTCTATAGATGTGATAAGCCATTTTTATGGCTTCGACAAGGGCAAGGGACTCATCGACCTGCGTGTTATCAATCAGTGTCGCAGCCGCCTCACCATGAAACTATATCTCATGGTACAGTGCTGGGCGATGAAAGGAAACACCCGTTGTGCTACCCATAAATTGCAGTTCTTGTTTTTTTGCAAATCTGGTGTGTACAATACATGGAAAGCCCTAGAGACGAAATGCCTCAAGCCTGCCTGCGATGAGCTGAAGCGACTTTATGACAAGGGGGTGGTACACGAGTACGTGAGCTATGATCCTTGTTTCGCCACCGAGCAGGACCGTCATTCCATGCCCGTTCACATCACCTTCACGCTTCATGACCGTCGCAATTCAGGTATGCTGGAGGGTGGCGCGGCTAGCGACCTTCTGAAGGCAGAGCGTATTAAGCTCAAGCTGAAGCTGATAGCCCGCTATGGTGTGAAGGACCTGACTGCCAAATGTTTAAGCGACCTGTTGGAGCTAGACTTGCTGGGCGAACTGGACAATTGGTTCTTTCACAAGGACTATTACATCGGGCAGTGTAAGAGAGAGAATCGCAAGATGAATACGGGCGGTTATATCGCCCAAGGACTGGCTGTGTTCTTCCGTGAGCATAAGTTGCAAAATTAATGTGATATATGTCAAGAAACACCTCTAATCGTATGTATAGCAAGTGCGAGTTAGCCTTGCTGTACTTCCCTGATGCGCCAGACAAGACCTCTGCGCGCAAGCATCTGATGTGCTGGGTCAAGAAGTGCCCTGATCTCTGGTCCGAGCTCACCCGGCTGGGCTATCAGAAGCACAGCCAGTATCTGCCGCCTCGCCAGGTGGACCTCATCTTCGAGTATCTAGGCGAGCCGTGAAAACAATCTATTAATTGACAGGTCTTTTGACCATCGCCCCGCCCCGATTCTTCCTCCCGAAATGGAGGGGGATGAGGGGTGGGGCGAGATTATTTTGATAGAATAAACTACTGAGTCCACTTTAAAAAGTCAGAGCACTATCAAATGTTTGAAAATTATCTTTTACATTGTCTTACAGTTGTTTGATGATGATGCCAGTCATGATAGCTATTGCAAAACTGGTTAATGTTCCGATGAGTACATATTCTGTTACCTGTATGTCATTAGCCTTGTTGAGGTCACCAAATCTGAATACGGATTTGGCAGCCAAAAGAAATCCTACGCCTTCAAAGTTTCCTGAAAGCACAAAAGTTAGGATAAGGATTCTTTCTAGATAGCCAATCCATTTACCAGCATTGGGCAGGCTTTGATTCTTGATTTTTACATTCCATTGCTTTAGTAATAAGCTAAGAAATATGGATGAAGGCTTCAGCATCAGTAGATAACCGCACAAAAGCAAAATGTATTGAGGTTTCAATATCTGAGATGCTATCGCTAGAGCCGTTGTGTGGAGTGATGTGGCGCAACTAAAGCTTAAAGCCAAGATGATGATAAGGTGCAAGGATTGATCTAGAAGAAATCCTTTTACACCATCCTGCATATATTTAATCTTGGTCCAATCTATAGCAAGATGGCTTACGAAGATGATGACAGGAATCATGAAGTTAGTCCATTCGCCCACAACTATATAGGAACATGTGGCATGGATGAGGCTGTGGATTGGTAATCCCACAGCAGGTTTGGTTTTCTTCATCTCGCAGAGCTTGTCGGTCTGTAAGAAGAAGTCGGCTATGATGTGAGCGAACAAGAGTCGCAATAAGATTTCGATGCTCATGATGCTTCAATTTTGTTTAATATGATGGTTTCGAATCGCTTGATGTACATCTTGATGAGATTGTCCTTGGCCAAGATCAATGTCTTGTTGACTGCTTGTGGAGTCTTTTGGAATCTTATGGCAATTTCTTTTTGCTTTAAGTTGTCTCCTATAGATGCTATTATTGTTTCTGCTTGATAGCTACTCCAATTGCTAATGATTTCATCGGCAAAGGCTGTGCTTACTTGTAGCTCTTCGTTGATGTCTTCCCATCTGGTAAATATACCAAGTGCTCTTTTTCCGAGTGTGTCGAGACCTCTTCCTGAGAGCTGGAAAGCTTCTCCGTCGGAAGTAGTAATATTTGTAGATACATAGGCAATGTCTCCTATGCCGATGGATATTCTGGCATCCCAAATGTTACTGTTCTTCTCAGGAGTTGATTTTCTGAGCGCAGCTCTGAGCAAAATGGCTATAGTCAATGCTTGCTCTGGTTTGTCGATGACAAATTGGAAACTGTCTCCTCTAAAGATTTCGTATTTTAGAGGTGACAGTTTTTTGACATAATGGGCAGCTTTCTTGATGGTGTCAAGAAGTGCTGGTCTCTGTGTGATAGGAATCATTGTTGAGTCAATGATATCTCCTGTTATTATTGCTTTCATATCCTAATTCTTCTAATTTGGGTGCAAAGATACATAAAATATTTGAAAAAATCAACCCAAATAGGTTGTTTTTTAAAAATCAACCCAAATAGGTTGTTTTTTTGAAATCCACCCATATAAGTTGTTTTTATTTGTCAACAAAGGTACATAATATTATTGAGATAATCTCCGTTTTGAAGAGAAAATACTAATACTATTTATGTTTTTAACAATTTTCTTGCATATTTCCTATCTTTTTATTACCTTTGCAGCCGTATTTCAAACAATTAACTATACATATTACTCTTATGGGAGGCATTTTCGGAACTATTTCCAAGAAAAGCTGTGTCGCAGACCTGTTCTACGGCACCGACTACAACTCACATCTCGGCACACGCCGAGGCGGTTTGGCAACCTACAGTAAGGACAAGGGGTTCGTGCGCTCTATCCACAACCTGGAAAGCTCTTACTTCAGAACCAAGTTTGAGCCAATCCTCGATCGCTTCGAGGGCGCCACTTCGGGTATCGGCGTCATCAGCGATACCGACGCTCAGCCATTAATTATGAACTCTCATCTTGGCCGCTTCGCCATTTGCACGGTAGCCAAGATTGTGAACATCGACGAACTTACTCAGCTCTTGCTCCAGAAGAACATGCACTTCGCTGAGATGTCATCCGGCCACACCAATCCTACCGAACTGGTGGCGCTGCTCATCATCCAGGGCAAAAGCTTCAAGGAGGGCATCGAGAATGTGTATCGACACATCAAGGGCTCCTGCACCATGATGATCCTCACCGAGGATGGCATCATCTGTGCGCGCGACAGCTGGGGACGTACACCTATTATTATAGGTAAGAAGGACGGCGCACATGCTGCCAGCAGCGAGACGACCTCATTCCCTAACCTCGACTTCGAGACCGAATATGAGGTGGGACCGGGCGAAATCGTCAAGATGACTGCCGATGGACTGGAGCAGCTGCGACCTGCCAACAAGAAGATGCAGGTGTGCTCATTCCTCTGGGTGTACTACGGATTCCCTACCTCTACCTACGAGGGCAAGAATGTGGAGGAAGCCCGATTCACCAATGGATTAAACCTGGCGAAGACCGACGATGTGGAGATAGACTGCTGTAGCGGTATTCCTGATTCGGGCACGGGCATGGCGATGGGATATGCGGCTGGCAAGGGCGTGCCTTATCAGCGTTGCATCGCCAAGTATACGCCTACATGGCCTCGCTCCTTCATGCCTAGCAACCAGAGCATGCGTTCGCTCGTGGCTAAGATGAAGCTGATACCTAACAAGGCAATGCTCAAGGGCAAGAGAGTGTTGTTCTGCGACGACAGTATCGTGCGTGGCACCCAGCTCAGGGACAACGTAAAAGTGCTCTTCAGCCAGGCTGGCTTGAAGGAATGCCACATGCGCATCGCTTGTCCGCCATTGGTATATGCCTGCCCATTCATCAACTTCACTTCTTCCAAGAGTGCGATGGAGCTGATTACCCGTCGAGTAATCGAGAAGTTTGAGGGCGATGCCAACAAAAATCTGGAGAAATATGCCACCACGGGCTCTCCTGAGTATCAGAAGATGGTGGACGAGATAGCCCAGGAATTGGGACTTACCAGCCTGAAGTTCAATACCATCGAGCAGCTGGTGGAGGCCATCGGATTGCCAAAGTGCCAGGTATGCACCCACTGCTTCGACGGCAGTAGCGAGTATACGCTGCATGAGTTGGCAGATGAGTAAAAAAAATGAAAGTTGAAATTTGAAAGTTGAAATTTATGATATGCTTTAGAGGGTAGTTTTTCCTAAGAAATTCCCTTAAAAAGTAATCATAATTTTCAACTTCTAACTTTCAACTTTCAACATCATTTAGAACAGCTTGGCTATAGCCTGGGCTGCACTGCCGGTGAATACCCTCATGTTGGTGACGGGCTTGTAGTCGAAGTCCTTGAAACACAGGAGCTGCACGGCTGCAAACTGGTGGTCGGCAGAGAGGCAAGCCTCTAGCTTCACATTGCCCATGCCTACTGAAGACACTGGGAACTGCTGGATAGCCTTCTCCACCTTATCAGATTCTGTGGAGAGGATGTTCTCCAGCTTTCTGCCATCCTCCTGTGTGTACTCATTTTCCTTTACTTTGACCACGCTCTGTGTAGGCTTGTAGATGAGCTTGATGCCCATGCCAAGGAATGTTTTCTTTACTGTGATATCTTCGAGTGCCATAACCTCTGCACCCATTTCCAAATGATTTATCTTAGACATAATCCTTTATCTTTCTATTCTTTATTATAATATATAATTGTACTGTTTTTTTGTAGTCAAAAATAGGGCATACTTACCCATTGGGCAGGTAACAAACCTGCCCTCCCAGCATTGCTTAGTGATAAAAAAAGAATAGAATGCGCTAACAGATGAGATGCCGCAGGCAAATGACATAATACTTGCTGGCGACATCAAAGTGGATAGGGGCGCTCTCCAGGCGCAATCCCTCGCCACCATCAGCGGATAAAAGATGTGATAAAAATCGGATTTTATTAAAAAGCAACCTACTAACGGCACTTCCATTGGCATGCATATTGCCCGTAGGCAGAAGGCGCTGCGGACGATTGCTGCACACTCGATATGCCAACACGGATGCATCCTCCAGTTGGGCTTCGTGCTGGTTCTCCTTGTGATCCACCTTCTCCAGGCGGTCTTTCGTGTTTTCCCTAGTGGTATGAGAATAATTAGAGGCAGCAGATACCTCACCACAGCCCGAAAGAACCATGGACACCACGAAAATGATGTAGAGTATCAACTGCCTCATAATTTTATGATATTACTTATAGAGTCTTTTTCAAGGAGCAGAAAAACTCCTAACTCCTAACTCCTAACTCCAAACTCTTAATAGCTTCTAGCGATGATGACACGAGCCACGGCTGGCTTGCCGCTTACCATGTCTACACCTGGAGTCTGCTCGTAAGCGAAAGGCACGCAGCGGATAGTGGCCTGTGTCTCCTCCTTGATCTTTGCCTCGGTCTCGGCTGTGCCGTCCCAGTGGCAGAGGAAGAAACCGCCATCCTTCACGCGTTCCTTGAACTCCTCGTAGTTGTCGCACTCGTATACGTGAGCGTCACGATAAGCGCGAGCCTTCTCGAAGATGTTCTTCTGAATCTCGTCCAAGAGGTTCTTCACGCGCTCCACGATGCCGTCGAAGCTTACGTTCTCCTTCTCCAAGGTGTCACGACGCATAATCTCGATGGTGTTGTTCTCCAAGTCACGACCGCCCATGGCGAGACGCACTGGCACACCCTTCAACTCATAGTCGGCAAACTTGAAGCCTGGGCGCTTGTTGTTATTGTCATCATACTTCACGCTGATGCCCAACTCCTGGAGCTGGTCGATGACAGGCTGAAGCTTGGCTGTGATCTGAGCCAACTGCTCATCACCCTTGTTGATAGGGATGATAACCACCTGGATAGGAGCCAACTTAGGAGGCAAAACCAATCCATTGTCATCGCTGTGAACCATGATGAGGGCACCCATCAAGCGGGTAGACACACCCCAAGAAGTAGCCCATACGTACTCAGGCTTGTTCTCCTTATTAAGATAGGTAACATCAAAACTCTTGGCGAAGTTCTGACCCAAGAAGTGAGATGTACCGCTCTGGAGAGCCTTGCCATCCTGCATCATCGCCTCGATGGTATAGGTGTTGAGGGCACCTGCGAAGCGCTCTGTCTCGCTCTTTACACCCTGGAGCACAGGCACGCCCATGTAGTTCTCGGCGAAGTCAGCGTATACCTTCAGCATCTCCTGAGCCTTTGCCTCAGCCTCTTCCTTGGTGGCGTGGGCTGTATGACCCTCCTGCCACAAGAACTCTGATGTGCGGAGGAAAGGACGGGTACGCATCTCCCAGCGCATCACGTTGCACCACTGGTTGCAGAGGATAGGGAGGTCGCGCCATGAGTGAATCCAGTTCTTATAGGTGTTCCAGATGATGGTCTCTGATGTAGGGCGGATAATGAGCTCCTCATCGAGCTTGGCAGCTGGATCCACGTCCACGCTCTTGCCATCCTCAGAAGCCTTGAGGCGATAGTGAGTAACCACGGCACACTCCTTGGCGAAACCTGCCACGTGCTCAGCCTCACGAGAGAAGAAACTCTTCGGGATGAGGAGAGGGAAGTATGCGTTCTGTACACCTGTCTTCTTAAACATCTTGTCGAGCTCGTGCTGCATCTTCTCCCAGATAGCGTAGCCGTATGGTTTGATAATCATACAACCGCGAACTGGTGAGAGCTCAGCGAGGTCGGCTTTTACTACCAAGTCATTATACCACTGACTGTAGTTGTCAGCTCGCTTGGTCAAATTCTTAAGTTCCTTAGCCATATTATTAATTATGTATTATTATTTTATTCTTATCTTTATCGCTCGAAAGCATGCGAAATAGGGATTTCCCACACCCAAAATAGGTGATTTCCCTAGTGCATTTGCACAAATACTTTTAATTTTGCATGCAAAAATACAAAAAAATATTAGAAAACGCTCCGTTTTGGAGAAAAAAGACGTATCTTTGCAATTAAATAACATAAATATAGGAGATTTAGAAATGAAAAAGATGAATTTTGCAGTAGCAGGACTCTCTCTCTGCTTACTTTTGGGTAGTTGTGGTAGCAATCAGGCTAATGGTACTTTGATTGGTGCCGGTTCTGGTGCAGCCCTCGGTGGACTCGTGGGCGGATTGCTCAATAATAGCCATCGTGGTACGGGTGCTGCAGTAGGTGCAGCCATCGGTGCTGCCGTAGGCGCAGGAGCTGGTACCCTCATCGGTCGCCACATGGACAAGGTAAAGCGGGAGGCTCAGCAAATTCAGAATGCGCAGGTTTCTACCGTGACTGATGCCAATGGATTGGCTGCTGTCAAGGTTACCTTCGATTCTGGCATCCTGTTCAAGACCAATAAATATGACCTCAATGCCGCTGCCAAGAATGATTTGGCACAGCTTGCCACTACACTGAAGGGCAATACCGACTGCGAGGTTGCCATCCAGGGCTATACCGACAATACCGGTAACGACGGCATCAACTTGCCATTGAGCGAGAATCGTGCCAAGTCTGTATACAACTACTTGTCTTCCTGTGGCGTATCTGCCAATCAGGTGAAGTCTGTGCAGGGCTTTGGCTCTAGCAATCCAGTTGCCGACAATAGCACGGCAGCGGGTCGTCAGGCCAACCGTCGTGTAGAGGTATATCTCTATGCTAGCCAGGCAATGATTAATGCTGCCAACAACGGAACATTGAAATAATTCATATATGATTTTGCAGAAAATCAAAAATATCATCAGATGGGTGGTGGTGCTGTTTTTCAGTACCACCATTCTTGCTGTTGTAGCGTATAGGTTTATCCCTGTATGTTTCACCCCCTTGATGTTTATTCGTTGCTTCCAGCAAGTGGCTGACGGCGAGAGTATTACCCTGCATCATCACTGGGTTTCGATGGACAAGATTTCGCCCCACATGCCCGTGGCGGTGATGGCGAGCGAGGACGCCCGATTCCTGAAGCATCATGGCTTTGACTTTGGCGCCATTGAGAGTGCGGCTAAGAACAATGCCCGTGGAGGCAAAGTGCATGGAGCCAGCACCATCAGTCAGCAGACCGCCAAGAATGTGTTTCTCTGGCCGGGTCGCTCCTGGACTCGCAAGGGCTTCGAGGTCTATTTCACCTTCCTCATCGAAATGATGTGGAGCAAGCAGCGCATCATGGAGGTTTACCTCAACAGCATCGAGATGGGACCAGGCATCTATGGCGTGGATGCCGTGGCGGAATACCATTTCAATAAGAAGGCGCAAGACCTCTTCCGCAGTGAGTGTGCCCTGATAGCCGCCACACTGCCTAATCCGCGCAAGTTTAGCTCCCTGCATCCTAGTGCCTACATGAAGAAGCGCCAGCATCAGATAGAGCATCAGATGCGATTCATCCCTGTCTTCCCACGTGAGGGCGAGGACGTGGACCCAAGGACCGCCGTGGGCGGGTATAGAGGAAAATAACATTAGCAAGAAATACTGGGAGGGCAGGTTTGTTACCTGCCCAATCAGCAAGCTGCTTATTTTGTTGAGAGTATCACTCTTATCTTTTACATTATAATAAATGAATTTACTTGACGACTTGAATGAAGCGCAGCGCAAGGCTGTGGAATATATCGACGGACCCTCGCTGGTGATAGCTGGCGCAGGTTCGGGCAAGACACGTGTGCTCACCTATAAGATAGCCTATCTGCTGAGCCAGGGACTGAAACCTTGGAGCATCATGGCGCTCACCTTTACCAACAAGGCGGCGAAGGAGATGAAGGAACGTATCGGCAGACTGGTGGGCGAGGACCTTGCCCAGCATCTCTATATGGGTACCTTCCATAGCATCTTCTCCAGAATCTTGAGGGCCGAGGCTGAGCATATCGGGTTCAACAACAACTTCACCATCTATGATGAGGCTGACTCCCGCTCGCTCATCAAGGCTATCGTCAAGGAGATGGGTTTGGACGAGAAGGCGTACAAGCCAGCTGCCGTGCATGCTAAGATCTCAATGGCGAAAAATAATCTGGTGACTGCCGCCGCATACGAGGCTGACTGCGAGATATGGCAGCAGAACAAGCGTGCCAATATGCCCGAGATAGGCAAGATATATACTGCCTATGTGCAGCGATGCAAGCAAGCCAACGCCATGGACTTTGACGACATCCTGATGCTCACCTTCCAATTGTTTCGTGAGCATGAGGACATCCGTAAGAAATATTCCGATCGATTCGACTATATCCTGGTGGATGAGTATCAGGACACCAACCATGTGCAGATGTCTATCGTGATGCAGCTATGCAGGGAAAAATTGCGTGTGTGTGCCGTGGGTGATGACTCGCAGAGCATCTACAGTTTCCGTGGTGCCAACATCGACAATATCCTCAACTATCAGAAGCAGTTGCCAGATACCAAACTCTTCAAGTTGGAGCAGAATTATCGCTCCACCCAGACCATCGTGGAGGCAGCCAACAGCTTGATTAAGCACAACCGCAACCAGATACCGAAGGATGTGTACAGCAAGAATGCCAAGGGCGAAAAGATACAATATAAACCAGCCTATAGCGACAAGGAGGAGGCGGTCATCGTGGCTAAGGACATCAAGCGCATCAAGCGTCAGGAAGACTGTGAATATCAGAATTTTGCCATTCTCTATCGTACCAATGCGCAGAGCCGTAGCTTCGAGGAGGAATTCAGAAAGCAGGGCATTCCTTATCGCATCTATGGCGGATTGAGTTTCTATCAGCGCAAGGAAATCAAGGACATCATCGCATACTTCAGAGTGGTGGCTAACCCCGACGATGAGGAGGCCATCAAGCGCATCATCAACTATCCGGCTCGTGGCATCGGTGCCACTACCATCATGAAGTTGGCAGACTGTGCCCACCAGAACCATGTGAGCTTCTGGGAGGTGATAGGCAATCCTGTACACTACGGACTCAACGTGAACAAGGGAACGCTGACCAAGCTCGATAACTTCCGCCTGCTCATCAGCTCCTTCATCGAGCGTTCGCACACCACCGATGTGTATGAGCTCGGTGATGCCATCATCAAGGAGAGCAAAATCAGCGAGGACATCATGTCGGGCAAGAATGCCGACGACCTGGCTCGCCAGGAAAACCTGGAGGAGCTCCTGAGCGGTATGTCAGTATTCGTGGAGGAACGCAGAGAAGAGGGCAGGATGGACGAGACTTTCTTGACCGATTACTTGCAGGACGTGGCGCTGCTCACCGATGCCGATAGCGACGGAGAGAAGGATGAGCCACGCGTGTCGCTCATGACGGTCCATGCAGCCAAGGGATTGGAGTTTCCTACTGTCTTCGTGGTGGGCTTGGAGGAGAACATCTTCCCGAGTCCTATAGCTGCGGTATCTCCGAGAGAGTTGGAGGAGGAGCGCCGTCTGCTCTATGTGGCTATCACCCGTGCCGAGAGGCATTGCGTCCTGACCAATGCTAAGAATCGTTGGCGCTATGGAAAGATGGAATTTGACAATCCTAGTCGTTTCATCGATGAGATAGATGCCAACCTTCTGGACAGCCAGGAAGAAATGGGTGGCTCGATATTCGGTGGTGGCTATGGTAGTAAGCGAAATGATGACTTCGGTGGTGGCTATGGTAGGAGTGAGACGGGTTATGGTAAGCGTGAGACGGGATATGGTGGCAGAATGCCATGGGACAGAAACTCCGTTTCATCCCAGTTTAAGGCAGACCCTAAACCATCGTATACTTCTTCTGCATCTTCTGCATCTAGACCGGCATCATCTGTATCTAGTCCAACGTCATTTGCATCTAGACCAGCATCATCTGTATCTAGCCCAGTGTCTTCTGCATCCGAATCTCCTAGATCTTCCTTCAAGTCTGTGAGAGCACTGAATGCAGCACAGAGAATCATGGGTACAAGCAGTGCTGGAGGCTCATCCTCCGTATCTTCTTCTGCTGCGTCAGGCTTGAAAGAGGGAGCAAGGATAGAGCATCAGCGTTTCGGCATAGGCACTGTGCTCAAGATAGAGGGAGCGGGCGAAAACGCCAAGGCAACGGTTGAGTTTCAGAACTCTGGAACCAAGCAGTTGCTCCTGAAGTTTGCCAAGTTTACGATCCTAGGTCATTAGTTTCTAGCAAGAAATGCTGGGAGGGCAGGTTTGTTGCCTGCCCAATAATCAGAAATACTGGGAAGGCAGGTAAACAAACCTGCCCTCCCAGTATTTTTTATTTAGTATATGATACGGTAATGGTCAGGGAGATGAAGGCAAAGATGATGCCTACGAAGCATACGCCCAGCCATCCCAGATGGATCCATGCCAGTCCGGAGCAGAAGGTGCCCAGCGAACCGCCTATGAAATAAGTGGTCATGAAGATGGTGTTGGCACGATTGGCAGCCTCGGGTATCTCCTGGATACATCCGCTCTGATTGCTGAGTTGCTGGCATTGCAATCCTACATCCACCAAGATGATGGCAGCTATCAGTCCTGCATAACTATCGCCCAAGGCAATGGCGATGGACCAGGCTACTATTTGAAGGATGGCTCCTGCCAGACTAAACTTCCTGATGCCAAATCTAGGCACCAGTTTGCCCAGTCCGCTAGCCACGATGGCACCCACGATGCCACACAGTCCCAGTTGTCCCACCATCTCGCTACCTGCCAGGAAAGGAGGTTGCGCCAGCAGGAAGGCTAGGCACGACCATATCGCCATCATGCTGCCAAATCCAAAGGCTGCACGGATGGAGTAGAGGCGTATGCGAGGATGATAGAGGAATATCTCAGCCACCGTGATCATCAGTCCGCGGTAGGTGCCTACGTAGTTGCGCTTCATGTCGGGCATCATCTTCAGCGTGATGGCCATGCAAATCACCATCACGATGGCAGCGATGATAAACATCTCGCGCCAGCCCAACCAGTCGCCCACATAGCCGCTCACCACTCGTGAGGCGAGGATGCCCGTGAGCAGTCCCGAGAGCACAAATCCCATGTTGCGGCTCTTGTCCTTGGGCTTGGAGAACTGTCCGGCTATCGGAATGAAGAACTGGGGTATCACTGAGCAGGCACCCAGGATAAGCGATGCGCCCCATATCAGCCAGATGCGGGAAGCCATGGCGATGATGATGGCCATGAGGGCTGCCAATGTCATATTGATCAGGATGACACGGCGACGGGAGTAGAGATCGCCCATCGGGATGAGGAAGAACAGGCCCAGCGCATAACCTATCTGCGTGATCACGGTGATGAGGTTGGCTTGCTGTTCATTGACTCCCATGTCGCCTCTGATCATCTCCAGGAGCGGCTGGTTATAGTAGCAGTTGGCTACTGTGAATCCGGCAATGATGGCCATGGTAAGCAATATGCTGCCAGGTATGCCTTCGTTTTCTTTCAGTTGGTTCATGTCTTTGTTATTGTTTTCTGTTTTCTATCGGATTTTTATCATCTATCCTTATTCTAAGGTGATGCAAAGTTACTAAAAACATCTTGTATAAGCAAACTTTTTGGCTTGAACTTATGTTTTTTCTCGCAGAACTTTAGATATTTTCTTTCGCGCGCGTACATTATATTATATATATAGATTACTACGTTATCAGCAAGAAATGCTGGGAGGGCAGGTTTGTTACCTGCCCAATGAACAAGTATATTCCATTATCACACCAAAAAGCATTCCCCCATATTGGGCAGGTAACAAACCTGCCCTCCCAGTATTTCTTGCTTGTGCAGCGAACACAAAAAAGTACTCAAAAGTGTTAAAATCGGGGTGTTTACGAACACATCAAAAACTTTAACCTTTGTTAGCAGTTTGTAATGTGCAGAAAATCAGCTACTTGTAAAAATGTTACAAAATGGCCTAAAAAAAAGTCACAAAAAAAAGAACAACGTATCAAAAAAATGCTTACCTTTGCATCGTTTTAAAGAACAAATGATTGTTTTACAGATTTAAAAAGCAAAGAAAATGAAGAAATTAGTTTTAATGTTCGTAGCTATCGCAGCTATCTCTTTCGCATCTTGTGGTAACAAAACAGCTCAGAACACAGCTTCTGCTGATTCTGACACAGCTCAGGTAGATTCAGCTGCTGCTGATACTGCTGCTGCTGACACTGCTGCTGCAGATTCTGCTAAGTAATCTCAGATTACTTTACGAACGAAAAATGAGAGAAACAACCGCTGGACTTCGGTCTAGCGGCTTTTTCGTTTTTATAGGCTAAGGCTTTGTAAAACAACGATACCAACCAGATAATAGATAATATATGATAGATTCAAGTGCTTTCCAAGGCAAAAAGGCAGCTTACTATACTCTGGGCTGCAAACTCAACTTCTCTGAAACTTCCACTTTTGGTAAGATGCTCGAGGACATGGGCGTCATCACCGCACAGAAGGGGGAGCGTGCCGATATATGTCTCATCAATACTTGCTCTGTAACCGAGGTTGCCGATCACAAGTGCCGTCAGGCTATCCACCGCATGGTGAGAGAGAACCCTGGCGCATTCGTCATCGTGACGGGCTGCTATGCCCAGCTGGAGTCGGAGAATGTGAGCAAGATAGAGGGCGTGGACTTGGTGCTCGGAGCCAATGAGAAAGCTAACTTGATACAATATCTCAGCGATGCCTGGGCACAGAAGTTTGCCATCGAGCATGGCTTGACTTCAGCCGATGCAGCCGAAGCTGGCAATGCATCATCCCTGCACGAGCATCACAGCGTGAAGACCAAGGACATCAAGACCTTCCAGCCTTCATGCTCACGAGGCAATCGCACCCGTTACTTCCTCAAGGTGCAGGATGGCTGCAACTACTATTGCACCTATTGCACCATACCTTTCGCCCGTGGCAACTCTCGTAATCCTAGCATCGCTTCGCTCGTGGAGCAGAGTGAGCAGGCAGCTCGTGAGGGAGGCAAGGAAATCGTGATCACGGGTGTGAACATCGGCGACTTTGGTCAGACCACACACGAGCGATTCATCGACTTGGTGAAAGCACTCGACCAGGTGGAGGGCATCAAGCGTTATCGTATCTCCAGTCTGGAGCCAGATCTTTGCGATGATGACCTCATTGCTTATTGCGCCGAGAGCCGTGCCTTCATGCCTCACTTCCACATCCCATTGCAGAGTGGTAGCGATGAGGTGCTCAAGTTGATGCATCGCCGTTATGACAAGGCGCTCTTCGCCCATAAGGTGGATCTCATCAAGGAGAAGATGCCAGACGCCTTCATCGGTGTGGATGTGATGGTGGGCTGTAGAGGCGAGACACCAGAATGCTTCGAGGAATGTTATGAGTTCTTGAAGAGTCTGCCAGTTACCCAGCTCCATGTATTCCCATATTCGGAGCGTCCGGGCACGGCAGCGCTCAAGATACCATACGTGGTGAGCGACAAGGAGAAGAAGCTTCGCTCTAAGCGACTCCTGGAGTTGAGCGATGAGAAGACGCAGGCATTCTATGCTCAGTATATCGGCACGGAAGCGGAAGTGCTCTTCGAGAAGGCACCTCGTGGCAAGGCGATGCATGGTTTCACCAAGAACTATGTGCGTGTGGAACTGTCGCCGGCCCTCGCCAAGGAGGAATATGACAACCAGCTCATCAAGGTTCGCCTGGGAGAGTTCAATCACGACAAGACTGCACTCAAGGCGGAAATCATGTAAGTTAGGAGTTAGGAGTTTGGAGTTAGGAGTTGTTTTTAAGATTATGAGTTTGTATTATAATGACTTTGGGACGTGGATCCGGAAGCAGTTCCCTGACTTTCGGGTACAGAAGATCTCGATAGATGCGGGATTCTCCTGTCCTAACAGGGATGGGCGGATATCGAGTGGCGGATGCACGTATTGTGACAATCGCACCTTCAATCCCAGCTATTGTGACCGTAAGAAGTCTATCACCGAACAGTTGGAGGAGGGCAAGGCTTTCTTCAGCAGGAAATATCCGGATATGAAATATCTGGCTTATTTCCAGGCGTATACCAATACCTACGACAAGGTGGAGCATCTCCGAGCGATGTATGAGGAGGCACTGCTGGTGGAAGATGTGGTGGGCATCGTGATAGGCACGCGCCCTGACTGCGTAAGCGATGAACTCCTGGATTATCTGGCAGAGCTCAACCAGCGCACCTTTGTCTTGGTGGAATATGGCATCGAGAGTGCCAATGACGAGACGCTGCGCCGCATCAACCGTGGTCATGACTTCGCTTGCTGCCGTGATGCCGTGGAGCGAACGCATCAGCGAGGCATCCTGACAGGCGGGCACATCATCATCGGATTGCCAGGCGAGGATGCCGAGGAGAGTCTGCGCCAGGCTCCCATCATCTCCAGCCTGCCGCTCGACATCTTGAAGATTCATCAGATGCAGATCATCAAGGGCACGAAGCTGGCGCAGGAATATGCCGAGCATCCCTTCCATGTATATACCGTGGAGGAATACATCGACGTCATCGTAAGATATATCCAGCTGCTCCGCAAGGACTTGGTGCTGGAGAGATTTGTAAGCCAATCGCCCAAGGAACTCTTGGTGGCTCCGAAATGGGGACTGAAAAACTATGAGTTTACCAATCTCCTGAATAATAAATTGAAAGAATTATGGCAAAAGTAGCAATCGTCATATTGAATTGGAATGGGCAGAAGATGCTTGCCAAGTATCTTCCCAATGTAGTGGAATATTCTAGGCAGGATGCCGAGATATGGGTGGCGGACAATTGTTCGTCAGACCAGTCCATGCATCTCTTGGAGACTCAGTTTCCGCAGGTTAAGACCATCGTGCTGGAGCAGAACTTCGGTTTTGCCGAGGGCTATAACCGTGCCCTGAAGCAGATAGGGGCAGAATATTATGTGCTCCTGAACAGCGATGTGGAGGTGGCGCATCATTGGCTCACTCCGCTCATCGAGTTTATGGACTCTCATCCTCAGGTGGCAGCCTGCCAGCCTAAGTTGCTTGCCGAATATGACAAGGACAGCTTTGAGTATGCCGGTGCCTGCGGTGGCTTCCTCGACAAGTATGGCTATCCTTTCTGCCGTGGCAGAATCTTTGATACCGTGGAGCGTGACAATGGTCAGTATGACTATCAGCAGGAAGTGCTCTGGGCTACGGGAGCCTGCATGATGATTCGCAGCAAGGACTATTGGGAGGCAGGCGGACTGGACGGCAGATTCTTTGCCCACAATGAGGAGATAGACCTCTGCTGGCGATTGCGATTGATGGGCAGAAAGATATACTGCATCCCAGAGAGCGAGGTTTATCATGTGGGCGGAGGAACGCTGCCTAAGAGCAATCCGATGAAGACGTACTTGAATTTCAGAAATAATCTAACCATGCTCTATAAGAATCTGAGCGATAAGGATTTGAATCACGTGATGCGTATGCGCTGGTTCTTGGATTATCTCGCTGCCTGGGAGATGCTCATCTTGAAGCACAACTGGGGAGACTTCCGAGCTATCTACAAGGCAAGAAAAGCATTCAAGGCATGGAAGAAAGACTTCGACGAAGACCGCCGCCGCATTCAAGAGCATCGAGTAAGCGAGCATGTGGAGCAAGTCTTCGACTGCTCTATCCTCTGGCAATATTATGTGAAGGGGAAAAAGTTATTTTCTAGCTTATAAACACAAACAAACTAAACTTAAAAACGATACGACAATGAAAAAGAAAATGATGATGGCAGTAGTCGCAGCCCTTCTGTCACTGGGCGTGCAGGCTCAGAAGCTAGTTGAGGTAACGGTGAAGAATCCATCGGGAGAGGCACGCCAGGACGTCCCCGTAGTGATGGATCTCAAGTCATGGGGAGACATCCGGAAGGCTGTGGTAAAAGTGGATGGCAAGGAGATTCCATCACAGCTCGATGACCTGGACCGAGACTGCGTGAACGATGAACTCTGCTTCTTGGTGGACCTTGGCAAGAAGGAAAAGAAAACATACTGCGTGAGCCTATATGAGGAAGGCGAGCAGGCGCAATACCCAGCCCGCACCTTTGCCGAGCTTTGCCTGCCTAGCCGCAACAAGAAACTAGCCAAGAACCAGCAAGATATCTATCTGAAGAGCATCGCCTTCGACAAGCGAACCAAGGATCCCTATCACTATGTTCATTCCCATGGCATCTGCTTTGAGAGCGACTTGGTGGCTATGCGCGTATACTTTGACCATCGTCAGACCATCGACCTCTATGGCAAGATCAATCCAGGACTGGTAATAGAGAAGACTCAGTTCTATCCATCGGAAGAGCAGATAGCTGCTGGCTCGGGCGATGACTGCCTCTGGGTGGGCAATACATACGGACTGGGAGCCCTGAGAGGATGGGACGGACAGAACCAAGTGTTGCTCAATGACTTGAAATACCAAGAGCAGCGAGTGATCTCAGAAGGTCCGCTGCGTGCCATCGTGGAATTGGACGATAGGGGATGGACGCCTGCTCCAGGCTTGAAGCCCGTCAATGCCACCATTCGATATACCATCTATGCCGGACACAGAGACTTCGACGTGGACGTGTTCTTCAATAAGGACGTGAGCAACTATGACTTTGCCACCGGACTCATCAATGTGAAGGGTTCCAGCGAGTATGCCGATGGCAAGGGCTTGCGCGGCTGTTGGGGCTGCGACTGGCCTACGGGCAAGGATGATGGCAAACATAAGCTCGAAACCGTGGGCTTGGGCATCTATGTGCCAGCCCAGATGTTAGCCAAGCAGATGCCAGCCAACAAGGACTGTTACACGCAGGTAGTGAGACCGATAGGCAACAGGTTGAGCTACAAGCTAGCCTATACCAGCGCCAACGAAACCTATGGTCCGAAGGGCGAAAAAGAGTGGTATGAGTGGCTTAAATGTTGGAAAAAACAGATAGAACAGCCTATAATCGTAAAATATTAAAAAATATTCACTAAAAAGTTTTGTATTTAAGAGATTTTTTAGTATTTTTGCAGTCGTAACTATTAAAGATTGCAAATTTGTGAGACACTTATATAGATATATCGTTATATTAGCCTGTGTGCTTCTTTGTTCGGCTTGCGAATTTAAGTTCAAGCCGAACGAAGACAGTATTGTCGCACCCCTGTCGGTGCAGCGCTATGACCGCTTGGAGAGTCGCTATCTGACCACGGGCGATTTCTCTGCCCTTCAATCGATGAACACCGATTATCCTATCGAGACTCGTACCCTGATAGAGAAGATGTTGCAGCTAGGCACCATCACCGATGCCAACATCAGCAACCGCTTCCTCATGTTCTATCAGGACTCCACGCTCCAGGCTCTCATCGCCGATGCCGAGGCAGAATATGCCAACATGGACGACATCAACGAGCAGCTAGTGGCAGCCTTTAAGCGACTCAAGGGCTGGATACCAGAGATGCAGCAGCCGTCATTCTATGCCCAGATAGGCGCCTTGGACCAGAGCATCGTGGTGGGTGAGCACTCCGTGGGCATCTCGCTGGATAAATATATGGGTGCCAACTATCCACTCTACAAGAAATATTACACAGCGCAGCAGCGCGCATTGATGACCCGAGAATACATCGTGCCCGATTGTTTGACATTCTATTTGCTCAGTATCTATCCGATGGACAATTTCGATACCCGTCCGCAGTTGGATAGAGACTTGCACATGGGCAAGATCATGTGGGCAGTGAACAAGGCGATGTGCAAGGAGATCTTTACCGCCAAGTATGTAAAGACCATCAATGCTTATGTCAAGCGCAATCCTAAGATAACGGTGAAGGAATTGCTCGAAGACGAGGACTACTCGGCTATCGAGGCATTACATAAAGACTAAAAATGAAGAAAATTACAACTTTTATTGCAGCAATCATGATGGTATCGGCTGTGCAGGCAGCAGACAAGCTGGACCTGAAGGCTATCACTTCGGGCGAGTTTTCTGCCTCTTATGTGACAGGTATCAATCCTATTGAAGGTACTGATTTGTATGCTAATATTTCTAGCGACGGCAAGCAAATCGTGAGTTTCTCATTCAAGACAGGCAAGCAGGTGGCTGTGCTCTTCGATGTAGCGGCAGCTAAGGCTCCCTTTGAGGAGATAGATGGCTATGTGATTAGCCCAGACGGCAAGAAGATGCTGGTGATGACGAAGCGCCAGGCTGTGTATCGCCGCTCCTTCAAGGCTGAGTATTTCGTATATGACATCGCCAAGAAGACTTTGAAGAAGCTTTCTGAGGGTGAAAACCAGCAGGTGGCTACATGGTCGCCAGATTCTCGCCATATCGCCTTTGTCAAGGACAATAATCTCTATGTCACTGATACAGAAAAGGAAGTGCAGATAACAAAGGACGGTAAGTTTAATGAGGTTATCAATGGTATTCCTGACTGGGTATACGAGGAGGAGTTTAGCTTCAATCGTGCCTTTGCCTGGAATGCAGATGGTACGAGCATCGGCTGGATTCGATTTGATGAGTCGCATGTGAAGACTTATTCGCTCCAGCTCTTCGAGGGCTCTCATCCTACTCGCACGGAATTTCATGATTACCCAGGCGAGTATTCTTACAAGTATCCTAAGGCAGGTCAGGACAACTCGAAGGTGAGCCTTTGGAGCTATGACCTGAAGAGTGGCAAGACCATTGCGCTGAATGTGCCAGTGGATGCCGATGGCTATTATCCACGCATCAAAACATCGCCTGATGCCAACCAGCTCATCGTCTACACCATGAATCGTCATCAGGATGATATGCGCCTCTATGGCGTCAATCCTTTTACAGGCGTTAGCAAGATGCTCATCAAGGAGAGTGTGCCTAAGTTTGTGAAGGAGGAAGTGGTGGAGAACAGCATCGTGGGCAAGAAGACCATCTTGCTGCCTAGCGATCGTGATGGATTTATGCATCTGTATCTCTATGATATGAATGGTAAGCTGATTCGCCAGGTGGAGAAGGGCAACTATGATGTGACTGACATCTATGGCATGGACGAGAAGACGGGCGATGTGTATTTCCAGGCTGCCAAGCTGAATGCGCACGACCGACAGGTATATGTGGCTCACAAGAATGGTAAGGTGGAGCAACTCACTGATGCCAAGGGCTCTAATGCCGCTAACTTCTCGGGCGATTATCGCTACTTTGTCAATACCTGGAGCTCTTATTCTCATCCTTATGTATTTACCGTGAGAGACAATAAGGGCAAGGTGATCAAGATGTTGGAAGACAATAAGAAGTTGGTGGAGAAGACCCAGCAGTATAACTGGGGCAAGCGCGAAACCTTCAGTTTCACTACTTCCGAGGGCGTGAAGCTGGACGGCTGGATGGTAAAGCCTGTGGACTTTGATGCCAACAAGAAATATCCTGTCATCCTCTTCCAGTACTCAGGTCCGGGCAATCAGCAGGTGCTCGATTCTTGGAGCACAGGAAGCATGGGCAATGGTGGCGCCTTCGATTATTACTTGGCTCAGGAGGGCTTCATAGTGGCTTGCGTAGATGGTCGCGGTACGGGTGCTCGTGGTGCTGAGTTTGAGAAGTGTACTTACTTGCGCTTGGGCGACCTGGAGTCAAAGGACCAGGTGGAGACAGCTCTCTATATGGGTTCGCTGCCATACGTGGACAAGGATAATATCGGCATCTGGGGCTGGAGCTATGGTGGCTTCAATACCTTGATGAGTATGAGCGAGGGCAGACCTGTGTTCAAGGCAGGTGTGGCAGTGGCTCCTCCTACTTGTTATCGCTTCTACGACACGGTGTATACCGAGCGCTATATGCGCACTCCTCAGGAGAACGAGGACGGATACAAGGTAAATCCTATAGAGCGTGCCGTTCAGTTGCATGGAGCCTTGCTGATTTGTCATGGCGTGGCAGATGACAATGTGCATCCACAGAATACTTACGAGTATGCCGAGGCTTTGGTACAGGCAGACAAGGACTTCAAGGAAGTATGGTATACCAACCGCAATCACAGCATCTTTGGAGGCAACACTCGCAATCATCTCTTGCGCCAGATTACCAACTGGTTCAAGCAGAACTTGAAGTAAAAGAACGATAGTATTCGCAAGCAGACTTCTGGTAAGGCGTCTTATTGCGAATGAGTCAAGATACATAAAAAGCTCGATAGGCTAGTGAATGGCTTATCGAGCTTTTTTTCTTTTATTGGGCAGGTAACAAACCTGCCCTCCCAGTATTTCTTGCTAGAAATATAGATAGAGTTAGTTTTCCTCCGGTGCGATAGACTGGAAGGAGAAATCTCCGTTGCTTATCTGTTTTACCTGCCAAGGAGTAGGGGCGTCGTCCATTTTCTGTCCGTTCTTCACCTTCTTGGCTTTTGGCTTGGCGGTGTACTTGTCGTAGAGCTTAACCCATTTCTTCTCCGCCTTCTTCTGGTCAGTGTCGTAGAACACGCTGCAAGTTCTGTAGCCAGCGCCGTGCTGCTCCAGATAGTCGCGCAACTGGTAAGAGTAGTTCTCTCTGCTCACCAGGAATTTTCCTTTACCCTGAATATAGGCTGAATCGAGCTGCTGAACACCTGTGATATAGACCGTAGAGTCATTGAATGACTGGGCGAAACCAAAGATATAAGTAGTCTTTGGTTCGTTCTTGGCAGTCACGGCGAGCGATGAAATGCCAGCCAGTGCCAGTGCAGCTAATGCAATTTTTGTTATCTTCATTGTCTTGTTAATATTATTTTCTTTTTCCTTGCTGATGCCTTATCCTAAGTAAGACTTCAGTAACTTGTTGTTGATATTGTGGCGCAGTCTTCTGACTCCCTTGTCCCTGATCTGGCGCACTCGTTCACGTGAGAGATTGAATCTGATGCTTATCTCATCGAGCGTCATCTCGGGAACGCCTATGCCAAAGCAAGCCTTCACGATCACCAGCTCTCTATCCTTGAGAGTGGCTAAGGCGCGCTCTATCTCCGTGTGGAGAGACTCCTGCAAGAGCTCCTTGTCGGTGGAAGAGGCTTCTGAGTTAGACAATATATCGAGCATGCTGCCTTCTTCTCCATCTACCAGTGGCGCATCCACGCTCACGTGTTTGCTGCTCGCCTTGATGGCATCGGCTATCTTGTCCTCGGGGATGTCCACCTTGTCCAAGATTTCCTCATAGTTGGGGCGGCGCTCATGCTCTTGCTCAAATTTGTTCATCTCATGCACCAGTTTGTTGATGCTGCCCACCTGGTTCAGTGGCAGGCGCACGATGTGGCTCTGCTCGGCGATGGCCTGCAGAATGCTTTGGCGAATCCACCAAACGGCGTAAGATATGAACTTGAAGCCTCGGGTCTCATCGAATTTCTCTGCAGCCTTGATCAGTCCTCTGTTGCCCTCGCTGATGAGGTCGGAGAGGCCGACTCCCTGGTTTTGATATTGTTTGGCTACAGATACGACAAAGCGCAGATTAGCTTTGCAAAGCTTGTCCAAAGCCTTGCGGTCACCTTTTCTTATCCTTTGGGCGAGCTCTACTTCCTCTTCTGGGGAAATCTGCTCTTCATGTCCAATATCTTGGAGATATTTTTCCAGCGAAGCGTTGTTACGATTCGTGATGGATTGAGTAATTTTTAATTGTCTCATGCTGGCATCAAATTTTAAAGCAGCTGCAAATATACACTTTTTTGTTCGAATAGCAAAAAAAATAGTAGATATTTTTCCAAATACCTACTATTTTATTGTATTTTAGGAGACTTTTTGTGATATTTTGCTCCTATTTTGCTTGTCGATGCCTAGCTGGCTGCCTTGGGGCAGCTAGTGGAAGTCATTAGTCTTTCTGCAATGGCACGGCGAAGTATGCCTTCTTGCCTGTAGGCCATACACCCTGGATGTAGAGCACTGGGTCCTTGCTGGTAGAGGCTGTCTTCACTGCCTTCTGCAAATCATCGAGTGTGTTGATATTGTTGTCGTTGATGCGCTGGATGATGAATCCGCGAGATACGCCGGCATCCTTCAAGGCACCGCTGTTCACCTTCATTACCTCTACACCATAGTTGATATTGAGCTGCTTCTTCTGTGCGTCGGTGATAGGACGGAAGCTGCCACCCAGTACGTCGAGGTCGGCACTCTTGATGACGGTTGTTGTGCCCTGGGCGTTCTTCAGTGTGATGGTCTTGCTGTAGCTCTTCTTGTTGCGCAAGTAAGTGATGGTCATCTTGTCGCCTGGGCGCTTGCCGTTGAGCTGCTCCTGGAGCTCAGCCATCTTGCTCACCTTCTTGCCGTCTACCTTGGTGATGACGTCGCCTTCCTTCAGTCCGGCTTCTGCACCATTGCCATCTTCATCAACCTTGGCGATGTATACACCCTCGTTGGTGCCGAGGTCTACGTCCTTGCCGTTGTCCTTCTGGGCGTTGATGTAGTTGAGCACATCGCTACCCTGGATGCTCAGCATCACGCGCTGTACGCTGCCATACTGCTTCAAGTCTGCCACTACCTTATTCATAATAGAGGTAGGGATGGCGAAACCATAGCCAGAGAATGAACCGGTCTGAGAATAGAGCATGGCGTTGATACCTACCAATTCGCCCTGGGTGTTGACCAGTGCACCACCAGAGTTACCTGCGTTGATGGCAGCATCAGTCTGGATGAAGCTCTCCACGCCGTTGGCACCGAGTGAGCGAGCCTTGGCAGAGATGATACCTGCTGTTACGGTATTGTTCAGGCCGAATGGGTTGCCCACTGCGATGACCCATTCTCCCACCTTGATCTTGTCGCTGTCAGCGATAGGAAGGGTAGGGAGATCCTTGCCATTGATCTTGATGAGGGCGAGGTCGGTGGTCTTATCTGTACCGATGATGCGGGCGGAGAACTCACGGTTGTCGTTCAGCGTGACGGTCAACTCGTCGGCTCCTTCCACTACGTGATTGTTGGTTACGATATAGCCATCGCTGCTGATGATGACGCCCGAACCAGTGGCTTCCTTCTTAGGAGTCTGCACTTGCTGCTTGCGTGTGCCGCCATTGCCCTGACCAGGATTGCCGAAGAATCCGAATGGGTCGAAGAAGCCTCCGAATGGATCGTCCTGTACATCTACGGTCTTCACCTTGGAGTTCTGTACATATTTGATATGCACTACGGCAGGCAGAGCCTTCTCGGCTGCATAGGTCAAATCTACTGGTTGTCCGGCAGCGGCAGCTGTTACGGCTGGCGCTGCGTTAACTTTCATAAAAGCACCTGCAGAGAATGCGAGAGAACTGACGCATAGTGCTGCAATTACATAATTAGTTACCTTTTTCATGTCTATTGATCTTTTTATTGTTGTTTTCTTTTCTTTTCTTTGTTTCCGACAGCCAAAAGCGTGCCAATCTGCACTGGGCTTCTTGGGATGACTGAGCCGTCAGTTTTCGACTGCAAATATAGATGCATTTTTCGAGATACGTTCATGTTTGGGTATAAAATTATTCCGTTTTAACATTTGAATTTAACACTTTAACGGCTATTAAGCTTGAATGTTCCTATTTTCACAATTGTTATATACTTTGAGGACTTTTCATAGTTGTGGATATAAAACTAAAAATGAGAGAAATGCAAACGAAGCTAAACGAAATGTGCCTTTTCTTATGTGTTTTTGAGCGAAATAGCTACGGATATGACAGAATGAGAGGGAGGGAAAAGCGAAAAGAGCTTAAAAACTTCGGGAAAAGCTTGTTTATCTGCCATCTTTTTTGTACTTTTGTATTTCGAAAGCAGTGCTCCGGTCTGTCGCTGGCGTCAAGTCCCGACGACGCGAGAGGAAAGTCCGGGCAGCATAGGGCATCCCACTTCCGAAACTAGAAGCTATTGGTGACAGTAGGTGTCGGTAGAAGAAAATAACCGCCCGAAACTTATCCCGTATCCATGCGGGGGTAGTGTCGGGTAAGGGTGAGAAGGTGGTGTAAGAGACCACCAGCTGGCGGGCGATCGTCAGGCTGTGCCATCTGGGAGCTGTAAGCTCATGTATACCACAGATTGAGGGCGGCTCGTCCGAGATTGGCTATACCTCGTCAGCATTTTTGGTATGGTCAGTTAACTGTGGAGGGTAGAGTGCTTGAGCCCAGGGGTGACTCTGGGACTAGATAAATGACAGACACCTGTTCATTTTCCTGCAAATTACTGACATTTTTTGTTGTGGAACAGGTACAGAACTCGGCTTATAGGGGCACTGCTTTCTTTTTTTTCTCTATCCGATGGATATGTATATATAATAAGGTGGAGAAAATGAGTGTATCAATAAGAAGTAACAAAACAAACTAACAATATAGCAATGAATATAAGAGAACCAGAAAAGCAGTATTTCGATGATTTTGAGCATAAGGTGACAGGCAAGATAGAGAAGTATGGCGATGAGCCAGATTTCCCTAAGCTGGAGAATTATGGCATCGACCGCCAGGACTTGGATGGCTACTTGTTTGATAAGCAGGCCATTCTCGACATGGGCGGCTCCAAGCGCAGCCAGCTCACAGTGGGTGGATTCCTCACGGTATTGCCCGTGCTCATACTGTCAGCTTTCCCTGACAAGTCGCCTATCTATCAGAATGGCAAGATGCTCACCACGGTCATCGCCCTCATTATCGGCTTGCTCTTGGCATGTTTCGTCAAGGCATTGCTCCAGATGGTGATACTCTATCGCCTGGGCAAGCACAAGGAGAGCAAGATGGAGACTTACATCAAGGCAGTGCTGTTCTATAACAAGACAATTTAAAAACAATCATAACATGAATATCCCTCAATTACCCGACTTTATGTCGTACAAGGACAAGTTCACTCAGAGTGCATTTGTCGAGAAGATTTCGCACGTGGCTAAGCGTGCTGGTGCCAAGATGGTATATGCAGCGCTCATTCTCTATTACACATTGGAGAGTGACAAGGTGGCGCTGAAGGACAAGGCGATGATCATCGGTGCCTTGGGCTATCTGATTAGTCCGCTCGATGTGATTCCGGATGCCATTCCTATCGCAGGATTGGGCGATGACTTGGCTGTGCTTCTCTATGTGCTCCATAAGGTGTGGGGCGATGTCTCGGAGGATGCCAAGCAGAAGGCTTATGCCAAGTTGAGCAAGTGGTTTGATGAGGATGAGCTGCCTAATGCAGACGACCTCTTCAAGGAGAATCCTTCGGAAACTCCGGTATAACTCTTGTTTCTAAGAGTATAGTATTACGTTCATATCAGCGTAAGTTTATGCTCATATCAGCGTCGGCTTACGTTCATATCAGCGTAAGTTTATGCTCATATCAGCATCAGCTTACGTTCATATCAGTATTAAGAGCTGCTGATAAGAAGATAAAAAAGAGGCTGCATCAATCAAGATGCAGCCTCTTCTTATTTAGAGTTCAATAACGTTATCTTTTGACTTATACAATGCCCTGAGCCATCATAGCCTTAGCTACCTTCAAGAAGCCAGCAACGTTGGCACCCTTCACGTAGTTGACATAGCCGTCAGCCTCTGTACCATACTTCACGCAGTTAGCGTGGATATCGTTCATGATGTCGTGGAGCTTAGCGTCTACTTCCTCACGAGACCACTTCAAGCGCTCAGAGTTCTGGCTCATCTCAAGACCTGATACAGCCACACCACCAGCGTTGGCAGCCTTACCTGGAGAGTAGAGGATCTTAGCGTCCTGGAATACCTTGATAGCCTCTGGAGTAGATGGCATGTTAGCACCCTCGCTCACTGCGATTACGCCGTTAGCAACCAATGCCTTGGCAGCCTCCTCGTTGATCTCGTTCTGAGTAGCAGATGGGAGAGCGATGTCTGCCTTCTCAAACCAAGGCTTAGCACCCTCTACATACTTCACGCCATATTTCTCAGCATATTCCTTGATACGACCACGCTCTACATTCTTCAACTCCATGATGTAAGCGAGCTTCTCTGCGTCGATACCATCTGGATCGTAGATGTAACCGTTAGAGTCAGAACATGTCACTGGCTTAGCGCCGAGCTGGATCAATTTCTCCATAGTGTACTGAGCCACGTTACCAGAACCAGATACCAAGACTGTCTTGCCCTTGATGTCGATGTTCTTGGTAGCAAGCATGTTGCAGAGGAAGTATACGTTACCGTAACCTGTAGCCTCAGGACGGATGAGAGAACCACCGAACTCCTGGCCCTTACCTGTCAACATACCCTGGAACTGATGAGTCAACTTCTTGTACATACCGAACAAGTAGCCTACCTCACGACCACCTACACCGATATCACCAGCAGGAACATCCTCGTCTGGACCGATGTGGCGATAAAGCTCAGTCATGAAAGCCTGGCAGAAACGCATAACCTCGGCATTGCTCTTACCGCGTGGAGAGAAGTCAGAACCACCCTTGGCACCACCCATTGGGAGAGTAGTAAGAGAGTTCTTGAATGTCTGCTCGAAGGCAAGGAACTTCAAGATACCCAAGTTAACTGACTTGTGGAAACGAAGACCTCCCTTGTATGGGCCAATCACGTTGTTGTGCTGGATGCGGTAACCCATGTTAGTCTGTACGTTACCCTTGTCGTCTACCCAAGATACACGGAACTCGATGACGCGGTCTGGAATGCAAAGACGCTCGATGAGGTTTGCCTTCTCAAACTCTGGGTGCTTGTTGTACTCTTCCTCGATAGTACCGAGAACCTGACTAACTGCCTGGATGTACTCAGGCTCGTTTGGGAATCTTCTTTGGAGATTCGCGATTACTTCAGATGCTTTCATAATCTTAATCTTTTATTGTGTTTAAATTGTTGTTTTCTTGTTTACGGTTGCAAAGGTAAAGAAAAAACTTGAAATACCAAACAAAAAGACAGAAAAAATGCAGAAAAAGTAGAAATAAGTCATTATTTAACATTCCGTAAGACTGTGAAAAGGGCGGTTTGTGTTCGTATACCTTATTATATATAGGAATGCCTAGTATGCTTGTCGTTGATGCCATATATGGTATTTGATGATGCTATGCATAGTATTTGATGATGCCATACATGATAATTGTGAATGGCTCTGATGATGTTTTTTATATTTTTTGCCAAAAGCTTTGGCAGTTTGCTACTTTTTTCTTAAATTTGCAGACAGATAGTAATCATTTGTGTCTAAGAACTACATTGTTTGGGCACACAGTAAGTAACCATTTAACCTATATTTGAAAACAAAATGAACAGAAGAGTATTAACAGTGAGGCTCATATCGGTGCTCTTGGCATCGGGAAGCCTAGTCGTAGCCGGATGTACCGACAATGACTATGATTTTGATCAGATAGATGCCACCATCGGCATCGGAGGTGACGGACTGGAACTGCCAGCTAGCTCCACTGCTGACATCAAGCTCAAGGATGTGCTTGACTTGGAAAAGGACGGAGTAGTGGTGGAGGATGAAGAGACCCACGACTATGTGCTCCGCCAAACGGGCAATGACGTGGCTGCGGCTCATCCTTATATCGCGCCTATCGTCATCAATGTGAATCATGCCACTAGCACGAATCAGTTGGTGCTTTCCTTGTCTTCGGCAGCTCGCCGAAATGCAGTTAGCCGAGCATTGACAGCTGGCAGCGGCGTGCTTCGTGGCGAAGGCGACGTCTATGATTTTCAGATGTCGGGAAATAAGCCTCAAGAGGTATTGGCGCTTTCTTCAGTAGGCGTGGATGGCAAGATAGCTGTACGCATCAACTTGCGCGATATTCATCATGTGATCGATAAGATTGATAAGATAGAGCTCACTTTCCCTGCCTATATGAAGATTTCTGTGGCTGCCCAGGAGGGCGTTAGCGTCAAGGACAATGTGCTCACCGTCGTTGACAAGTCCACTGCATCTAATTTGAATTTGGAAGTGAGTGTGGATGCGCTTGATTTCACCAAGAGCACTGCCACCGACAAACTGGCTATTTCTGGCGATAAGGTAGAGGTGACAGGTCATATCCACCTGGCTTTGGAAACGAGCAGTTATTCGCCTTCCGCCCTCTCGGGTACTGTGAGCATTGGCAATGTGATAGAGATGGATGATATGACAGTCAATAGTGCCAGAGGCAAGTTCAATCCTAGCATCGATCTCAGTGACCTGGGCGATGTGAGAATCACCGGAGTGCCTGACTTCCTGAAGGATGGCAATGTGGTGGTAGATCTCTACAATCCAGTGATAGAACTCCGTGTGCAGAGCAATATGGGCATCGGAGGATTGGTGAGCGGCACCTTGATTGCCGAGAAAGATGGGAAGACAATTGCCACCGTGGATGTGCCTGAGTTCAAGATCAATTCCACCGAGAATAGCGATGGCACATCTATTATATACATCTGTCGCAGAGGCGAAGGCTTAATGCTTCCTACCATAGCCCAGTGTGTGGATGTGCCTAATCTCTCAGACCTCGTGAAGACGATTCCAGACCGTATCCGCTTTGTGTGCAACGCCCATGCCAACTCTGCCGAGGAAGGCTCGTTCGAGCTGGGCAAGCGCGACTATAGCATCCAGCCATCATACTCCATCGATGCGCCTATCGCCTTTGCCGAGGATGCTGTGATAGAATACAATGATACCTTCGACGGCTGGAACGATGACATCAAGGATTATCAGCTAGCCAAGGGAGGCAGCCTGGAGCTTACCGCCCAGGTGAGCAATGGCGTGCCAGCCTTCCTCAATTTGGAGGCTACGCCTATCGATGCACAGGGCAATGAGATAGCTGCCAGCGAACTGGAGGTGGCAGTTACGGGCAATATCGCCGCATCGCAGGATGGCGTGAATCCAGCCACATCGCCGCTCAGCATCAAGATTACCCAGCTGAATGACGATGCACTGAAGAAGCTCGATGGCATCCGCATCAAGGTGCAGGGTAAGGCTAGCTCTGAGGGGCAGAAGGTGACGGGCATCACGCTGAATGCCGAGCGCCACACGCTGAAACTCAATGACATCAAGGTGAAACTGGTGGGCAAGGTGATAGCCGACCTCAACTAAGGAGGGGCATGGATGAGTCTATTAAAAGTAAAAACGCAAAAAAAAGATTGAAAACAAAATGAAGACAACAACATATAGACATCTCTTGATGGCGGCGATGCTCATGATGGGCGGTGCTGCCATGGCGCAGAATCTCAATTCGGCTTATTTCACGGAGGATATGTATTATCGCCATACGCTCAATCCTGCCTTTGGCGATAGCTTGAACTATGTCGCCATACCAGGACTCGGCAATCTGCAGGTGAACCTCAGAGGCAACTTCGGCTACCAAGACGTGGTGATGAAGAACCCTATCCCGGGCGGCAAGCGAATGACCACATTCCTCAATCCATATATCTCTGCCAGCGATGCGCTCGATGGATTCAATTCCACCAACCGCATATCAGGTGATGTGGACGTAACGATTCTCTCGGCAGGTTTCAAGGCTTGGGGCGGCTACAACACCATCTCGCTCTCGGCTCGCACGCAGATGGGCGTCAAGTTGCCATACGAGCTCTTCGAGTTTGCCAAGAACACGGGCAATCAGACTTATCACATCGGCGACATCAGCGCGCAGGCTCGCTCATACGTGGAACTCGCCCTGGGTCATTCTCGCCAGATCAATGACCGCTTGCGCCTCGGTGCCAAGCTCAAGTTCCTCTTCGGTGCTGCCAATGCCGACCTGGAGATGACCGATGTGGTGGCTGATCTCTCCAATACTCAGGAGGATGCCACGGGCCATCCGATGTGGCTCGTTTCGGGCAAGGGCAAGGCGCAGATGTCCATGAAGGGATTTTATTATAAGTCGAAGGAGTCGAAGTATAACGACCCTAACTATGTGGGACCTGACGGCAAACCAGGCAGATACACGCATGTGGATGATGTGGATGTAGACGGCGCAGGACTTGGCGGATTTGGTATGGCCATCGACCTGGGTGGCGAATACAAGATCAATGACGACTGGAAGGTGAGCGCAGCCTTGCTCGACCTTGGTTTTATCTCTTGGAATAACAATGTGGTGGCTGCCAATAGCGGCAAGGCTTTCGTCTTCGGCGGATTCACGGACATGACCGTGGGCAGCAAGAGCGACAATACCATCGACAATGAGCTGGACTACTACGGCGACCAGTTTACCGACTTCATCAATCTGCAAGACCAGGGCGACCAGGGAGGCAGAACCACGATGTTAGCCGCTACACTCAATCTGGGTGCGGAATATACCCTGCCTATGTATCGCAAACTCTCCTTTGGTGCCTTGAGCAGCACGCGCATCAATGGCAAGTATAGCTGGACAGAGGGCAGAGTGAGCGCCAACTGGAAACCTCTGCGCTGGTTGGATGGCGGTGTGAACTTTGCGGTCAACACCTTCACCACGAGTGCCGGTTGGATACTCAATATCCATCCTAAGGGCTACAACTTCTTTGTAGGCATGGACCATATCTTGGGCAAGACCAGCAAGGAGTTTATTCCGCTGAGCAGCAATGCCAGCGTGGCTCTGGGCATGAACATCACCTTCGGTAGCAACAAGACGGCTGCTGAGCGCCAGGCAGAGAAGGAGGCGAAGGCTGCCAAGAAGGCTGCCAAGGCTGCGGAGAAAAAACAGAAGGAAAATGCCAAGGCTGCCAAGAAAGCAGCAGACAAGGCTCCAGAAGAGGCTCCTCAGGCATAAGCCTGGAGCAAGATATTGATAGGTTATATAAAAAAGGTCATCCCCGTCATAGTCTCACGACTACGGCGGGGATTTATTTACAAAATTAACATCTAACTCAATCTATATTGCATAGATCATTAAAAAATGCAGTGCAAATTTAGTAAAAATATTTTAAACCGCCAAATACTTTTTAGTAAAATTGGGGATAAGCGGTTGAAAAATAAGTATAAGCGGTCGAAAAGGGGAGATATGCGGTTAAAAATAGTTCTATAGCAATGGAGCGTGGGCATTACCATGAAAATGTAAAATTAGAATAAAAATGAACCAAAAAGTTGTATTCTTCAATTATTTTAGCTAATTTTGCCACACTAAATATTGGCTCTTACATATAGGACTTGAAGAATATGACATATCATCAAATAAAAGAGATCATTACTTGTTTGGCTCTCTCGCTGATTCTCGCTTCGTGCGGACAGAAGGAGCAGAAGACCAAACTATGGTATGGACCGCTTGCCGACATCATGGCTCAGCATGAGCAACTGTTGCAGAGCAATCCAGACAGCATGATGCTGCTCATCAACCAGTATCAGGGCAAGGGCGACGCCCAACTGACGGAGCAATGGAAAAACTTGCTCCTGGCTAAGTGTGACTTCATGAAGGGCAACGACCCTGAGTGCAAGCGCCGCATCCTAGCCTCCCTGGACTATTGCGAGCACCAAGCCCAGGGCGCTGACCGGCTCAAGTTGCGCTCCTATGCCAACAATCTCTATGGCGTGCTCTTGCTCACCCATACCGATCGCAAGGCAGCCGCCCAGCGATTCCAGCTGGCTTATCAGGACATCATGCAGTTGCCTCAGCCCAATGACGTGGTGGACATCTGCATCAATGCCGCCGATGTGGCGCGCCAGATGGGACATCTAGCCGATGCCTCCTCTTGGTATCGCCGCGCCAACTTCCTCGCCGATTCGCTCCATGTTACCAGTTCGCAGAATAGCATCTTGGCTGGTCTGGGACAGGTATATAATGACCTGAAGAACTATCGCTTGGCTCACTATTACTTTGGCAAGGCGGAGCGTGAATATCCACCCAAGAATGCCAAGGACATTCACTTCTTCTATAATAGTTGGGGCAATGTATATAGCAGCGAGGGCAAGCCCGACAAGGCGCTTCAGTGCTTCCTCAAGGCGCAGAAAGCTGCCCGCAAGTTGGAGCAACCCATCCTGATGGCGGTGGTGGATGCCAACCTGGGACAGACTTATATGGAACTGAACCAACTGGACTCTGCGGCGAAATATCTTGACAAAGCGTGCGCTTTCTTTATGGCGAAGCCTGATATGAACAATGACTTGCAGTTCTATCTGGACGGACTCAATGCCCAGCTCGCCATCAAGAGGGGAGAGCTCAGAGAGGCTCATCAGGTGCTCTTCAAGCCCTATGTGCTCTCCGGAATGTCGCCCAATTATATGTATCTGCATCATCGCAGCTTGGCTGAACTTTATGAGAAGGAGGGCGACTATCATCAGGCGCTCTACTATCAGAAACTCACCAGCCAATATGATGATTCGCTGCGCAATGCCACCATGCTCTCCAGTGTGGGTGAGAACGAATTAAGATTTAAGCAGGACACGGCAATCATCCGCAGGGATGTGAAATTGCAGACTGCCAAGACCGAGGCTAAGAGCATGCGCATCATCTATGTCCTGGTCATCGGCTTGCTGGTCATCGGCTTGCTGGCTCTCATCGCTTGGGCTCGCTACAAGTCGCTGCGCAGTGCCCATGAACATCAGGAAGAGATGAAGAGAATGCTGGCTCTGAAGATGGAAAATGTGAGAAATAGATTCTCGCCTCACTTCGTGTTTAATGTGCTCAATATATTCGTGTCTGGCATACCTAATGGTGTTAATGTCAAACCGTTGCGCCTCTTGATTCAAGTATTGCGTAGCAATCTGCTTACCTGTGACAAGATAGCCGTGCCACTGGATGAGGAACTACAGATGGTGACCAATTATTCCTATCTGCGCCATGAGACCAATCCGCTTCTCCCGCTGCCCGAATTTGAGATAGCCGAGGAGGTGGACCAGAAGCAGATGTTGCCATCCATGATCATTCAAATACCCGTGGAGAATGCGCTGAAGCATGCCTTTTGCGATGGCGATATGGGCGGCAGGACACCACAGCTCCAGGTGAAGATCACGATGGAGGAGGAGAGACTTCACATCCAGGTCCAGGACAATGGCTGCGGATACTCTAGGGCTGATGCTCGCAAGAGCAAGTCATCGGCTGTGAGCACCGGTACGGGCTTGCGCATCCTGCATAGCACCATCGACATGCTCAATGGCTCCAATGCCGAGCCTATCACTTTCCAGGTGAAGTCGGCGCAGGCAGCCACGGGCGATGAGGCGGCAGTGGGCACGGTGGTAGACATCGTGGTGCCTTGCCACTATGACTTTAGTATGAATCATTAATCTAAAAAATATAACTTTTCAAGATATGGAAAATGAAGTAAAAAATATGGAACCTATTAGGGTGATTGTTGTGGACGATGAACCTCGCTGTGTGCTGGGCTTGGTGGAGCAGCTAGGTAAGTTGCCCGACTTTGAGGTGGTGGCTACTTCCAACTCTCCGAAGACTGCCATCGAGCTTATCATCAAGCTGAATCCCGACGTGGTGTTTCTCGATGTAGAGATGCCCAAGATGACGGGCTTTGATGTGTTGCAAGAGTTGAGAGGCAAGGTGTCGGAGGATATGATGGTGGTGTTTTACACTGCTTTCGATAAGTATATGATAGATGCCTTGCGTGCCAGTGCCTTCGATTTCCTGCTCAAGCCTTATGAGGAGGGAGAGTTTAAGAAAGTATTGGCTCGCATCAGGGAGCGTATGGAGCAGTTGAGGAGCAATCCGCTGGCTATGATAGACACTGGACTGAGCGACAGAATGCTGGCTCTGGACAATCTGATGAGTAGAAAGGTGGCTATTCAGACCATCTCAGGACTGGTGATGTTGAACCCTCAGGAGGTATTTTCCTTCACCTTCCTGGACGATGCACGCATCTGGGTGCTCAAGCTAGCCGATGGCACAGAATACCCCCTGAAGAAGCAGACCACCTCCAAGCAGATCATGACTATTGCAGAATCTTTAGTGCAAGTGCGCCAGGATGTTATCATCAATCTGGATTACCTGATGGGTATAGAAAATCATACCCTGCGCTGCCTCTTCGCGCCACCTCTGGACAAGGAAGAAATCCTGGTCTCTCGACGCTATTTCAAGAGTGTCAAGGACAAGTTGGATATTCTTTGATTAGCGAAAAGAGGTGTGGCATGAAAATACATTTTCATGCCACACCTCTTTTTGTACCTTTGCATCGTCGTTGGTTGAAATCAACTATAATGCTTCGTCATCTGGCCTCTGAGGCTTAGGACGGGATGAGAGCTTAGGCAGGTGCTTCTTGCGGCGAAGCCAGGCTGCCTTGCGCTGCTCATAGTCCTCACGATGACGCTCTAGATAATTGTCTGCCATACGTGAATGGTTTTATGCTATGTGCTTTCAAGCTGGGTTGCTCAAAAGCTTATTGCTCTTTGAATTTGCTGTAGATCACCTTGATCTTCACAGGTCCGTTAGCCACCTTCTTGCCATCCTTTTCGATGTAGTCTTCGGCGGTGTCGGTGCCACGTACCAGTCGGGTAGAGGTGAGCGCCATGTCGTGATTGATCTTAGTGATGACCGTCTGGTTGTTCTGGGTAGTGGTGGTGAGGGTTACCGGTACCAATACCACCTTGTTCCAGTCTTCGCTCTTGCCCTTGTTCTTGTACATCGTAGTAACGAGGTTACTGATGTTGTTGAAGGTGTAAGAGTTCTTCACTCCAGAGCCTTTCTTGTTGTAAGAGGCGGTGTAGGAGATACGGTTATCTGTGATCTTGCCCTTGGCGAAGAAGGCGTCCAAGCTATCCTTCTGTACCATGAGGATGGTGGATGGCACGTCAAACTGATACTGGTTGTTGTTTTCCACGTTGTTCATTCTTGGGAATGTCACGGTGGCTGTGTTCAGCGTATCGGTCTCGTGGCCCTTCATGATGTCCTCCACAGGCAGGGTAACCTCGGTGAAGATGCCTGCTGGTGACTTGATGTAAGTGCAGTTCTGCTCGGCTGCAAGGGATGCCAACTTGTTCTGGTCGTTGGTTATCTTGTTGAGCTGGAGCACTTCCTCGGTACCGTCGAATCGGTTGTAGCCATAGCCCACGGCAGTGCTGTCTGTTACGCCATCGCTTGCCTTGATGGTCTTGTGGCGAGTCCAGTAGAACTGTATCTCGGTGTTCCAGATGTTCGCCACGTTGCCGATGCCGCCCTCCGTCTTCAGATAGAAGCCTGGGCACACGTTGTGGATGAATCGGTAGTTGGTCTTGAAATACTCTGGATGATCCACGAATGTCTGCATGATGTAAGTGCCATAGTTCTTGTAGGTTACACCATTCTTGGTGTAGGGATTGTTCAGATAGATCTTGAACGCACCGTTTGCCTTGCTCAGTCGATAAGTGGCACTTCCCGGATAGTTGTCCTTGCTTACGTATCCATCGCCGAAGGCATCAAAGTCAGTGAGATACTCCTTGCCCTCGGTCATAGGCTTGGTCATCTCATAGGCGGTCACCTTCATAGGGGCGAGGCTATCACCATAGATGCTGGTGTAAGAGACGAGGATGAAGCATGAGTCGGCAAGAATCTCACCCTTGTTGGCATTCTTGATGTACTGGAGTGTGTCCAGATCGAATGAGGAGAGCACGCCAAACTGGCTCATGTAGTCGCCTGTGACATAGGCTCCGGTCTCAGGGTCTTTCACCTTGCCTATCATTCCTGAGTTGCTGCGGCTGAGCACCGGACCTGGAACCATTGATTGAGAGGTAACATTGTAGACAGCCTCAGAGATAGAGAGATTGTCCACTTTGTTAGTGATGCTGCCACCGATATTCTCGGTGGTGTCATCGCAGGCAGCGAAAGTGATCGCTGCTATCATCATAACAGTTAAAAATCTAAGAATCTTCATTATTCTTGATAAGTAGATATATGTGTGTATTTTTACTAATACCTATTGTTAATGTATTAAGCCTCCTCGTCAGGGCACACCTTGTGGAGGAACTCAGCGTATGGTTCTGCGAAGTCCTCGCCAGGGTACTGGAGGATAGGCTTCTTCTTCTCTTCTGCATACTTCAGGAGCTCGGCGTTCACGTTCTGGTCTGCCTCGATGACTCCGTCGCTGAAGTCGATGGACATCTTGCCCAGTTCCACGAAGTCGAAATCATCCTTGTAGTCGCTCAGCAACTCAGCCTTGGCGTCGCGATACTCCACGCACTGCTTGAAGTTCTTGCCCAGACTGTTGTGGATGTCCTGTGTATAGATGGAAGTCACCACCTTGCTCTCGGCAAATGAAGGCTCGTCGGCATAGGCAGTCTTGATGAAGAAAGGCACCACAGCGCTCACCCATCCTTGGCATACGATGATGTCTGGCTGCCAGCGAAGCTTCTTCACTGTCTCCAGCACGCCACGTGCAAAGAAGATGGCACGCTCGCCATTGTCGGTATATTCCTTTCCATTCTCATCAACCCCCATCTTGCGGCGATTGAAGTAGTCCTCATTGTCGATGAAGTAAATCTGCTGACGTGTTGTAGGTATAGATGCTACCTTGATGATCAGAGGGTGGTCTGTATCGTCAATGATCAGGTTCATACCAGAGAGGCGGATGACCTCATGCAGCTGCCCACGGCGCTCATTGATGACGCCCCATTTAGGCATAAAAGTGCGAATCTCAAAACCTGCTTCCTGCATTTTCTGAGTCAACTCGCGGCCCAAGACAGCCATCTGGCTATTCTCTATGTATGGGTCGACCTCCTGATTGATAAAAAGTATTTTCTTTGCCATAAAATTTAAATTTTATTCTTACGAATTAGGTGCAAAGGTACAAAAAAATCTTCAAATTGCGGCATTTTTCGGGCAAAATTCAAGAAAAATACGCTTTTATTCTCAAATTTTTAGGATTTTTCTTTCTTATTTCAGAAAAAAGTTGTTATTTTGCACCCCGAAAACAGATTAAAGAAGATGAAAGTATTCAATAAGATTGTTGACCTCCAGAACGAGCTCTTCGATGTTCGCAAGGAGGGGAAGGAAATTGGCCTTGTGCCTACTATGGGTGCGTTGCATGAGGGTCACGCCTCTCTTGTTAAGCGCAGTGTGAAGGAAAATGGCGTGACTGTGGTTTCGGTTTTCCTCAATCCTACTCAGTTTAATGACAAGGGCGACTTGGATCGCTATCCTCGTACCCTTGATGCCGACTGCAAGCTCTTGGAGGCTTGTGGTGCCGACTATGTATTTGCTCCATCGGTCAAGGATATGTATCCTCATTGTGATAAGCGCCACTTCGAGTTTCCACCTGTTTCTACCGTGATGGAGGGTGCCAAACGCCCTGGTCACTTCAATGGTGTGTGCCAGGTGGTGAGCCGATTGTTCTATATCGTTCGCCCTACACGTGCTTACTTCGGCGAGAAGGACTGGCAGCAGATTGCCGTCATCAAGCAGCTCGTGAAATACATCAATAGCGATGTCAAGATCGTGGAGTGTCCTATCATCCGTGATGAAGACGGACTTGCCAAGAGCAGCCGCAACACTCTGCTTGCTCCTGATGAGCGCGCCATCGCCCCTAACATCTACAAGGCGCTGAAGGCGAGCGTGGAGTATGCCAAGACTCACAGCGTGAAGGAGACTCACGACAAGGTGGTGAGCGACATCAATGCCGTGGACGGACTGGAAGTGGAGTATTTCGAGATTGTGGATGGCGACACCTTGCAGGACGTCAGCTCATGGGATGACTCGGCTTACGTGGTAGGCTGCATCACCGTATATTGCGGCAAGACTCCTATCCGTCTCATCGACCATATCAAGTACAAGGGATAAGCCATCAAGATGAATAGGTAGAAGGGATAATCCTTTCATATATACATAATTATATATATCGCATTCGATAGAAAATAGAATTCATATTTTAGAGTTATTATGCAGATAGAAGTTTTGAAGAGTAAGCTCCATTGCGTGACGGTTACTGAGGCTAACCTCAACTATATGGGCAGCATTACGATAGACGAGGACTTGATGGATGCCGCTGGCTTGATAGCTGGCGAGAAGGTTCAGATTGTAGACAACAACAATGGTGAGCGCTTGGAGACCTATATTATCAAGGGTGAGCGTGGCAGCGGTTGTATCTGCCTGAATGGTGCTGCAGCCCGCAAAGTGCAGGTGGGCGATACCGTCATCATCATCGCTTATGCCCTGATGGATTTTGAGGAGGCTAAGACCTTCAAGCCAACCGTGGTTTTCCCAAAAGAGGGAAATAAGGTTTAAATATCGTATGATGATATAGAATTGTATAAAGAATGATAATCTCGTATGATAATCATAAAGAATATGCGTTCCTGTGGATAGATGAATCCGTAGGAACGCATATTTGTTTTGTGACGATAAACTTGCGTTTCGGTGTGGCGAAATAGCGGTAAGCCACATCGATGGTGATGCCCTGTTCACGGATGGATAATGTATGTATACCCTATATAAATGGTGTAATTACTATTTTGTGAAAGTATAATTACGATGGGTTAAGGATAGATCTCGATATGGCTGCTGCCGGAGTTGCCATT
>URLG01000005.1 GCA_900548535.1 Candidatus Segatella intestinihominis | reverse complement strand
TATACTCGATGTCAGGATAATCCTGCGCCAACACACTCTCCACTGCACCGCGAATTGTCTTCGCACGGTTGTAACAACTAGTTATAATCGAAACTTTCATTATACTTATCCATTTAGATTTGAATTAGAAGATGCTACAATTTGTTCCAATTGTATCTTAGCCTCTCTAACATCTTTTCTGTTAGCATAAGCCGGTGCAACTTTATAATATCGCTCTATCATTTCCAACATTTCTTCACAAGAATGAATAAATATCTCTTTGTTTTTATGAGACATATTCTTATAAAAACAATTATAGAAAGGTTTGTAATTTCTTGCTACACGAAATGGATAATACTTAGTGTCCTTATCATGCTTTGTATCCATTAATATACGATGAGCTTTCAAAAACACATCCATACAAGTTTTGTCATTACCAGAATCTATTTCATTCTCCAATAAAAATCTTGCAAAGTGATTATCAATTTGATAGGTATCAAAACTATCTTTCTTTGCTGCATAAGAATATGCATTTTTGAAGAAAGTTTCAGCTAAAGGAAAATCTTGATCATCAAGTTTGACTATAGCATATTGCAACCAATAATGAGGATTATTTTGACAGAATGCGCATTGTCTTACCTCTTCAAAGAATTCAACGATTATACTTTTATATTTAGGGTCATTATGGTTTAAGACCCTTTGCATATTTGCATAAGACAGAAGAGATCTCAATACTCTCTTATAATTAAGATTGTGTCTCTTCTTATCAAAGTTCAAAAAAGTTTTAGCCATCACTTTTTCAATTATGGCACCATCCACAATTTTATCCAAGATAACTTCTGCCAATATAGAGGACTTGACCTTAATTTGCAAACTATCAAAATCTATAAATTCTTTTACTATTTGATTTCTCTTGAACATTTGATTACCAATCAATGTATCATCAATTGCATCGGATAACATATCTAAATCCATGTTCAAATCAAAAACTTTACTAACTAAGATTAACACTAATGCTTCATAAAAATTATTACGGTCTTTAATATTGTTTATAATACTACTAAATCTGGTAATAATCGTTGGAGAGTTTAATAAACCTAATAATAAATTTCTAAAAGATCTCTTGCATGTATATATAATGTAATTTTTCTTTTCAAAATAGTTTTTTGCAGACAAATGACTCCAAAGACCATAGGCATCAAATATACTGATGAGCTGTTCAATCTCTTCATCAGTCATCATATTAAGGTCTATAGAATAGAACTGAGCTTTCACGACGTCTACCAGCCAGTCGTACCCCATATCATTATTGACAGTTCTATCCGAAACTATGAGAATTTGATTTGTACGATAAGTCTTTAATATGTCAAAAAACTCTTTATTGCTGGAATAATTTTCAACAATAATTACAACTCTATTATTGTCATTTTTGCAAATTCTCTCAATTTCTCTATTTAACGAAACATCGAAATGATCATATAAGTATACATCATACCCCAATCTTTTCAATTCTATAGACAGCCCAATAATAAATAGACTTTTTCCATTTCCTAAATCAGAATGAACCAATATATTTTGCTGTCCATTATTTATCAAATCTATAGCTTTGTCTAAATAATCTCTATGCACATAATACAAATAGTCAGGACTAAAATTGTAGGAATATTTTAAAATATCGACATGTGGTATTCCCCAAAAGAACAAATCCCATATTGCATTATCTTGAATTTTTGGACGTATATTACTACAATTCGGTCGAACAAAACAAAGGTAGGGCTTTTCATACTTTATTACAGGCGGTTTATAAGTAGCCATTTGTTTCTGAATCTCGATTGCAAATCCATCAACTCCAATTGTAATAGGAGTACCAAACCTTTCCATTATTTTTAATCTTGAAGTCTTTTCTGTATCACTTACTATAAAGAAGGTTTTGTCCTTTATAGAAGGATTTTCGAACATAAGTCTCTTGATATCCAAATCATAAGCTAAAGAATACCCTACAAAGAATATTGCATCGCAATCCTTCAAATCATATCTGAATAAGGAAATCCATTCACTATTTAAAAAAGATTGAGTCAAATAACTTGAAGATGTGAGTTTAAATTCCTCACTTAAAGAACTAGAAGTTAAATCAGAGACACTACCATTAAGATGTATAACTGTATTACTTTTATCACGATATTCACGAAGGGAAGAAGACAAAGTCACAGGAGTTAAAACACTTCCGTTATCTTGATATATCTTTTCCATTGTATTATCATAATTGGTAGTATAAATACGGCCCCATTTACATTTACCTATAATCTCTTGTTCTTTAGAATAAGCATTTACAGTAAACTCTTTCTTCAAGAAATCTACAAGTTTATATTCACCCAAAGTTTCAATGAATTCATCAGCTGCATCTTCAAGATTTCCGTCATTATCTCCTCCCGATAAAGAATCTAGTTTGTTACTTAGCATTCCTGCTGTACCTAAATTCTCTCGATTGACATTAATAGAACCTAAAGAGAAACCTGAGCCGAGAAACAACATACAGTTGCCATCAAAAATCTTATTAATACCTTCTTTTAAAGTCATAACTGAATTTATATTTTTATTCATACTTATGAATCCACTCCAATGTTACCTTCGTTCCTTCAATTCTTGATACAGGCAAATTAGGAGCAACAGACTTGATAGGCTCCAGATTATGAACATTATCTGTAGTCATATTATGGAGACGGAAGCTAGTCATAGGGAATGCTATACCAAACTTCTTTAAGAAGTCACCAACCCATCCTACAATCTTGAAGCACCAATAAGGAACATGAGGGATATGAATGCCTTCTATCTTAGCGATTTCATTTGCCCAATCTGTAATAGGATAAGCCTCATAGTCACCGAGATAATAAACATTTCTGTTTACCTTCTCTGGTGCAGCCTGCAAAATAGACATAATCTGGTAGATGGCATTATCCACATATCCGTATGTCTTTCGGCATGCACGTTTACCCATATGGAAATACATATGATTCAGAACGATATGGAAGAACTTATCATAAGGCTCGCCAAACCAAGGACCCCAAATAGAAGTTGGGCGAATAATACTCCAGGTATAAGAAGGATTAGCCGTCTTGATACGCTTCTCAGTCTCCACCTTACTCTCACCATACAATGTGTGAGGAGCATAATCCTCGAAGTCCTTTGGCATATAGCCAGGCTCACATACATACATGGAAGAAGCAAAGATTGCACGCTTCACAGTACCCGCAGCTTCTATGGCATCAAGCAGATTGCTTACACCACCCATATTAGCATCATAGTCCTGCAACGTTTTGCCATTGAGGTCTGTTCTTGCACCAAGATGAATAACATAATCTGGAGCAAATGCCTCCACTGCTGCAATAACAGCGTCATGTTTACGCAAATCAACTTGCACCCAATACTTATCCTGAGCCGAAATCTTTGGCTTCACAATATCTATATTCTGAATCTCGTACTGAGTATCTTTTGATAGATGCTCAATGAGGTTAGTTCCAATGAAACCAGAGCCCCCTGTTACTAATATCTTTTTCATAAAATCTAATATCAAAAATTATCGTAACGCACCGGTTTTTTCAAACTCAGTATTAAGCATTTTATGCTCGTAGATTTTGGCATCAACCAGTTCACGATACCAAAAATTGAGCATAAAGTGATAAATAAAGCCTGGAGCTCCATCTAGGAATCCCAACTTAAATATATAGCGCCAAATAAATAAGATAAATGGTCTTATAAATATAGGAGCTTTATAATAGAGAGCTTTTTGCTTTCTTTTTGTTTGCATTGTACTACCAGATGCTAATGTGGACACACTATCGCTATCGCTAAACTCAAAATAGTCTTGCATTGTTCTACTCGAATACCAATTATGTTTAGCTATCCAATTAGTAATATTTTTAATTGCATAGTGCTCAGCATCGTGCTTTAATTCAATTGTAGAACCAGACGTTAGAATAGTATGCTCATCTATTTTTCGATTTTCTATTCTTCCTATTCCGTGCTTAAATATCAATAACTTTTGGAAAGGATATACCTCACCATGAAGCAACCATCTATTTATGAAAAAAACCTTCTGCTTTACAAGCATTCCATTTACATTATCCGATTGATGGCATTCGGTCTCCTTATTAACTTCTTCACATAAAGCAGGTGTAAATCTTTCATCAGCATCAATTCTTAGCACCCATATTGTTTCAATACCTGTATTGTCTAACCCCCAATTAAACTGAGTTGCATAATCTACAAATTCATTAAAATAGACATCAGCTCCTTTCTCTTTAGCTATTGAAACTGTATTATCTGTACTTCCACTATCGATTACGACTATTCTTTTGGCTACAGATGCTATACTGTCAATACATTTAGAAATATTTACCTCCTCATTCATAGTGAGGATTATTGCTGTTAAATCTGCCATTGATTATATAATTTAAAAATGAAACTTTAACTTTATATCAATATCTTTAAACTTTATGCTGCATAAACACACTTTTTTTGTTTTATGCCAATGCAGATAGATAAAATCAATGGTGATTTAACAGGTAATTTTTTACTCCAAATTACCCCCCCATTTCTTCATCACTATCTTCCAAGTATTTGTCTTTCAGATAGTTTTTGATTTCTGCATCATTAAATTTAAAACTTTTTTTAAGTTCGAATATCTTGGCATCAACAAGGAAACGATAAGAAAAACCTTGCAAGAAATGCCAGATAAAGCCTTCCTTACCATCTAAGAAACCTGCTTTAAAAACATAACGCAACATAAAGTTGACAAAAGGGCGAATAAATAATGGAGCTTTGATATATTTCACTTTTAGCCAACGTTTACGTTGCTCCTCCGTACCAAAGAACTTCGGAACAACTTCTTGGGAAGTTGCGTCTAAACCGTATTCCATCATTAGCATATCAGCCATCTCACGAGTAGCATAACCATTATGCTTATTCATCCACCAAGTCAAATCATTAAGATTTGCATCCACCTGATCACCTTGCTCTACAGTGATAGCCCTTCCATCAAAGATACGAATGTGCTCATCCATCCAGCGATTTTCACATTCACCATGACCTCTGCGCCACACCTTCAGATGATAACTTGGATACCACCCACCATACATCAATGGTTTACCCATAAAGTCAATACGCTTACGAACATAAATACCATTTACATCTTCAGCACACTCACTTATTGCCTTCTTTACATTATCACCTAAGTCTTTATCCAAATATTCGTCTGCATCTATTCGCCAAATCCAATCCGCTTTAATTGGGCAATTATGCAATCCCCAGTTAAACTGGGTCGCATAATTTTTCCAAGGATGCTGATACACCTTAGCACCCAATGACTCTGCAATGCTTTTAGTGTTGTCAGTACTAAAACAATCTATGACGAATATTTCTTCACAGACACCTTTCAACGACTTGATACAACGGGCAATATGTTTTTCTTCATCCTTCGTAAGGATGAGTGCTGCTAAGTTTGCCTTATTTTCCATTTTTTAATACATCTTCAAATAAATTATACCACATTTGAGCAACATAGCCTAAAGAAAACTTTTTAGATTGATCTATAGCATTTGCTGCCATTTGCTTTCTTTTTTGTTCATCTTGCATTAGAACATTAACCTTATCTTCCATTTCCTTGCTATTATATGGCATAGATGTTATATAGCCAGACTTGCCATCTTCTATAATGTCATAAACGGCTTCATAACTACCATATACAACAGGAACACATCCATAAGTCATCCCCTCGACTATTACTAACCCAAAGCCTTCCATATCTGATGTTAATAACAGTATCGAAGCCTCTTCATAATTTTTTGTCGGATTTTTCTTAAATCCCTCAAAACGAACACGTGGAATAGAATGGGAAACTACATATTCTTCTAGCTCCTTTTTTTGCAGACCATCGCCAACAAGAACAAGTTCCCAATCTAGCCAAAACTGATTAAGGTTCTCCCACAAATGAACTATACGTTCTACCCTTTTTGGGGAAAAATCCATTCTCCCGACATACAGCAACTGCTTCTTTTTCAGACTTATTTGCTCTACCTCAAATGTACTATCCAATGTTACAGGATTAGGTATACACTCTAAGTTATCAGTACTTTCAAGCTTGGCAAATTCAACAAGTGGCTTGATAAAACCTTGGGATAAAAGGACAAAACGGCTACTATGAGAAGCTACATAACATAAGCTTTTTTGCAAGATATAAATTACAGCTTTAAGCTTCACATAATTATAAGCAATTTTAATATAATTCTTATCAATACGCGCCCGATTAATTTTGTTATGAATTTTAGAAACTACGATAGAATTATTTGGATCGACATGAAGCACTGATACGAGCTTTACATTTCTAGCTCCTCTAGCCATACGTAACAACAACGTGGTCATAAAATTCATTCCCCATTGATTAATTACGACATCAATATTTCTTTTCTGAAATACCATTCGCAATATGCGAATATTCCTATATGCCAGAATGGGATTAGAAAGTTTTACTAATTGCACACCATCAATCTGTTGAGAGCTTATTTCAGGATGCGGCATTTCCAATGCTGCAATGGTAACTTGGTGACCATCTTCAACAAATTTCTTGGCAAGTACAGACGTCACAACCTCTATACCTCCATAATTAAGATAGGAACCTGAGAAAAATAATATATTCATAGTTTTTTCTTGATAACTTGATTAAACAAATCAATCCATTGACTCATTATTTTTTCTTTACTAAATCTCGTTATTGTCTCCAAAGCATTTTGGGACATTTCCTTTAATGCAGATTCTGAATTAATAGCTTTATTTATTGTCTGTCCTAACAACTGTGCATCACGTTTTTCAACGATATATCCATTAATACCGTTTTTAATGACTGTGGTATTACCAGGAATTTTAAAACCAATACATGGTAAACCGAATTGCATCGCTTCAACAAGCACCAACGGAAAGCCTTCATATCTAGAGGGTAATATAAACAAAGAATACTTTGGATATTCGTTTTGCAAGCACTGTGATGTTCCTCTTAAAAAGACAACATTCTCCAGCCCTAATTCAATTATTTTCTTTTGCAAGAAGCACAAATCATCTCCATCTCCCCATATATCTAGTAACCATTTAGGATTTACTTTGTGAACCCATTGCCATGCGTCTATCAAGATGTCCATGTTTTTTTGATAAGTAAGGCGTCCAACGGACAGAGCTTTGATTCCATCCATTTTAGATTTACAAGAACTATCCAAGTTTGTAAAATTCGGAATGACTTCTGATTTTTTCAAATTCCAAGCTTTCTTGTCATCATCAGTCAATAATACACATTTATCATATAAAGGATAAATCACTTGCCGAAGAATTTGGTTAAACTTTGCTTTCAGAACATTCTTTCCATACAATTCTTTGTTCATAATACGAAGTCCTTCATAAGAGAAATGAAGTTCAAGCACCTTAGGAATATTCTTACATATAAAAGGAAGTATCCAACTTACCAGAGGAGTATTAGCATTTACTACTACATCTATTCTGTTATTTACTATTAACTGTTTAACTCTTCCAATAATGCTCAGTACATAGCGGATTCTCTTTTTGAAAGACAAATTATTTGTATTAAACGGAATAGGACATCTATGTACATTTTCATCAATATAGAAAAATGAAGTATCATTTTCTTTTCCAAAATAAGCCAAATATACTTGATACTTTTCTTGTACCAAGTAATTTATTTTATCCATCACAATACGCTCCATACCGCCACTGTTAGTTATATGGGGCAAAAAATATAATATTTTCATATATTATCTCTTAAATAACTAATTGTCTTATTTCTTTCTTCGTCCAGTTTCTGATTAACTAGAGTATAATCTATATCCAAATGATTGCTCAAATCTTTGTCCTCAGAAATTCCTCTCTCAGGAATCCCCAACATGTTTAAAAGACTCATAATTCTATCATCAGTGCTGTCTGGTTTTACAATTGAAAAGAATCTTTTATTAAATGTTACAGAAAATGCTGTACCATGAAAAGATGTTGTTACCACATATGAAGCATTTTTAAATAAATAAACGAAATCCTCTGGTGATATGGATTCATTATAATATGTAGCATCACTTATTCCTAACTTTTCTCTAGCAGAATATCTTATACAAACCACATGCAACCTAGTTTGTTGATATATTTGCCTAATTATTTTCGTCACCAAAGGATAAGGATTAAATGAATACTTTAAAACATATACTAAAATATAAGGTTCACTAATATGCAGACTAGCGTTTGAAACCATTTTTTCCCAAGCACTTTGATTTAACATCAAAGTAGGGTCTAAAGTTACTGGCACTTTTCTATTCAACAATTTCTGCACCATACTCTGTGTATTTTTTTCTCGAACAGAAATGGCACTAAATTCACTTACATATTTTTTAAACATAGAAGAGAAATCGGATGAATAACTAAGCCTTGCAGCACTACAAGAAAAAGACAACTTTCTTTTACCTTCAGGAACGAAAGATAACAAGAAAGTAGAATCATCCTTTATATGTCTTGTATTCCATGTTTGATCACTACCAACTATATAAACATCCTCAAGCGGAGGGTTACGTTCAAGGCTTTCCTTAGTAGGATAATATTGGGTCAGATGAAAATACTTTTTGTAAAAGCGTCTAAATTTCTTCCTACGTCTTAATTCTGGGAACCCCTGTTTTAGCTGCAACAGGAAACCTATAAATTGATGAATATCAAATTTACCACACTTGTGGATTTTGTTAGGATATTGATAATCTATCACATCACAGATAAAGCCAAGTGATTCTATTATGGTTTGTGTAGCATAAGCTTGCAATATAGAGCCATAATTAAAAACTCTATGCATTGTTAACAATCCAACCTTTTTCATAGTTTACTAATATTTATAGAGTACTGATTCATTTTTATCAAAATTAAAGAGAACACCAATAAGGCATTAAAATCAACACCAATTATGGCACTTAAAGATTTAGACACCAAGAAAGCTAAAGGAAACAGCAACAAGAAGCGATCTCTCTTTTGTAATTCATAACCTACACATAGTAAAAGAACTATAAATGACAAACACCCCATACTGCCATAATCTATCATTAACTGAAACCAAATAGATTCCGCTCCCATCAAAGCGGGCGTATTGGGTATTGCATAATTCCATGTATAAAGCCGCCCATTGCCCCAAATCGGAGATTGTTGCATATACATATATGCTATTTCCAATTGATTAAGGCGTAGTTCTTGGCTACTTCCACCAACAGACTGTGTATCTACAATACTATTTATTAAGGAGTTAATAAAAGGCATTAAAAAGAATGCAGCCACAAAGACACCTAGGACAACATACTTAAATAAAGATGATTTATATAATCTCTTGTCTAAGAAAAGCAAAGCAAAGCACAAAAAGAAAGTCAATATCACAGAACGCGTACCAGAAAGTATTGAACATACTGGCATCATTATCAACAAAAACAACAAATTCTTTTGATTATACTGCTTATAAACATATTTACTAAAATAAAACAACAAAAAAGAATATGTAGCCCAAAAGCCCATTGCAGACACATAGGGGAAAATAGAAAAACATCGAACAAATCCGAACCGTATACTACCTCCCTCAGAATCCATATGAGTTCCACCTAAAAGTCCCATATTTATAGCAAATACATTTAACGGATTACTCCCCAACAACACTTCTATAACAGTATAGACCGCTGCGATCAAAAAGAGTACCTTAAGATATTTTAGCAATTTACGCAAACGCTTTTCTGTATCCAAGCAATGCCACAACATAAACGGGAATACAAAATAACAAATAAGGTTGACTATAGTCGTAGCCAAATCTCCTCTTTTAGCATGAACAGCAGTTATCAGATAACATATAGCAACAAACACTGATCCCAAGAGAAAAGTTTTCGGGTATTTATATTTTAAGACTATCTCATGCCTAGAAATCTTAATCAAAAAAATCACCAAAGAAAACAAAATTAATGCAGGGAACATACGCACTTCACCGAATCCACTTCCCCACTGTGCAATTAAGAAGAAAGTAGAAGTTATCAATATCAAACTTTGCTTGAAAGATTTGATAATGAAAAAGCAAAATGCAATAAGAATAAGAATGTTTACAAATGAAAGCATCTTTATTTTTTTAATTTTTGAATGATTATATTTGGATGTCTCATTGAATTAAAAATCCAACACATAATTTGATAACTACGCAGCATAAGAAAAATAACTCGTAAACTACGCTCTGACTTTTTAAGCTCAAGCATAATTAGTTTTCCTAAGAATCCTCTTTTAGGGTTGCTTTTCATCTGTCCTTCAGTCACGACATCAATGGAGCATGGCTCAAGCTCACAGTTACATTGTTTCAAAATATCCTCTCCCTTTTCAGTAAACGCAATAACTGCACTTACACCGTCTTCATTCTTTTGATATACATTTCCCCATAAATCACCAATACGGATATCTGCAGCAGACTTATCTTTTTTATATTTACACGCATTATAACATGCCTTACCCAAACAACTATCACTGAGAAAAAATCGATAAAACATATCATTCTGCGAAAGTCGGCTATTTAGGCAACCTTTTTTTTCCCTTATTAAGAAATTATAACTATCATGCCAATCTACATTCTCACCTTTGTCAGCACCATCTATAGCCATAGCCCATGAATCATGCCAACCAGTAAATTTATTACGCCAAGATACATAAGTTAGTTTACCAACTTTCTGTTCTGCCCAAACTACATATTTTTTCCACAACAACATAGAAGGAACACCATGACAGAAAAAATCCAAAAGGACAAAATTATCCTCTCTTCTAATCCTACGGATATAGCGACGAAAAGAATCTATTTGACATGGCGTTCCTGTCACTAGATATTTCTGATTACGGTCAATGGATTTAAACCCATCAACTGTATAACTTTGAATATATTTGGAACCAATAGACGGTATGAGTTCTTCTATAGTAGACGCAATATAATGTTCTGCTCGCCCTGTCTCAACATTATAGCGTACCCCACATACTTTATAGTCTGATTCCAACAGAAATCTTCCTACTTCAAAACTGACACCACCGCTACTACATTTTTTTCGAACAGCAACATCTTTACTCCAAGCAGCATACGATTTTATATTTTTTGTTGTTAATGATATGTCTTTGTGAGAATAAGCACACACTTCTACGCAAATTCCACAATCTATACAAGATTCTTTATCATTTAAATACGGCTCATAAAAGCCATCTGAACTCAATGCCAAAGAGATAATTTTACGTGGGCATGCAGTTGCACAAACACCACATCCATAGCAATTCTTTATATTTGAAATATTCATTATATTAAAAAATCTTCTTTATTAGTCGAGATTATATAATCATAAAAACTTTGAAAATTTGGCGTTTTAGAGAAGCTCTTTTTCCAAGTTAATTTATGAAAGTCAGAGATTACTTTTATCTGCTCAAAACGAGCAGCAGAATACGTATCATTCAATTCGGACTGCAATACATGAGGAGCTGAATTTGGGAATGAAGGTATACGCTTAAACTCTTTCTGGTAACGTTCAGCAGCAAGATGCAGCAACATATGATAGAAAAAGTAGTTTACCGCAGAATTATTAACTCTCCAATATTCATACAACAATTCCAACGTTGTTTTTAGTATTGGCTCATTTTTTTTACATGCCAACAACCAATTACTACAAACGCAAGCCTTATTTCCTCTTGGAGGCCATTCCTTAAAGAGGAACAAATCTGCATCAAATACGTCTACCCTATAATCTGTACAAAACACTGTAGCATCTATCCATACCCCCCCCCGACCTGACAAGCAAATCTGTTCGAAAAATATCTGCAAAATGAGCTCTAGATATAATACCTTTTTTATATTTATCAATTATATAGTCAGGAACATTGGTATATTCTAAAATATTCTTTTCCGTTATAATTTTTATTGTATAATCTGGAAATGTTTTCTTTATCGAGTTCAAACAGGCCTTACATAATTTTGGTGCATTATCTAAACCTTGCAACCAACACCACCAAATAATTTTAGTTCTCTCTTTGGATACTTCGTATTGTGGCAAAGCATAGAGATACCTACTAAATTTTATTTTTAGATATTGATAAGCATACCATTCCTTACGATCTTCTTGAAGCATATCCGAACTCTTGTATTTTCTAAATCTCCAAATAGGTAAAATACGCAAATCATTATATATGCGATAAAATATCCCCCAAAAAAGTCTGCGAGCTCCAACTTCGGAATATTTTTTACTAATTTTATTAAGAACTTCCATCATATTACTATTTTTATCTAAATTTTTCTTTAAACAACTCTAAAATATAATGAAAACTATCAAGCCTAAATACCCAAGCTAATCCAATAAACAAAATACTACAACTTATAATTTGCAAAACGATTTGAATATATTCATTAATTGCCAATAACGAAAGCGGATAGCAAACAACAAAGACTATCAGAGCAATTAGAGCAACTGGCAGATAATCTCTAAGTTGTTCCTTCATGCTATAGCCAATCAAGCTAGTATTCGGCTTCATATTCATATAATTTGAATATATTGTATAAATTGGCATTGACCAAGCTATTGCCGATACGTTTATATTAACAGAAATAATCAACATAAGAAAAAAAACGGGTTTCTTATACAATTCAAGGCGTAACAAAACATCACTTCTACCAATAGCTTTTAATGTCTGCATATTAACGGTTGAAACAATCCCCAACATAGCATCAAGACACATAATTTGCATAAAAGGAACACACTGAATCCATTTATCTGTCAATAAAACTTTTACAAGAGGATAGGCAACAACAGCCAACATCGTCATAAAGAAGAACAAGAAAAAAGAGCTTGTTTTAATAGAACGTCTAGTCAATTCTTTTATTCTTTTCAAGTCGTCACTATGATTTGCCAAAACTGGGAATAACACAGAAGAAACTGTTATGTTCACATTATTTGAAATAAGTCCTGGAAATTGTTCACCTCGATTAAACAAAGCCAAATCTGCCGTAGAGTAAAATTTACCTATAAGCAGAGAACGCAATTGATTGAAAGCATTACCGACGAAGCCAGTAGCCATCAATTGCCCCCCATACTTAAGCATACTCTTTGCCCTTTCCCATGAAAAAATCATCTCAGGCTTCCAAGGCACAATAAACTTTAGAACCAACATGCTTATCAAAATGTTAGATAAATATTGGTAAACTAAAGCCCACACACCATATCCATTATATGCAAGTACTATACCAATTACTCCTGAACCAACAGATGCACTAAATGTAGCATAAAAAAACTTCTTGAACACAAGATGCCTAGAAACCCAAGCCTGTTGAATGCTATTAAATGAATAAAGAAATATAGATAAAGAATAAACTCTAGTTATAAGAGTAAGCTCAGGTATTCCATAAAATTTCGCTATAAATGGAGACGAAAAATAAATAATAGTATAGAGTATACAAGATACTCCCAAACTACAATATAAATTAGTGGAAAAATCAAGAGCATCTGCATCCTTATTTTGTATCAAAGAAGCACTAAATCCATTAGTAACAAAAATATTTGCAAGGACTATGAATATATTTACCAATGCTATAACGCCATACTCTGATGGTGATAAAAGGCGAGCTAAGATAATGGAAATCAAAAAAGTAACACCCTGTGAAGATACTCTCTCTCCCATTTTCCAAAACATACCACCCAATATTTGTTTTTTTTCTGATGCCATAGTTCGCTTCTACTTCCAATACATCAATCCACCATGATAAGGTACACGTTTTTCCTCTGGTGGAAGTTGCATATAATTACCATACCAATGTCTTAGCAATTTGTCATAATCTCTAGGCACAGAAAACATACCGTCCTCAAAAGGTACATTTATAGTATCTATCAAAAATTTACTTTCTACTAGTTGAGTTTCTCCTGCCAAAATATGCGCAAATTTTACCTTTGTATAATCAGGTTCGAATAATTTAACTTCCTTGATACACGCTTTATTCAATAATCTGAAATCAAGATTTTTAAAAGGCCATAAGTTACGGTGAGCCAAAAAAGAACGTAAACGCATCAAGAATATACGTATAGATATTACTCTATTCAACTTTTTAATCAATTTCTCCTGTGCAGCCTTTGAATCTGGAACTCCCATTATCAAATATAAATCCACTCCAATACCTAATCCATGGAATTTTCCAATCTTATCATAAGTACGATTGTCATACATACGAGCAAAAGCAAATGGAGTTTCTTTGTTATTTCCACACCATACTATTGAATATCTTTCTGAATGATAACTATTAGCCAACTTCAAAAAATCCTGATACGGCATCATTATATCCATATCATCATCCCATGGAATAAAGCCTTTATGGCGTATTGCGCCCAACAATGTTCCGTAAGACAAGAAATACTTGAGACCTCTTTCCTTACAAGCCTTATCCATTTCTTTTAATATATCATAAAAAATCGCTTTTCGTTCAGTTAATGATAACTGTGTTCCACTTAACCCAATCATATAATATTATTTTTTTATTTTACAACATTTTCTACTTCATTCAACTCCTCAGGAGTATCTATCTCATATATACCCTCTATCTCCTTCACCTTAACATCAAGTTTTGGATAAATGTCCAACACCATATTATCCCAATAGAGATTGATGTAATCCTTAGTGGCATAAACCTCTTCCATGTGATTGATGATTTTCTTGCAATCATCAGCCTTCCAATATGAGATTCCACTCATCAGATATCCGTTACCGGTACCAATGTTTATCTTCACAAGTTTGTCGTTCTTATCCACTTCCAATCCCCACTCATTCTCGTATTTCTTCTTCTTGGCAAAATACGTAGATTGGACTACTTCTGATGAAAGTACATTCTTGTCCATGTAAACATCGCCTTCTATCACGTATGTGTCATGAAATCTATCCCTAACGATATACAAGGAATTGATATTGTTACAGGTATCGTATCTATCATTAAAGACAATATCTACACCATACTTTTCTTTCAAGAAATCCAAGGCTTCTGCCTTATATCCTGAAATCAGAGTAATATCATCTATACCTTTCTCTTTCAAGAATTGTATCTGGCGTTCCACCATAGGGATACCATTTACTTCGACCAAACACTTTGGACGGTCATTTGTCAAAGGGCGCAGGCGTGTTCCCATGCCTGCTGCCAATATTATAGCGTTCATATCTAAATATTTTTTTCGTTCAAATAATTCTTCACATCTTTAAAGAAACTCCAAACTATCAGTATCAATAGAATACCCACAGGGAATGCTGCTATGATTGTCACAGATTGCAAACTATAAAGCGTATTCTCGGCAAACAACAATCCTATAGGGAACAAGATGAGCATGATACTCCATACCGCTCTAATCTTTCTGCTTGGCTCCTCATCAGCAGAGATTTGATTATAGCTATAAGAAGATGCCACATAAGTAATACCATCCAATGTTGTACTGTAGAAAGCAATCATCGTGATAACCAATAATATCAATGCTACTTCTGGCAATGGTAATGTACCGAATATCTTCAAAATAGCTTGATACATCTCACCTCCATTTGAAATATAGCCTGTAACATCAAGTCCATGCTTCAGCTGTTGAGCCAATCCATAGTTTCCTAAAATGATAAATGACATGTAAGTTCCAGCCAATCCCCAACCAAATGTACCAAAGACAAGGTTCTTAATGGTTCTTCCCTTACTGATAAGAGCAATAAAGAATGGGGTTGCAATACACCAAACCAACCAATAAGCCCAGTAGTAAATAGTCCATGTCTGTGGGAAGTTGTTCTCTCGCAATGGATCCATATAGGTTGAAAGTCCGATGAAGTTCTGAACCATGTTGCCTAAAGATTGGAATCCGGTCTCTACTATATACCTTGTTTCTCCACCCAAGAACAAGAAATAAAACAAGATGGCAAAGAACATATATGAACAGAACGAAGCCAATTTGGAAATACCATTCATACCCAACAATACTGTGATAGTATAGACAGCACATATCAAAAGCAAGATACCTATAGTAAGCGTAACGTTGGTTGAAATGCCAAACACAGATGCCAAAGCAGAAGCCAAAAGAGGGGTTGCTAAAGAGAATGTTGTAGCAGTTGCACAAACCATAGCGAAGACTGCAACAATATCTATTACCTTACCCCAAGGCCCATCCACTCTGTCACCAATCAAAGGACGCACTGCCTCTGAGAAGCGTTGTCTTTCTCGTTTGCGCACATGCATCATAAAAGCAAAACTGATAGCAAGTACCACATAGAATCCCCACGCTAAAGGTCCCCAATGGAACAACGGGAAGGTCGGTGCCCAAAGCTGCATCTTACCGAGTTCTGCCACATGAGGTTCTGCACCATACAAAGCCCACTCTATCAATGAATAAAACATGATATCAGCAGCCATGGTTGAAGTGAATATCATCGTACCCCAAGCAAAGTTGCTATAAACAGGCTTATCGATGTTACCCAACTTAATCTGACCATATTTGTCCTTGAAAGCCAAATATAATGATAACAACACACATCCTAATCCTAGGATGACATAATAGATACCAATAGTATCACCAAAGAAACCACGCAAGGTATCAACAAATAATTTCGACTGAGAAGGAATCAACATAAATACCAACATCATTGCCAAAACTATGACAAAAGGAATCAATGTTGTAATCCAATCTATTCTACCTTTCAAATTCTCTCTTTCCATTTCTATAAATCTATTTTCTTTAATTTTTCTATTGCTCGTGTATATCTATCCATACCATAAGTACCGAAATTATCTCCCTGTGCTTCCTTGATGCAAGTCCATACAGCCCACAGATAATCCATCAATATCTGATATACCAATATTTTCTTTCTAGCATTCTCAGGTTCATTGCCATCGAAATAATGGCTGAGAAAATAATCCTTGTTTTCATCAGTAAAATTACTTTCCAAGAATAGAGCTGCTATATCCCACATAGGATCGTTCATTCCTGAATATTCCCAGTCTATCAGATAGATAGTTCCATCCTCAGCCTTCAAGAAATTCTCAGCTACGAGATCATTATGACAAGGCTTTACTGATACCCCCAATTGATTCAGATAATCTTCTAGTTGAAAGACCTTTTTTCTTATGGGTTCATAGCCTTCATACATTTTGCCTTCGGCTTTCTCCAGCAAATACTCATAGTTCAATATTTCCTTGAATACATTAAACTCATTACCAAAGCGAACATGAGAATGATGTAAAGTTCTAAAGATATTGGCTATTTTCTTCATGTTTGATGGTCGCTGAATGGTCGCCCCATTCAATGTTTCTGCGTTCTTTACAAAGTCTGCAAGTTTGATACCCGTCTCAGAGTTGAAGTATCTGATTGGAGGATTGATACCCATCTTGCAAGCTTGCAAGGAGTTTTGTTCCTCATTGCTACGCACCACCATACCTTCTGCACCAATTCCAGGTACACGAAGTACATATTCATATAAGCCCTTAGTAACCTTAAAGTTCTTGTTTGACATACCGCCAATCTGACTTATCTTCACCTCATTCTCTATCTGTTCGTTCGGGAAAATAACTTTTAGGTATGAAATCAAGTTTTCGTAATCAAACGGATTCTCCTTTCTGCGAAGCTTAGGATAGATATAGTTGCGAAGCTTATTGAAATCTTCTTCACAATCTACATCTCCCCATATCAAATTGGTAAACTTGATATAAGGTCTGTCCAAAACATCAGTAGAATCAAACAGCAAGTACTCATAGTTGAGATAAGGATTATTGCTGTTTTTCCACTTGTTCATCATTCTGTCGAAAGAGTGCTTGGAAATCTTGACAATACCCAATAGTTCACCCTCGAAATTACATATCTGATGACGATCCTTGCTTATCTTGGTGATATATCCACTGCGAGTTTCAACAAAGGCCTCGTCTCCACTACCAGACTCTTCTGTAATGGCAAAGCAATTTTCGTTTTTTGTCTCAGAAAGTTTTTTCAGTACCTTATATTCATAGAATGTATCGCCCTCTACCAACAGGAAATCATCCTTGATATAAGGTGCAGCCGTAGCAAGCGACCCCATTGAAGAAGTAAACTTAAAGTCTGGATTCAATACCAGACGTACTGTCTCTGATGCGTATCGCTGATATAGCTGAGCTTGCCCTCCCACTATTAAGAGAATATTGTCATAGTTGAGAGCTGTCAAAGCCTCGATGGTTCTATCTATCAAACAAGAATTCTCGTAATAAGGTTTCAAAGGATAAGGTATTTCTGTATCCTTATCCTTCCTAGCCGATAAAATAACCGCTGTTTTCATTAGAGTCCAAAATAAAGTGACATCGTAAAGAATGATTTATTATTATAAGGATTCAGTACATAACTGGCACCGACTGGTAGCTTGAAGTTACCAAACTTGAATGCCGTGCTATATTTGGCATTGATATTTACCACATTGAATCCACTTTGATTGTTTGTATAAAAACCCTTATTCAAATTGGCTCCTACACATAAAGCGATATTATTGTCTTCCGTAAAGGAATGGGTGTAACCAACCTCTGCATACGAAGAATACATCTGCTTACCATCTGCGTTTTTGTCTGCTCCATAAATATAGGTAGATACTGTTACCCACAAAGGAACCTTAGTTCCTGCCCATGTGGCGTACGCCTCTACCCAATGTCCCGTCTCACGATTGCTCAACTTGAAGTACTGGTCTTTTTCACCAACGGAAGAAGGATAATAGTAATCAGAAACACCAACAGTAAACTCACTGGCAGTATAAGATACACCTAAATCGACTTCCTGATGACTACCATCAATGGCATAACCTCCCATAGCGAATGCATTGAATCCATGCGTATTATAGCCAATCATTGGAAATACCGTAGGGGCTGTTCCGTATTCAATACCACGCCACATATACTTTGTGGACAATTCCAAACTCGCAGAGAAAGGAGACTCCTTCAAGCTCTCCTCCGCATTTGCAGCCATCGCTGTTATCAACAACAGCATTAACAGTTTAACTCTGTTGAAAATCATTTTATATTTTTTAAATGAACTGTAAATTACCGTTAGAACGTAACTACTGAATTTCAGCAGTTAGCACATCCAACATTTTTTTAAAAAACATGTTATTAATTGGTATTGCCAGAGCTGCCAATTAGGCAGCCTTGACATTCACCTTTTTGTTCGATTTATAATTACATGGGATTAGGGATATGATAAGATTTTCTAAAATCATCCCGTCCTTCTTTACCATTAAAGAAGGCTCCACCTTTCTCACCAAGCCTCTCTTCCCTCAGGGACGAGAGGATGTAACCGCCCTCCGGTGCTCAGAACCGCTACGCTCTAAGGTTGGCGGGGCATCAAAGCCCTCGCCATGTTTTGCGGGATGGGACCGCCTGAATTGTTCCTCATTGCAGTATCGCTCTGCACTTGTCGCCATTCGAATGAGGAATATTATTTTTATTCTACTTTTGAGAGGATTACCTCTGGAGAGGTGTCCATCAGGGTTATGGCAGAAATCTTATGACCGCCATTGGCATTTAATGAATGACCACAATGATAGAGGCTATCATCTATAATAAGCCAGCGATCATGGGACTCAATACCTTGATGACTATTTACACGAAAGCCGACTGATATAATCATATCAAGATTATAGTAATCCATATTACGTGTAACCATACGATTGCCTTCTTTTCTAACTGTTCGGAATTTCCGAACAGTTGCCGACTGCATCAATTCTCCTTGCTGATAAATATTAGTAATGTGCTCACTAATATTAGCTTTACTAGAACCAAAAAGTTCAACCATTTGAGCTTGCGTAAGCCATACCGTATCTTCTTCTATTTTTACTTGAAGAGAAATGCTTTCATCTGGTTGATAGAGCACTATCTGAGAATCATCAGTAGTAGCCTGTATATTGTTATTTTCGTTTGCCATAATCATACATTTTTATTGCTAATATAGCGACAAAAGTACGATTTAATTTCGTAATCACCAAGGAATTAAGAGAAAAAATGCATTTATTAACCTATACTTGACTTATGGCTAAACATTACAACACACAAAAAGATTCTGCTTCCTTACCGGTTCTGCGGCGATAAGCATCACGCATACACTTTTCCATTTGTGCTATGTATTCTGCCTTTCGCTCCCTAGAAGCCTTGAAGCGACGCATAAAATCTGCTTTTTTTTCTTCTATGTTCATAAGGACATGTCGCATCCGTTCTATCTGACGCCAATTTACATCAGAATGAGAATCACGAAATTCTGTTGAAAACATATAGACAGCCTCGCCTATTACTTCCACCAATTTGGTAAAGCCATAAAAGATGAGCTTATTCTTCTTGATATCTTCAAAAGTATATTGAGCATGAAACTCCTCTATACTTTCTATCGCTTCAAGAATATGCTCTAACCTTCCCCTATCTCTAACTTTTTCTCTCATAAATCAAGAATTTATCTTGGTTGGCTGTTTCTTGAGCAAAAGGGAGGAGACGATTAGCCTCTACTATATCCACCTTGCGATGAAGCAAGTCTTCCAAATTCAACATAATACCTGCTATTTTCATCAGAGAAATTCGATTATGCTGACGATCATACTCTACAAGAATGTCTATGTCACTATCAGTAGTTTCTTCTCCTCGTGAGCATGAACCAAAGAGCCAAGCCTTTGTTATTGGCTGGCTACCAAAGAAATCTTTTATCTTTGGAATCATATTTTGTACATTCTTACTAATCATAACAGCGTAATTTTATTGGTTTTAATGAAGTTTATACCCCATTTCTCTGTTTTTTGTGCAAATATAGGCTTTTTCTGTGAAACTACCAAATTTTTGGAGGAGTTTTTTCAACTCAATGTATTTCACCAATACTGCGTCTCTACTATATCACAAGTAGTTACATCTATTCGTTTTTTGAAAAAAGCTATTTTGTATCACGACATTCTATTCTTATTTTAGAGAATTACACTTCAGCTCTTTACTGATTACTTTTCCCATGACCTTCTCTATATCGAAGAAAGTCATGGGGTCGTTGTAATCTATCTCAGAAATGGTGTTGTCCATATCATTAACGGCATAGCCTATCCATTCAATGGACTTTTCAAGGTCTTTCATATCGATTCGGGAATAGGTTTCCTCAAAACGATCGAGAAAGAAGGATACCACATTGGGATGCTTCTTTAAGTATTGGTGAAAGGTCTTGCAGACCTGGGCTTGCCTTTTGTAGTTGAGCTTACGAATGTCTTCAAACATCGGCATAGCGCAGGAATAGGACTTGACGGAAGAAACCTTCTTTCCCATCTTCTTGCGTATCTCCTTTGCCTCTGGAATCGTATCATCGTAAATGTCTTGAAACTCCTCTGGGAGCATCGAGAGCATTCGCTCTAAAAATTCTTTATCTGCCATAATAGTGTTATTTTCTAAAATCAACGTATATTAGCGACAGTATGTAAGGAGTCCTTACATACTGAATCTTCGTACGAAGAATGTACTTCATTTTCTGAAATCCGCTTTCTATTTTGTTTCTTCACCCCAAACGGCTACCAGGCGGTCTTTCCAGAGTTTCAGAGGACAGTTCTTGGAGATCTCGGTATAGAGCTTGAGGCTCTTCTCTGTTAACTTGACAATGCTATCTTTATGATAGACGAGGGTCTGGGAGCTACCTAAGAAAAAGGTTGCTCCTGGTTTGATTGATAAAAAGGATTTCATGATTTTATATTTTTGTTCCCCACCGCAGTATCGCTCTGCCCTTGTCGTCACTCGAATGAGGAGGTTATTCTAATGTCCCACAGATCTCACAGATTTACACAGATTTCTTCGTTGCAAGCAACGGTAGTCACTATGCCTCACAGCAATAGATATTTCTCTGCACGCGAATTACGTATTTTTTTTCGGAACACGAATTGCACGAATTACACGAATAAGTTGCTTAGTCTCGAAAGATTGTAAGCGGTCACTTTAGGTACGTTAAGCCATAAAATGAATGCTTTTTTATTATCTTTTAAGAATAAATCATTTGAATTTATGCCCAGCAGTAACAGTAGCCAGCTGCCATCTGTGAGCGAGCAAACCCTCCATTCAATCTCACTCTGCTCTCAAGGATTCTATCACAAACCTTTCGAAGCTTGCCTTGTAGCCGCCTTCCATCGGGCAGGGATCGTCGGGATAGACCTTGTGATACTCCTCTTCCATGTTGTCAAGATAGTCCATTATCTGCATCACCTGGTCTTTGGTGCAGTGATGCTTCTTCAGCGAAGAACGAAGCAGGCAGTAGGACTGGGTATGACTGGCATAACCCTCTTAGACATGCTTGACTGAATCCTCATTCATGTGGCCAGCCACCTTTAAGGTGCGTACCACATTGCTACTGCCGCCGAGGATGGTATCCGTCAAAGCGCCCAGTGCCTTTTGTGTTTTTGTAAATCGTTTCATTTCTTAATATATTTAAAAATTCTAATCTTTTCTGTTAAGCTATCGTAAATTACCGCATTTTTGTACCTGTATATGTAGGTACAGGATTCTTGGCGGTCTCAACCTTTTTTCTTAAATTCGCAGCAGCTTTCAAGAACGAGAGCTGAAGCAATCTTAAGTTACCGATTGGTGAACAGCGGGGTGAACACTTGCCCCAAGCATTCACCTTTTCGGCTCAGGGGTGAACCCTAGTAAAAAGAACTTTGTATATACAGCGCATGCTAGAAATATAAGAGTCTCTATTATAATGGGTTATATAGTGTTTTTAACACATTATTAACGCTAAAGGTTGGCATCGGGGTTCACCCTTCACCAACTTCATCGCCAAGTGTTCACCCACACTCTTTCGTAGAGTACGTTGCAAACAACAAAATAGAATATTAACAACTGCAATTTTTAAACAAAATGAAAAAAGACCAAAACAACAACAGCATGAATGGGACAGCTACGATGCCATCGTACTTCCCTTGTATCAAATCTTCGGAGAGCCATCCACTCGCCGACTGGTTGTATCTCAAGAGCGTGATTACCTCTAGCCCTGAGCTTCGAATGATGACCGAGACTTACCGCAAGCGTCTCGCCATCAGCAAGCAGTTTGCCGACCAGTACAAGCCTGAGATGCCTGCCATCACGGTTTCGGCACTCATGGACGGCTACGGCAGGCAACTTGCCAACTTCCTCAAACCTACCTACATGTTCCAGCTCGACTTCGACCATGTGAAGAAGGAAGATATGGAGCAGCTTATCCAACTGGTGAGAAGCGACAGTCATACGATGGTAGAGTATATCACCGTGAGCGGCAGGGGATTCAGAGTGTTCTGTGCCTACCGTCCTGTGGATGACGACGACATCAGCGTGCTCGAACTCTTCGATGCCGTGCTGCAGAAGGCGATGGCTTACTACACCCAGCTCCTGGGTATGGCTCCCGACAAGCAGTGTGTCGACATCACCCGATGCGCCGGTCTTGCCTACGACCCGGATGCCTATTTCCGTTGGGATGCCGAGCCTTTTGCCTTGGGACCGAAGGACCTGAAGCCCCTCTACACGAAGAAGGCGTTGCAGGCGAAGTATTCTGCCAGGCGAAACGCCAAGGGCGGCAAGCGAACCATCAAGGCGAAAAAGGAGGCGAAGTCAAGCGAAAAGGGCGCACCTACCATCGAGGAGGCGGCTTCCCACATCAAGGAACTGCTCGACCTGTGGGGCTACCGATTCGAGCCTGAGCATCACAACGAGTATGTATGGCACTTTGCCGACATCTGCATCTACTATGGCATCCCGCTGGAAGAAGCCCGGTCCTACGCCGACCGTGAGTTTGGCCCCAGCTACGAAGATACGGCTTCCGTCGTCAAGTCTCGCTACAAGCATCTGCATAAGTTTGGCATCTGGCACTTCTATCGCCAGGGCGAGGGCCGCAGCGGCAAGCCATCGGTAAGGAGCATCAAGCAGTGGCTACTCACCCACTATCTGTTCCGCCGAAACGAGCTGACGGGATTTTACGAGGTGGAGAGCCGCATCGTTTTAGACGGCAAGTATCCTGACTGGGTCCGCATCGATGACAACATCGAGAACTCCATCTGGAGTGAGATGGACGAGTCGGGACTGCATCTCCCGGAGAAGACCTTGCACAACATCATCAACAGCGACTTCAGCGAGCCGTTCGACCCCTTGGACGATTACCTGCGCAGTCTGCCGAAATGGAAGAGGGGAGAGGATCCCGACTACATCGACCAGCTCGCCGACCGCATCGAGGTGGAGAACCTGCCCGACTACGAGCATACGCAGAGCCTCTTCCGCTATTTCTTCAAGAAGTGGCTGGTGGCGATGGTAGTGGCGTGGGTAACGCTGAAGGTGGTGAACCAGATGATACTCATCTTCGTGGGCAAGGGCGGCATCTTCAAGACCACGTTCTTCCACATGCTGTTGCCCCCACAGTTGCGCCAGTACTTCCTCAACGACTCGACGGGAGCCTATACCGACAAGGACTTCATGGAGGCTTTCAGCAGCAAGGCTCTGCTCTGTCTCGACGAGTTTGAGATGGTATTCGGCAAGAACCTGAGCGCCTTCAAGAGCAACATGACCAAGGTGACATTCTCCATCCGCCGGCCTTACGACAAGTACCGTTCGGAGATGCCCCACCGCGGATCGCTCTGCGGCACCACCAACAACCAGCAGTTCATCACCGACGAGGAGAACCGCCGCTACTGTCCTTGGCTGGTAAAGAGCATCGAGAGTCCGATAGACCACCCGATAGACTACGACCACGTGTTTGCCGAGGCAGTGGCACTGGGTCAGGAGGTGATGAGCCATCCTAAGGGCGAGCCCCTGGAGTGGACATACTGGTTGACGAGGGACGACATCGAGCTGATGCGCTGCCACAACCGCCTCTTCATGGTAGCCAACTATGCCGAGGAGCAGATACTCCGTTACTACCGGGTGCCGGATCCAGATACACCGCTACAGTTCATCAAGTTCCGCTACAGTGCTGAGATACTGGAGAGGATAGGTGTGAACCCTGCCCTTCGCCAGAACCTGAACAACCAGAACATCGGTAACGTGATGAAGCGTCTTGGATTCAAGAAGATTCACAAGAAGAACGGCAACGGCTGGGCGGTGATCGAGAAGGAAGGTAGCGAAATCAACAACGATGCCTTCATCGATCCTAACGATACCGTGGAGGACTAAGTATCTTGGTTACAGTCCATAAGTATCATGGTTACGATGGCTAAGTATCATAGTTACGTATCATAACTCTAATAGATAACATTCAACATTTAAACAACGTCAATGGATTTACGAAGTTACACCAAGCAGGAGTTAGCCCTGCTCTATTTTCCGGATTCCGACCCGGACGTGGCAAGAGCCCATCTGATGAGATGGATAGTAAGATGCACCCAGCTCTATGAGCAGCTCAAGAAGAGTGGATACAACAAGAGCTGCAAGGAGTTCAATCCTCTGCAAGTATCCTATATTTTCTTCCATTTGGGAGAACCCTGATATTTATCAGTGATAATCGGTGAGTATCGGTGAGCAACGATGAGCATCGGTGAGTTGGGAATGAGAAATGTTGTATCTTTGCATTGTGATTCAGAAAGAGGAACATTAACCATTAACACTTAAAAACTATGTTGCTTTACGTACTAAAACTAAATCAGAACGCCAAGATGCCAGAGGCATACGGCAAGTACTACGCCTATCCAGTCATCACTCAGACGGTAGACATCGACGGCCTGGCCGAACACATGGCTAGCCACAACACTCCTTTCTCAAAGGGAGCCATCAAGGGCATGATTACCGATATGGTATCGTGCATCAAGGAACTCACCTTGCAGGGTATCGCAGTGAAGATTGACGACCTCGCCATCTTCTCCATCGGCATCCGCAACAAGGAGGGAGCCGCCTCAGAGAAGGAGTTCACCATCGCCAAGAACATCGACGGTTTCCGTCTCCGTGCTCGTGGCACCGGTGAGTTCAGCGCCAAGACCATCAACCTCGAAGCCACGCTGAAGAAGGCCACTGCTCTGTTGGGGGATGGCACCACCCCGGATACCGGGAAGGATACCACTGGAGGTGACAACACCGGTCAGGGTGGTAGCGAGACCCCAGGAGGTGGCAACACCGAGCAGGGCGGTAGCGGAACCACTGAAGGCGGAAATGTAGGCTTGTAGTAGTCCTAGCCTCCCGGCATCTGAAACAAGAGAAAGCGCATCGGCAGGATGCAGTCCGGAGCAATCCGAGGGCACATCAGGAATGAAATTCAACATTGTCAAATCATCGCCCTGAACGGATGCTTGCTCATCCTGCCCGCTTCTTCTCTTTTGTCTCCCACAGATTTCACAGATTTGCACAGATAATTCTTCGTTGCAAGCAACGGTCTTATACTCATCAGGTCTCACTGCAAAAAACTCCGAAGGAGTCAATAATCCGTGAAAATCTGTGTAATCTGTGGGAAAATTAAACACTAATCATTAATCACTAACAAAAATGAAAAAGGAAACAATCCAGAAAGTCATCAACTTCGTCATCACCGTCCTCACCGCAGTCCTCAGCTCCTTCTGTGTGCAGAGCTGCAAGTGATATTTTAGTTCTCCCACAAATCTCACAGATTTACACAGATAATCTTGTTGCAAGCAACAGTTATCACCAAACCTCAATGGAAAAACTCCGAAGGAGTCAATAATCTGTGAAAATCTGTGCAATCTGTGGGAGACAAACATTAACTCTTTAAAATCCATAGAATCCAATGAAGAATCAAAGAAAAATCGATCTGATTGTGGTACATTGCAGTGCCACACGTATTAACCAGGACTTCCCAGTAGAAGCATTGGAAGCCTGCCACAAGGCAAGAGGCTTCAAGAGCATCGGTTACCACTATTACATTACGAAGGATGGCGTGGTCTATCCCTGCCGTCCAGAAACCGAGGAGGGTGCTCACGCCCGCCACTACAACGCCCATAGCATTGGAATCTGCTACGAGGGTGGTCTTGACGAGAAAGGCAAGCCTGCCGATACTCGCACTCCAGCCCAGAAAGCATCTCTGGAAGACCTCCTCTACAGTCTCGCCCTCGACTATCCCGGTGCCGAGATTCTAGGTCATCGTGACCTCCCCTGGGTTCGCAAGAGCTGTCCTTGCTTCGATGTCAAGGAATGGCTGAAGGAAATCGACTTCCATCTCTAGAAAACCCGAACAGTTCCCGGATATTCGTGCTATTCGAGAGATTCGTGTTCAAAATCATCCCAACTTGTAAGTTCTAAAAAGCTTATGGGTTGGGATTTTTTCTTTGTTTATTCACATCATTTCTGTATATCATCAATACAGCATCCCTACTATATTACAAGTAGTTACACCTATCAGTTTTTTGAAAAATGTTATATTTGTTCCTCATTGCAGTATCGCTCTGCACTTGTCGTCGCTCAAATGAGGAATATTATTTTTATACTACTTTTGAGAGGATTACCTCAGGGGAGGTGCCCATCAGAGGCAGTATGTTCCAAAATGGAACTAACTTCTTTGGTTTCTGCTTCCTTCCATCCTTGAAGGCCAAGCCTTCTTCTATTGAAATAACTGTTCGTACCAACGAACCTATTTCTAATTTATCTTCGGTAACCTTACGAAGATTATCAAGATAGGATTTCTGCAACTCCCTTAAATCCATGATAATGCTTTTTGAACTGATTGGCGGTCACGAATTACGCATAGCATGTCTTTGCTTGCTCCTGCCGCAGCTGCCATATCATACATGGTTATCTTGGAGTCCTCACCTGTCTTGTCCGCCTGACGTTTTGCACGTTTCCAAGCTCTGTCTTCATGGGACTTATCAGATAGGTCAAAGGATTCTACATCCTTGCACTTTTCAATCCATTTATTCAACATCTTCACATCAGCTACAGACAGTTCATCCATATCGCATTCCGTATTCTTGGAAGCTAGAACAAGTTGATGACCATCCTGAGAGATAGCTATATTCAATGAATCTGCAAAATCCTTCAATTCTGGCGAAGAAAGGTCTGCCTTGCCTTCAATACCACGCAACACCTTATAGGTTAAAGCAGGTACAGGACCATGTTTTCTTGCAACAAAGGTATCGTAAATGATTGGCAATCCATATTCCTTTAACTGATCTTGCTGCGCAAAATACATAACCTTAAAGAGATGAATATAATCAACTCCTTCTGGGAATGCTTTCAGAATGTAAAGCACTACTGCCTTTATTTTCAAAATCTGATCTATTGTCTTCATTATTGTATCTCCTTTTTTTAGGTGCAAATATAAGGGTTTTCTGTGAAACTACCAAATTTTTGGGGTGTTTTTTCAACTCCGCCCAATTACTTATAGAGATCTACGGTGATATCGAATGGTGAATCGAAATCGTTCAGCATCTCGGTCTTCTTTCTTGATTATTCCTTATCTTTTTTTATCTCGTCAGCAGGTTTCTCCACCAATTTTCAGCAGCAATTGACCATAATCCGCAAGTTTTGCGAGTTGAAAATTCTATAGTTGTACAACTCTGGAGTTATAGTTGTACAACTATAGGGGTCATAGTCGTACGACTATAGATTTTCAAGAGACCAAGTATATTTTTCATTTTTTATACACTGCTGATTATCGTAAATCACCGTTAGAACGTAACTACTGATTTTCAGTAGTTAGCACATCCAACATTTTTCAAAAAAAAAGCATATTATTAATTGGTATTGCCAAAGCTACCCATCAGGCAGCCTTGACATTCACCTTTTTGTTCGAGTTATAATTACATGGGATTAGGGACATGAAGTCTTGCTCCCCCTCCATCAGTCGGGTGAGTATATCTTCTATATAATCGCCAAAATTAATGTCATTCAACTTGCAGCTCTCAAAAAGTGAGAACATAAAAGCTATGTTTTCCGCACCATTGAGCCATAAGAAGAATCAAGCTTGATCTTCTTTAGCAACCTCATTAGTTTTCCTACGATGGAATATGTCTTTTAAACTCCATGAGTCAGTTGTAATCTACTGCCTCATCTTTACAATACTTGCGCAAGCTACGACCTTTGCGATTTTGGTTGTAGTCTTACAAACGATCAACGCTCATAATGCTCTAAGAAACGTTTCAAGATTGAGTTTACAGTTTTTGGAGAACGGCTCTTATGAACTATAACGCCTATAACTATAGCGTCAGGATACACCAAATAATAGATAACATTAGGATCTAAAATTATATGGTGTACAGTGTATTCTTTCGTAGAATACTTACGCTCCAAGACTCCTTGTTCAGGAAACTTCACTAAAGCATTAGCCTACTTCTGAATTCGCAGCAAAGAATCAACCGCAGTTTTCTGCCCAAAATTATCTGCAACATATTGAGCTATTTCTTTCAGGTGTTGCAAAGACATTTCCGACCAAATTACCTCCATCCCAACTCCGACTTTATATAATCCACTACTTGAGAATTAGGAACACAACGACCTGCCAAATAATCTTGATGAGCAGCCTCAAAAGACTTTCTCATCAGTTTTTCGTCTAAAGAATCCAAAAAATCATCAGTATCTTTTGTTACACTCTCTGACTCCAAAGAAGTTTTCTGAAATGTCAACAAAAAATTCTCTACTAGATAATCTACACTGATATTATGTAATTTAGCATATAATTCAGCCCCTCTGTATATTTTGCTATCTACAGTTATTGTATTCATAATTCTTCTCCTATTTTAAACCGTTTAAAATGAATTCGATTGCAAACATACACATTTTTCTTGCAACCTCCAAGTTTTTAATCGTTTTTCTTTCACCTTTTAACGTTTCTTAGGAGGGAAAATTTTGCAGCAATCTCTCAGCAAGGCGGTGAACACCATCTGTGTTTTGCCCAATCTGTAGACTGCGAAGCCTACAGGTTGGGATTTTTGGAAAAGGACGTTCTTCTCGTTCCCCTCCAGACAATCGCTGAAGAGGTATTGGGATGCCTTGGTGGGGCAACGACAGCATCATGAAGAATCCTTAGCGCTGAATGCCTGTCGCTTTTATGACATTTGGGCGAGCCTGATAGAGGTTCTGGATATTTTTCTTTTTCATACCACAAATGTTTTATATGTTATAGGGTGCAAAGTAAATGCAAACGAGCGCAATGAAAACTTGCTTTCAAATTGCCGAGTGCAGCTTTGCTTATGCAAAGGTAATGCTTTTTTTGGGAACGAAGAAACTTTTGGGGAAGTTTTTTGTTCGAAACTTGGAAATGGACTTATTTGGACCATGAGTTTTGCCTTTTTCAAAGTGCAAAAGGCATAGAGTCTACGTGCCCCACCTTCAATAGAATTGCGATTATTTTACGCATCATCTGCGAGTGCCTTATGCCTAAACATGGAGCCAGACGGTGGAGAGGTAGCGGCGCCAGATGGCTAGATGGGCTGAGGAGGTGATCTCCTCGCAGATGCGGACTAGCGTGGTGATGAGAGTTTGCTCGGCTTCCTGAATGCGCGACTCCAGGATCTCGCCGGTGACGTCGGGGGAGAGGGTGATGGCGAAGGCATTGAGTAGATGATTACCTACAGAGAGGTTCTCTACCGCCTTGACGGGATGCTCCTCATTGCGCAATATCATATAGAGCGTAGGTACGTAATTGCGGAATGATTCCAGGAGTTTCTCGCCTACCACACGATTGCTCTTCTTGCTTCTCTGCTGATGGGACATACCTGCCACCAACTTGGCATTTGCCTTCTCATCTGTCAAGAAATATTCTCGCAAGAATTTATCCCAGTTGGCAAAGAGTACGACATTGCCTTCCGCATCGGTCATCTTGCCAATGTGGGCATAATAGGTGGTAGTGGAAGGAATCTCCTTTTGTTGGTCGGCATCATAGAAAGTCTCACGAACACTGACCTTGCGGATAATCTCATCATAGCTTTCATTCTTGATAACGTTCTCCTCTACAGAGCTACCAGAAAGGGCGGCATAGTCGGTTGACGTCGTATGCGTGAGGGCAGCATAAAGCTCTTGACGAGAAAGACGGGTGGTCTTATCTGTCAAGATATTTGATACACCTTCAAAACCGGAAGTTGGGGTCAAGAAAGGACGAATGAAGTTGCGACGCCAGGTATGATGAACTGTACCGGGATTCTCCCTCTCATATCTAATGAGCGAAAAGATGAGCGCTACATCCTCCTTGCTAAACCCAGCAAAGGCATTGGCAAGGGCATTCATCTGCCGGGCTCGGAGAAACTTGCACAAGCCGCTCCAGGTAACCTCATTGCAGAGCAAGGTTACCATATCATCGAGCATAACGAGCGCCTCATCCCCATAGCCACATGCCTGGATGGTGCCCAGGATGCGGTCGATGGCACGGTCGCGCTGGGTGGCATCTCCCACCCTATGGTCCTTGATATTGGTGAGGCGCACCAACTGGAACGCCCAAAGATTAGGAATGGAGATCGTGACAGGAATAACGGAATCTTTCTCATAATCAAAGAGATTGAACACCAAACGCTTGTCACCATCAAAACGAGCCACGAAACCAGTTCTGCCAGCAAATGGACCTTCCACTATCTTGACCACTTCATTATACTCCCCCTTCTTGGGAGAGAAGGCATAGTCGGTATAGGGGCGGTCGAGAAGCACCATCTGGTCGTGGTAACTATCTATGAAATCACGGAAAATAGCCATCTGTTTTTCAGGCACTGTGAGACAGAGGGAACGAATGCTATCATCGCCATCATCCATCTTCTTGCGAGAAAACTGGATGGAGGCTTCGGGATATTCCTGATTGATAAACTCGCTAAGCGCCTGGAAAGTGGCGTAAACGAAGATATAGCCCGTATAGAAAGGAACCTTGACATCCTGGCTGCGCTTTCTGATACGGACCGTGGTGTTGCGAGGGCAATACACTTCCAAAATATTCTTGTTGAACTGCTGGTATTCACGAATAGCGTCCTCGAGCCTAGCCTCTTGGTTAGGCTGAGTACGCACCAAAAACCAGTTGTAGTCTACTATTCTATCTTGTAATGGATTGTGTATTGTCTGCATTACTTTACTTAGGGAAAAGTTTTATTTTCGTTACTAGAACTTTATTTTATCGAGATATATCCTAGTATGCATTCTTATCTGGCAAGATGATGCTCTTAGCCGTCAAGAGGATAATCTTGAGATCAAGCCAAAACGACCAGTTTTCGATATACCAGATGTCTCTCTTGATACGTTCCTCCATCTGCCAAAGTTCCTTCGTTTCGCCACGATAGCCCGTAACCTGGGCCCACCCCGTGATACCTGGTTTAGAGAAATGGCGAACCATATATTTATCAATAAGAGAGCCGTATACCTCGGTATGATGCAACATGTGCGGACGAGGACCTACGATGCTCATATCGCCCTTCAACACATTGATAAACTGAGGGAACTCATCGATATTCGTCTTACGCATAAAATTGCCAAAGGCAAACTTTCTAGGGTCGTTCTTGGTGGCCTGTGCCATGTCTGCATCTTTGTTGACATGCATGGAGCGGAACTTGAAGCACATAAAGGTATCACCATTCAAACCCGTTCTTGCCTGCTTGAAGAAGATAGGTCCAGGGCTCTGGATCTTGATGATCAAGGCAATAATCGGGATGAAAGGCAGCATGCAGAGGCATACCAATCCACTCACCACTATATCGAAAGCACGCTTGGCAGCACGATTTGATGCACTGGCAAGTGGCTCCAAATGGTCAGTATATATTGTCTTGCCCATGAAGTTGCGAGCATCCAAATGCAGCTGATATTCACCAAAGAGACGTGGCAAATAGAAAAAGTGGATCACATTCTTGTTACAGAAATGCATAATCTTCACTATTTCGTCGGAGTCATCATGCGAGAGGCTACAGAATATCTCTTGCATTTTGTTTGGCTCACCATTGATGGCATTATTCATAGAATCCGCCATCAACTGGTTAAGTTGCGCAATATTGCCCTTTCTCACCAATCCTTCAGGAGCCTTTGGTATATCCTCATCGGCATAATAACCCAACACATGATATCCAGCAGAGGGATCTTCTGTCATCGTATCATACATCTCAACAACAGCTGGATCATTACCCACAAAGAGCACGGAACGACTATTATATCCCTTTGTGCGATAATATCTCAATAGATTGAGTTCACAAAGTCGAGCCACGATGAGCACCAAATAGAAAGATGCTCCAAAGATAAGCGCAAACGAGAACATCTTGCCCCCATTGCTGAGTAATCGCAAGAATACAAACAAGCACAATGTAGAGGTAGCTGCAAGATAAAACGTTCGCTTCATCACCATCAAAAAGCCGATGCGACGCAGGTGAATAATAGTAGAATGGAAGTATTCGCCAAGAAACAATGCTGCATTGGCTGCAAAGAATGTAATCTTTGTAGCCTGATCGAAGTAGTCTGGTACCAACTGTCTACCCCACTTCATATAAGCAAACAGCACCAAATTTAAAATGACGAAATCAGCAACTATCACCAATCGTCTCACGAGGTTGTTTCCTCTATAGTTTGCGCTCATTATCATATCTTTTTTACCCCCCCCCATTTTCATTGTTTTCGTTTCCGTCCCTAGAATGATCCATTAGCTGTTGTTTTAAAGTATTCATACTTGATTTGCAAAGATACGCTTTTATTTCGAAACCACCAAGTTTTTTCAAAAAAAATATTCGTTCATAATGGTTCAAATCAAAAAATGGACTTAAATGAACCAAAAAATCTCAGTTTCGGGGACAATCGAAACTGAGATTTTATAAGAATGGATTACAAATCGAGTGAGGCAGATGTGAGGTCCACGGCTTGAGCCTTGAGGGTGCCCTTGCCTTTGATGACCACCACACATTTGCCGAAGAATGCCTTGCGATGAGGGTCGGTGAAACGCTCCAGACTGGTCTGGCAACCATTGTCGGTGCCTAGGATGACTGGGGCTGAAGCAGCTGATGGCGACTTCTCTACCGAGAAGAATACTTGATTCGTTGCGTTCGGACAGAGATTGCCATCCTTATCCACTACATTGACCTCTACGAAGGTGGTAGGCTCGGCAGCGCCGTGAGCCAAGGTGCCTTGATAGGTCTCCTTCAATACCAGATGGTGAGGAGCTCCAGCGGTCTTGATGGTCTGGGAGGCTATCTCCTTGCCATCCTTGCGAGCCACAACCTTGACCTCGCCGGGCTGGAATGCCACACGCCACATCACGTGATACTCGGTGCTCTTCCGGTAGGCATCGCCCTCGTTCTGGGCTCCATAGACGGTCTTCTTGCGGATGCCTTGGCTCTTGCCATTGATGAAGAGTTCCACCTCATCGGCTTGGTTGTAATAGCACCACATGTCGATGATCTGACCAGGGAGCCAGTTCCAGTGAGGGAAGAGATGGAGCACTGGCTTCTGCGTCCACTCGCTCTGATACATATAATAACTATCCTTTGGCAAGCCGGCTAGGTCGATGATACCAAAATAGCTGCTGCGGGCTGGATAAGCATAAGGGGTAGGTTCGCCGATATAATCGAAACCGGTCCAGATAAACTGACCGCCCACAAAGTCATTGTGCTTCACCACATTCCAAGTCTCCTCGTGGGTGCTGCTCCAAGAGGCATGCATGTTATCATAAGCCGAGCACATGAAGGAAGGGTCGGTATATGGCAACCACCACTCCACCGGTGCCTTGTAGACGCTGTCGCTTGGCATCATGTAATAGCCACGAGTCTGGAGGGCTGATACACTCTCGGAGAAGATGAATGGCTTGCCAGGGAAATTCTGAGGCACATCCTTGACCCACTGATGATGATAATTGAAACCGATGACATCCAGGGCACCACTCTTGAAGAGATGGTTGTTAGGGTCTGGCTCATTACAACCAGCGGTGACAGGACGGGATGAGCCCCAAGGGTCGTACTGGCGAACTATCTCTGCGAGATGCTGGGTGAGGAGCGAATTGACACTGAGTTCATCGCCGTTAGCCAAGGTGGAGGCATCATGACCCGCATTGAGAATGAGGTTGGCCTGCTCCAAGGAGAGGGTATCGGCAGCGGCATTCGACCACTGTTCGAGCACCTCATTGCCTATGCTCCACATGAAGACACTAGGGTGATTGCGGTCGCGCTTCACCAAGTCGGAGAGGTCGCGCTGATGCCACTCGTCGAAGAAACGGGCATAGTCGTTCTGCGACTTCTTGCGTCGCCACATATCAAAACTCTCGTCCATCACGAGAAGTCCCATGGAGTCGCACATATTGAGGAGCTCAGGGGCTGGAGGATTATGACTGCTGCGGATGGCATTCACGCCCATATCACGGAGAATGGTGAGTTTGCGATGCATGGCATCCTCATTGACCACAGCTCCGAGGCATCCAAAGTCATGATGCTCGCAGACACCATTAATCTTCATATTCTTGCCATTGAGGAAAAATCCCTTCTGGGCATCAAACTTGATGTCACGGAAGCCAGTCTTGGTGGTTTCGGTATCCATCACCTTGCCACCCACGAGGAGTTCACTCTTCACCGTGTAGAGATAGCCATCCCCGATATTCCACAGATGCGGATGAGTCACCTTCAAGGTCTGGGTCTCGCCACCCACGCCCTTAGCCACTACCTTGCCAGCGGCATCGAGAATGGTATGGCGCACGGTCATCTTCTTGCCTCCTGCCACATGGGCATCCACCTTGATCTTCACCTCGCCCTGCGGAGTGGTAGAAACATACTGTCCCCACTGGGTGATGTAAGACTCGGCAGACTTCTTGAGCCAAACGTGGCGATAGATGCCACAGCCCGAATACCAGCGGCTATTGGGCTGGTCGCTGTTATTGACACGCACAGCCACCACGTTATCCCCCACCTTATTTATATAAGGGGTGATGTCGTACTCGAAAGAGCTATAGCCGTATGGGCGAGTGCCTAGCTTGTGACCATTGACATAGACCGTGGCATTCATATACACGCCATCGAAGGCGATGACATAACGCTTGTTTTTCTCCTTAGGATTGACGGAGAAGTGCTTGCGATACCAACCGATACCACCTGGCAGGGCTCCACCGCTGGCTCCCGAAGGATTGGCTGGGGAGAAGTCGCCCTCTATCGCCCAGTCGTGAGGCAAATCGAGATGGCGCCAGTTAATATCCACATAATTCACCTGCTCCATGCCTGCACTGTCGGCAAGCGTAAAAAGCCAGCCCTTGTCGAAGAGCTGGCTTCCACGGGCGCTCAAAGACTGAGCGCCCGCCATAAGCATGATTATCGCTAAGAATTTCTTCATTCTATATTACTTGAGTTTTACAACAACCTGCTTGCCTGCGTAAGATACCATCTTACCCTTAGGAGCCTTGTCGAGGCTTACGCCCTGCTGCTTGGCAGCATTGACAAGGACCACATTGAAGCGGCGCTTCTGGAGCATGCCATCGAAACTGCCCTTGCGAGCACCGATGGTAACGGTCTTCTGAGCATCATTATACTTGATGTCGATAGTGGCATACTTGCCCTTCTCGTAGTTGTAGTTGGTACCCTCGTCCTCATAGATGGTAAACTGACCGTCCTTGCCAGCATATACATAGAGGTCGATGAGCTCAGCCTTCTTCTGGTCGCTCCACTCCATCTCAGGACCTACAGGGAGGATGGCTCCCTCTGGTACGAAGACTGGAATCTTCTCGAATGGCGCATCAGCCACGATGGTCTGACCACCAGCATAGAACTTGCCTGTATAGAAGTCATACCAGCCCTTCTGCTTAGGGAGATATACATTGCGGGTGTACTTCTGGTACTCGCCCACAGGACATGCCATGAGGGCAGAACCAAACATCCACTGATCCTTGATGTCATAAATGTTGTCATCGCCATTGAAGTCCATCACGAGGGCACGCATCATGGTGTAATCCTTGAGATGAACCAGACCTGCCATACTATAGAGGTAAGGCATCAAGCGATAACGGAGCTTATCGTAAGCCACGATGGTCTTATAGGCAGGATGATTAGCTGGGGCAATGTTCCAAACCTCACGTGTAGGCCACTGACCATGGGTGCGATAGAGAGGTACGAAGCAACCAAACTGGTTCCAACGAGCCTGGAGCTCACGCCACTCCTTGAGGTCGGCATTCTCCACGCCTGTCTCATCAAACTCCTTCTGAGCTGCCACGTAGCGATTCTCCACACAGAAACCGCCCTGGTCCATACCCCAGAATGGGAGACCAGCGATAGAATAGTTCAAACCGGCTGTCATCTGCGCACGCATATCCTCCCAGCGGGTAGCGATATCACCCGACCAAGTGGCGGTGCTATAACGCTGCTCACCTGCAAAACCAGAACGAGTCAAGAGGAAGACACGCTGGTTAGGGTTCACAGAGCGCTGACCATTGTAGATGGCATCGGCATTCACGATGCTATAAGCATTGAAGTATTCGGTAGAAGTACCGAGGGCAGTAGGACCAGAGAGTGCCTTGCGATACCACATAGGGGTACAATCGCGCACATTAGGCTCAGAGGCATCCATCCACCATGCATCTACACCAAACTTATACTTAGAATAGAGATTCTCGTCCATCTGGCGCCAGAACATCTTGCGAGCCCCAGCATCGTAAGCATCATAGAAGGAACCACGGAAGCCGAGCCAGTCGTGGATATCGTCCTTGATGGCTTGGTGATACATCCAGCCCTTGCTGTCGAGCTCCTTATAGTTCTTCACTGTATCATAGAACTTAGGCCATACAGAGATCATGAAGCGACCGTTCATGGCATGCACGCTGTCGAGCATAGCCTGAGGGTTAGGATAACGAGTCGGCTCAAACTCATGGCTGCCCCAAGAATCAAGAGGCCAATAGTTCCAGTCCTGTACGATATTGTCCACAGGGATGTGGAGGTCGCGGAACTTCTTGAGGTTTTCCTCGATGTCCAGGCTGCTCTGATAGCGCTCACGGCTCTGCCAGAAACCGAGTACCCACTTAGGATAAACTGGAGCCTTGCCTGTCAGGGTGCGATAACCAGAGATTACATCGTCGGTATTCTGACCAGCGATGAAGTAATAGTCCATATCTGGTGACATCTCACTCCAGATGCTGAGCTGATTTTTCTCAGCCTCAGAACGAGGAGCGGCTACACGCAGTCCGCAATAAGATACATCGCCATCTGGCTGCCACTCGATGCGGATAGGAGTCTTGACACCCTTCTTGATAGGAGTCTCAAACTTATATGAATTAGGATTCCAAGCCGTACGCCAGCGCTCAGGCACCACGAGCTTGCCATCGATATAGATCTTCATATAGCCAGCATAGTAGAGGATGAACTGGTAGAAGCTATTGGCAGGAGCCTCTACATAACCCTCGTATACCACCTTGGAGCCATTCAAGGCAAAGCCCTGAGGCAGGTTTTGGATGCCACCCTTGTCTGTCTGCTTGCAGACCTCAGAGCCCTCTGGCATGGCATACTCGAAATAGATGCTATCCTCGCCACGTACTATCTTTTGGCCATCCTTAGCCACGTAAGTACCTGTGAGATGACCTGCGTTGCCATCCTTGTCATAAAGCTTGAAGGCACGGTTGAGCTGGAGATAATCCTCAGGATTACCCCAACGGCAGTATGAATAAGAATCCCAAAGGATACCATAGTTCTTATTGGAGATAACAAAAGGCACGCTCACCTTGGTATTGTACTGGAAGAGGTCTTCGTTCTTGCCCTTCATGTTGAGCTCCTCGCTCTGATGCTGACCGAGGCCATAGAAAGCCTCATTGTCTGGGCTATCGAAGAGGGCACGCCATGACCAGCCATGCTTCTGCGCCTCTGGCACCTTGGCGATATCTACACCCATCTCACGGTCTGGCACGGTGAAAGGCTTAAAAGTCTTGCCACCCTGAGCCACCTCATTGAGGAGTACATGGTCCTTGAGGTCGTAGAAGGTGATATGACCAGTAGCCTCGTTCAGTACGGCACGCATGGCAGCGGTAGTGATGACGAGGTTGTCGCCCTGCTCCTCTACCTTATAATTAGCCTTGCTATTCTGAGGCACGATAATCAAACTCTGCTTGTTGCGGAAACTTGGCTCAGCAGTGGCCTGGACACGGATAATCTTATCGCTGACCACCTGGAGGCGAATCTGCGAAGGTCCATTACTCTGCTGTTGTTTCAACTGAACGGTCAGATAGTTACCATCCTGGCTGAAACCGGCTGCTTGCAGGCCTGAGGCACTCAAGAACAGCACCGCCGAAATCATCAACGTCTTAGTTAGTTTCATTCTGTTGTTTTAAGTTGTTATTAAAAATTTGCTGCAAAGATACGAGAAATTTCCCGTATCCTTGCGTGCAAATGTTTATTTAGGGGGTATGAAATGTTAACTCTTCCATAAAAAGAAGATTTTTTGACCCTTCAGGTACAAGTTAGCACCCTCGGGGCTGGATTGTCCCCATCGTTCAGATGAGACTATTCTGATTCGTTCAGACTCTTCTTGTACTGAGAAGGGGTTACGCCGTAGGCATCCTGGAAGTACTTGGAGAAGTAACGAGGATTGTTGAAACCTACCTTGTATGCCACCTCACTGATGGTGAGATCAGTGGTCTGGATGAGATGCTCTGCATAGGTGATGCGCTTGCTGCGGAGATACTCGGAAGGAGTGGTACCCGTGAGCGAAATCATACGTTTATATAATTGTACGCGCGAGATGCAGAGATGCGCACTCAATGACTCTACCGAAGTGTCTGGGTCGCTCATGTTGTCGCGGATATAGATGTCTACCTGCTCCAGGAACTTGCGGTCAGCATCGGTCAGCTCCATATCGCCCAGCTCTCCCTTAGGGATGACCGGTCCGTTGCCCTTAGGCTTGGCAGCATCCAGATGATTGATGGAGCGGCGAGCCCAGCCCAGCAGGTTGCGGATGCGCAGATTGAGCATATCAATATTGAATGGCTTGGTGATATAATCGTCGGCGCCATTGGTAAGTCCCTCCACCTTCTGCTCGGAAGCCAAACGGGCTGTGAGCATCACGAATGGGATGGAAGCCGTCTCGTCATTGCTCTTTACCAATCGGCAGAGTTCGTTGCCATCCATCTCTGGCATCATCACATCGCTGAGGATGATGTCTGGGCGGTCGTCGATAATCTTCTGCCAAGCGTCCTTGCCGTTGACTGCCTCCACTACCTGGTAGTCGCTCAAGACATCACGTATAAACTCACGGAAGTCGTCGCTATCATCTACCAAGAGCACCTTAGCCTGAACCACCTTGCGAGTGGTCTTCTCTGGATTCTTGCGAACATGCACGCCATAGAGGGCATCCGGAGATGCGCCCTCCTCTACATCGGCGATGGTCTCGGCATCTGCCTCGTGGAGGGTAGCTATCACTGGAGCTCCACGCAGACTCTCCAGATGGCTGGTATTGCGAGAGGTCTCGTCGCTATCAATTGGCAGGTCAACGATGAAGATGGTTCCGCCGCCAGGATTGTCCTTGACATCTACCCTACCGCCATGAAGCTCCGTGAACTTCTTGACCAGATTGAGTCCGATGCCACTGCCTCCCTCTGGGTGGTCCTTGACCTGGTCTACCTGATAGAAACGTTCGAAGACGTGCTTCTTCTCCTCGTCGCTGATGCCCTTGCCGGTATCTGCCACGCTGATGCGAATCATGTCGGTCTTCTTGCCTTCTATCATCTCGCCCAGCGCTACATCCAGGGAGACGGTGATGCTACCGCCGTCTGGAGTAAACTTATAGGCGTTGCTCAAGAGGTTGTTGACTATCTTGCCCACCTTGTCGGGGTCGAAGTTCATATTGAGTCGGGTGGTATATGACTCGAAACCGAGAGTTACCTTGTTGTTGGCAAGGATACGGAAGGAGTTGCAGATATTGTCCACGAAGCTCACGATGTCGGTACGGGTCTTGGTCAACTTCTCCTTGTTCTGGTCGAACTTGCGGAAGTCGAGTATCTGATTCACCAGATTGAGCAGTCGGGTGGCATTGCGGTGGATGAGTTCCAGCTTGCGTCGCTTGGCTGGGTCTTCCTCGTCGCGTATCATCGCCACCAATGGAGAGATGATCAGGGTGAGCGGCGTGCGAAGTTCGTGGCTCACATTGGTGAAGAAGTTGAGTTTCAGCTCGTTCACCTCCTTGGTCTTCTTGATGCTATCCTCCTTGCTCTGGAGTTCATACTTCACTCTCTGCTTCTCGAGCATACGACGGCGGTAATACCAGAGTGCGCCTATGACGAGCAGGATGTAGAAGATGATGGCCATGGTAGAGAGATAGAAAGGAGGATGGATATGAATCTTGAGCTCACTCATCTCCTCACTCACGCTGCCATCGGCATTCACCACCTTAGCCTGGAGCACATAGCTGCCAGAAGAGAGATTGGTGAAGGTAACCTCTGGTCGGCCCTCTGCCGTCATCATCCACTTGTCGTTGAGTCCCTTCAGGCGATAGAGGAAGCGGGCACGGGCAGGCAGGGTAACCTCATTGGAAGCCAACTGGATGGTAAACGCCTTGTCCTTGTAAGAGAGGTCGAGCTCAGGATTGAAGTCGAGCGACTCCTTGAGAGGCACTCTTCCCTCAAACTCCTCGCCGGCAGTCAGGGTATGGTCGAAGAGCACCAAGCCACTGAAGAGCACGTGGGCCTGCTTCTTGCCCGGACGGACGATGCGAGGATTGATGATATTGATACCATCCTGACCGCCGATAGCCACCGAGCCATTGCGCATCAGACAGATGGAACGCTGATTGAACTGGCGGCCCTGCAAGCCATCGAGCGAATTGAAGCTGGTCATGGTGAGATTCCACTTGCCATCATCATCCTTGGAGAGGCTGACACGGGTCACGACAAACTCGGATACCAGCCAGATGTTGTGCTGCTTATCTTCCAAGACAGAGCAGCCCACGGCTCCAAGCGTGCCATTCAGTTCGTTGATGTTCTCACGCTGCCCAGAGTTGGCGTCATACATCATGATGCCACCAGGCGAAGCCACCCAAAGGATGCCTCGGCTATCGATGATGGCACTAAGGAAGGAAGGATTGTCGAAAGGTTGTCCGTCCTTGGTGCCATTCACATTGGTGATCTTGTGGGTATGGAAATCGAAGAGCGAATAGTTCTGGGAGTGAGCGATGAGTGCCTGGTTGTTGTTGAGCACAGAGATGGAGTTGATGTAATCGCTGGTGAGCCCAGATTTCTCTATATTATAAGTGGTGAAACGCTCGGTAGCAGGGTCGAAGACTTGAAGTCCGCTACCCAGGGTGCCCAGGATGAGCTGATGCTGAGGAGTCTCGGCAAGACACCACACACTATTGTTGGAAAGTCCGCTATTGGTGGTATTGAAAGCCTTCCATCTGCCGTTCTTGTACTGAGTCAAGCCGCCATTGAAGGTACCAAAATACATGGTGCCATCCTTCATGGTGGTGCTGCTCACGATGACATCGGAGGTAAGACCCGTCTGAGCTCGGCCAAATACCCAGCTCTGACCCGTGATAGGATTGTAGCATACGATGCCATGGTCGTTGGTGCCACACCAGAGATTGCCGATGAGGTCCTGGGTGATGGTACAGATATCGCCCAATGGAATGGTATTAAACTTGGTGGAAGCTGGTGAGTAATAAGCCACACCGTTCTTGTAGCTACCTACCCATACGCCATCTTCCTCGTCCACATACACCTTCTGGAGCGAATTGTCCACGATGCTGCCCTTGGCATTGCTGTGGAGGAACTGGCGGAAGAGGCGGGTATTGTAATTGAGCAAGATAAGACCATCATGGTCGGTAGCCACCCAGAGATTGCCCTTCTTGTCGGCAGCCACATCACGCACGATGACTGCTCCGAGCAGAGGAAGCTGGAAGCCGAGGGCTGCGAGATATTCACGCACAGGCTTCCACTGACCATTGGCAGGATTGAGCACAAAAGTTCCGCTATTGGCAGAAATCCAAATGCAGCCCTTGAGATCGATGAAGATATAGCAGCCATTGTCATTGGAAAGATGATGGTCCTTGAGGTAGGTGTTGTACCAGACCACACACTGACCATCGCCATTGATTCGGGCGAGGGTGCCATCCAAATAGGTGATGAGTAAGTCACCATTGAACTCCTTGATATCGCAGATGTGACCATCCATCAAGCAGCCAGACTGTGGCTTCTTGGTAAACTTGAAGAGATAGGTGTTCTTGGTCTTGGCGCTGTGGTAATAGCAGCCCTGGCCATAGACGAAGAACCACATGTCCTTCTGTTTGTCGATGAGCATCTTGAAGGGAGGTCCCATCACCTGGATGCTCTTGAGCCACTCCTCAGGCTTACGGTCGAACTGCTCGGTATCGTAATTATAAATGCAATAGCCGGCAGAAGTATGCACCCAGATATTGCCATTATAATCTTGCTGAAGTTCATCGACAGAATTACTGAGCAGCGAGTGTTCATTACTGCTGCTATACAAAAATGTCTTCATTCGGAATCCATCAAATCTGTTGAGTCCCGACTGAGTACCCAGCCAGATGTAGCCATTATGGTCCTTGAGGATGGCTTCCACCTGACTATTGCTGAGTCCGTCGCGATTGGTCAAGCTACTGAACTCAATGTTCTCGAAAGCAGCCCTTACCTGTACGGGCTGCATGGTGAGCAGCACGACAAGCATTATTAGTACATGCTTTAGATAGGCTAAGTTTCTATTCATATCTTATAATAGGTTTATTGTTTGCTTCTTCTGATGACAGCCTATTTCAAAAATGTTCGGCTGATTGGTCTTCTAGGTTCTCTCGATCAGTTCTTTTCCGAGCTTTCCCTGATTTTGAGAATCATTGGCACCACCTCTTTATATATCTTGTCATCGCCCTTGATGCTTCTCATGAGCAGTTCGCACGCCTTGGTGCCTTGCACGTGCGCCTGGTCCATGATGGCTGTGAGCCGAGGAGTTACGAAGGCGGCGGTGTCTCCATCCGTAAATCCGATGATTGCCACATCCTCTGGTATGCGGAGCCCCTTCGCCTTGATGGCATCGAAGGCTGCATAGGTGATGATGTCATTGAAGGCGAGGATGGCATCGGGGCGTTTCTCGCTCTCCAGGAGTCGGAGCGTGGCATTGCGAGCCACGTCGAAGTCTATCTTGTCGCACACCACCAGGTCACGGTCGATGGGGATGTGATTCTCACGGAGAGCCTCCAGATAGCCATGCTTGCGGCGGCGCACCATGTCGAGATGGTTAGGTCCACCGATGAAGGCGATGCGCTTGGAGCCGGTCTCTATCATGTGCTGGGTGGCCTCCTGAGCGGCTACATCGCCATTGCCCACCACCTGGGAGAACTTATCCTCCAGACAGCAACGGGCAAAGAACACCAGCGGCACGCCCATATCGCGGAGCTGCTCGAAGTGGGAATAGTTCACCGTGTCCTGCGCCAAGCAGGCAATGATGCCCTCCACGTGCATATTGAGGAAGTTGTCAAGAGCCCTAGCCTCTCGCTCATGGTCCTCATGGCTGTTGGCACTGATCACGGAATAGCCCAAGCGGGAAGCATAATCCTCTATGCCATCGAGCACGGCTGCATAGTAATGGGTCACTAGGTTAGGCACGATGACGCCTATCACCCTCGGTGCCTCCTTGCGCAAGCTCTGGGCAAAGGGGTTGGGTCGATAGTTGAGTTCCTTGGCTAGCTTCTTCACCTTCTGTGTCATCTCCTCGCCCACCTCATGGCTATTGCGGAGGGCTCGGGACACCGTGGCGATGCTTACTCCCAACTGGTCGGCTAGATCCTTTAATGATGTTCTACGTTGCTTCATTTATGTTATTATTTTTTCGGCGCTCATGTTATTATTTTCTTCCACACTCCGCACCTGAGTTCTTAATGTTAGTTGATGGTTAGAAACGGACTTTCTGCACGAATGCATCTAGTCACCTGCAAAAGTACGGAAAAATATCGAAATTCGCAAACGTTTACGTGATTAATTTTTCAGAAAATGTGATTAATTTATCAGAAAACTAGTAATTTTGCACACGAAAGTAATGAATAGTTGATAATAAATTAGTTAGAAACAAAAGGCTCCAGGGTGTCGTGAGACAACCTGGAGCCTTCATTTTTATCACTTGTCTATGAACTAAATATAGTATTCTGCTGAATCTACCAAGCCTGCACGGAGGGCATACTTGGTGGCCTCGTGGACATTGTTCACTCCCAACTTGCGGAAGATGTTCTTGCGGTGGGTGTTGACGGTATGGAAACTGGAGAATCGCTTCACGGCTATCTCCTTGGTGGTCATGCCCAGGGCGATGTCCTTGAGGATTTCGGTCTCGGTCTTGGTGAGGTTGATTTTCTCCTCTTCCTCGTGCTGCGGCGTGAGGAGCACCTCCATCATGCGCTGGCAGATGAATCGATTGCCTGCCACACAGAAGCGGATGGCTTCCTTGATCTCCATTATCGCACTCTCCTTCAGGAGGATGCTAAACTGCATGCTGCTAGCTATGAGAATCTTGACGAAGTCGGCGCTCAAGTCCTCACTAAACAAGAGCCAACGGGTGTAAGGGAAACGCTGGTTCAGAATCAGGAGCTCATCGGCATCATTGATGTCGAAGAGGGTGTAGTCGAGCACCACCACCGTGTCCTCGTTCTCTCTGAGTGCCAAGAGAAGGTCGGCTTTGTCTTCCACATATTTGGTTTCAAGTCCTTCCATTTTCTCAATCACGTAGGTCAAGCCTGCGCGAGTGATGTCTTGTTTGTCTGCTAGCAGAATTTTCATATTCCTTATTTATTACGTTATTATATATATGTCCTATTTTCATTATTTTCCCACGAACATGCAGAGAGATGCACTGATACGTATATATATGCAGAGAGATGACCTAGCGTTTTGCTAGGTCATCTCTATATGCTAGAATGACATGAGGAATCCGAAGCGGATGCCCCACTTGTCGATGCCCGGATTGTTGAGATAGGTGATGCGGCGCACATAGTCCACTCCAAAGAACTTGAAGATGTTGTGCACACCAGCCACTACCTCCCAGTATGGGGTGTTGCCCATCACATGAGCATTGGCTGGGAACTTGTAGAGCATCTGGTCGCCCTGGTTCTCAGTCAGGAATGGGTTGTTCTTGTCGGTCAAGTTGCCCCAGAATCCCTTCACTGCCACATACTCGCGCCACTTCAGCTTCTTGATGAGCGGGATGCGGTTCAGGAGCTTGCCGTTCATGTCCCAAGCCAATGACCAGAACACCTGGCGGTCGTTGAGGAACTCCCAGTCGCGCACCAAGCTCACCGTAGCCTCCTGCTCAAAGTAAGAGAGGTTGATAGGTGGCAAGAGGAGCTCGGTGAATGGCACCTTGTTCCACTGGATCTTGCCCACTACATTGAAGTCGAGGTAACCGAAGCTGCCCAGCCACTGGCGCTTGTAGATGCTAGCGGTGGTGATGTTGCTGCGCAGTTCGCCACCCATGAATCCCTTCAAGCCGATGGAATGGGAGAGCCCGAACTCTGGACTGTCCAGGTTGATAGGCAGGCGCTGCTGCTTGGTGTTGACATAGGTCACACCTGGGTTATAGTCGATGCCCACGCTAGCCACAGTGGTGCGAATCTTCTTGTCCTCGGTGCCATCCAGGTGGTAGTAGTGCAAGAGACCTGCCGTCTCATTGCTCTGCCAGCGGATGGAAGAATCGAAGCGGAAGCCCCAATCAGTCTCGTAAGTGAACGAGAGCTTCTGGCGATTGTAGAAGTACATCTCGTTCTGAGTGGCTGCTCGGAAGGTCATGAAGATATTGTCCTTGTTGTGGAGCAGGTTGTCATCAGATGGTGACTTCACATCGTAGGCAGTCTCAAACTTGATGTTGCGCATAGGGAACTCAAACGGACTGTTCTTCTTCTTGTTCAGCGAATAGGTGAACTCGCTACCGTAATACCACTTGTGGCTCTTGGTACCGTAAGCTCCATATCCACTCCAGAACCAGTGAGGGTTGAGGGCTGCCATCGTTCTACCAGCCAAGCGGAGGCGCACGCCGTCCACATAGTTCTGGCTCAGGTAGGTGTTGATAGGTCCGAGGTCGAACTTGCTCTTCTTGCCACCGGTACCGCCGCCCAGTTCCACATAGTTCTCCATGAGCGCCTTGATGCCCGTGATGATCCACTTGAATCCCTTGGAGTTTTCCATGCGATGGATGAAACTGTCCATGGACGATTCGCTCTTCGTGAGGTCCACCTGTCTGTACTGGTTCCAGTAAGCCTCGTCACGGTTCATGGCATCGACATCGTGCCTTATCTTCGCCTTGCCCTTGAAGAGTATCTTAGGCAGCGGATCGAAGGAATAGTCGGTGAGGCGCGTATTGCGGACCACCAGCAGGTCTTGCAGGAGACTGTTCATGTGCATCTCTGCCACCATATCGTCCTTGGAGAGCACCCACTCGCCATTGTCCAGTCGGGTGTACTCCTGCTCTATCTTCATGTCCTTGACCCAGTTCACATCCGTGTTGTGAGGCATGTAGAGATTACATTTCTTCACATGGAGGGTGCTGTCGGCAAGCACGTAGAGTTCGCCACGGAAGCCGAAGTCCTGGGTATTGGCAGGGATAAACTGCAGGTGATAGCACAGGTCGCGGTCCACATACACCGTATCCTCCATATAATAATGATAGAAGGAGATGGCGGTTCTGCCGATAGGGGATGGGAATGGATACTGGAGGAGGCGCACATAGTCATCATAGATGTCCACATCGGTAAACACCTCCTTGAGGGCGGTGTTGATGATTTCGCCCGTCTGTATCACCTGTCCGATACCATTGCTCTGCTGTCCCTTGATGATGTCCTTCTCGGTCTTAGGGTCCTTGCGATAGATGTGCTGGGAGACGGTCTCATTGATCTGCACAGGCAGGGTGAGCTTGTCATTGTATGGAGATTTCTCCACTTGGTCCAGCAGATACTGTCGCTTGCTGAAGAACTTGCCCTCCATCTGCTCCTTGGTGATGTCGTTGAGGGCGAGGGTTATCTTCTGATACTTATCATATTGATAATAGTCGTGATTGGAGAGGTCGGTCTTCTTCTTGGCGGCGATGACACGGCGCATGAGTTCCACGGCTGGGTTCTCCTTGCGCTTGTACTTGCCCTTCTTGGACTTGACCACCACCTCGGTGAGTCGCTTGCTGTCGTCCTTGAGTTTCACCTCCAGGAAGTTGAGCTTCTCATTGATCTTCACGGTCTGCGTCTTATAGCTCAGAGCGCTCACGGTGAGCATCCACTCTGGGTGCTTGTCGATGGTAAACTTACCTTCCCCATCGCTTGATACGGCTATCTTGTGCCCCTTGTACTGCACGCTAGCATAAGGCACGGCAAATCCATCCTCGTCGATGACGCGGCCCGAGAGCTTCTGCTGGGCTAGCATCTGCAACGTGGAAACCACCAGGAGGAGGAATGCCATCATCAGTCTTCTCAATCTCATATCCTTCATTGAATCTTTTCTTAATTATTACAATTATGTATACCTATTTATATATATAGGGACTCCATCACGCCACCCACGGCTGCACCCAAAGCAGTCAAAAAGTGGGAATTTCTGCCCCATTTCTCTAATTCGGGTGCAAAGATATACATAATATTCTGAAAATAATCGAAAACTATTTGGATATTTTAGTTTTTTAGCGTAATTTTGCACCCAGATTGATAACAATCAAATAAAAAGAATAGGAAATAAGACAAACAGAATAGTTTAGAAGAGATTATGAATGATACAGGTAATCTGACCGACGAGCGACCACCCTTGCTGCCCGTCATCATAGGAACAGGACTGGGAAGTGGATTCTGGCCTTGGGGACCGGGAACGGCAGGATCGGTGCTCGCCACCCTCATCTGGGCGGCGATGGCATACTGGGGAGGCATCACGGGCGTGGCGCTGCAGAACACCACCTTCTTCCTGGTGATATTCTCCACCATCATTGGCACCTGGGCCACGGCTCAGCTGCAACCCTACTGGGGCGAAGACCCTAGCCGAGTGGTCATCGACGAGATGGCGGGCGTATGGATTCCGCTCTCGCTGCTCACTCCGCTCACCCAGACGGGCGAGGTGAAGGATGCCTGGTGGTGGGCGCTGGTGGCACTGGTGCTCTTCCGCTTCTTCGACATGGTGAAGCCATTGGGCATCAAGAAGCTGGACCGTATGAAGGGAGCCTTCTATGTGATGGCAGACGACCTGCTGGGCGGTGTCTATGCCGCCGTGGTCATGGTCATCATCAAGGTGGGCTGGGCACTACTTGCATAACCATGCGCTCTTATCTTATAAGTATACAAGCATAAACTAACATTATTTTAAAAATATACAAAGGAAATGAATTATAGAGATTTCTTACAGAAAGTAATCTATCGGATTATCAATCCTATCATCAAGGCGATGATCGCAATGGGCATCACGCCTAACATCGTGACATTCATCGGCTTCCTTGGCAACATTGTGGCTGCTGCCTTCTTCCTGGACGCAGCATGGATGCTGGGCATGGACGGAGTGATCATAGACGAGAACACTGCCAACCAGCTGACTGGCATTGACGGATGGGACCCACACAACTATGTCGACAGTATGCAGACCATCGGATGGGGCGGACTGATTATCCTGGCTGCCGGACTCTTTGACATGATGGACGGCCGCCTGGCAAGAATGAGTGGCAAGAGCAGCCTCTTCGGTGCGCTCTGGGACTCTACGCTCGACCGCTACAGCGAGCTGGTGAGCCTCTTCGGCATCTGCCTCGTCTTCGTGAGAATGCAGGGCGGCGAAGAATGGTTCTGGATGGGCGTAGTAACCTTTGCTGCCATGATAGGTTCGGTGATGGTGAGCTACGTGAGAGCACGCGCAGAGGGTCTGAACATCGAGTGCAAGGTAGGACTGATGCAGCGTCCTGAGAGAGTGGTGGTTACAGCCGTCACAGCGATGCTCACGGGTATCACGGGCAACATCTGGTGGCTGGCTGGCGGCATGATCCTGATAGCCGTGCTTGCCAATGTCACTGCCTTCTGGCGTGTCATTCACTGCTACCGAGTGATGAAGAACAGCTAATATATAATAAGGTGATAATAGCCAATATTATATAGGCTTCGAAAAAACTGCAAGAACTGTAAGTGCAAGATTTTTATAAAAACAAACTATGTTTAGTATATATCTGATCATACTCTTCATCGTGCTGATGCCGCTGAAGAAGACACGCCGGTTTGCCATCTACTTTCTGCCGTGGTTTCTCTTTGGCATCATCTACGATTCGATGCGCCTGTATCCCAACTACATGGTGAACACAATCGACGTGAAGCACCTCTACGAGGCTGAGAAGTCGCTCTTTGGCATTGTGGCTCAGACTCCTGCCGAGCTCGCCGCCGTGGCTGACCACTCCAAGCTGATGATACCGGGCGAATACTTCAAGGTTCACCACACGGGATTTGCCGACTTCTGGGCTGGCATCTTCTATCTGTGCTGGGTGCCTGTGCCTATCGCCTTTGCGCTGTATCTGTTTATCACCAAGCAGAGACAGTGGTTCAAGCGTTTCTCATGGGCATTTCTCTTGGTCAATGTGATAGGCTTCATCGGCTATTACATCTACCCTGCCGCTCCGCCTTGGTATGCCATGAACTATGGATTTGAGCCGGTGCTCAATACGCCAGGCAACGTGGCAGGACTGGGCAGATGGGACGAGATGACGGGCATCCCTGCCTTCCACAGCCTATATGGGAAGAATGCGAATGTCTTTGCCGCCGTGCCAAGCCTGCATGCCGCCTATATGCTGCTCACCACCATCTATGCCGTGCTGAGCCATAAGCGCTGGTACACCTGCCTGCTCTTCGGCATCATCTGTCTGGGCATCTGGTGGACAGCCATTTACACGGGCCATCACTACATCATCGATGTCATCCTGGGCATCCTCACCACCATCACAGGCGTATGCCTGATGGAACTGGGAGGCCTCAAGGGATTTCTCGGGGAGAGAGAAAACTTGAGATACTGATTTAGTTAGGAGTTGGGAGTTAGGAGTTGGGAGTTAGGAGTTGGGAGTTGGGAGTTAAGAGTTAATATTTTATGAGTAAAAGTATTGTCTATGAAAAGAGTTTAAACTTCTCGATAAGAGTTGTTAACTTGTATAAATGGTTGTGTGAAATAAAACATGAGTATGTTTTGAGTAAACAACTGCTTCGTTCTGGTACTAGTATTGGTGCTAATATTGCAGAAGCTTTAGGAGCTATTAGTACAGCAGATTTTATCTCAAAATGTTACATATCTTATAAGGAGTGTAAAGAATCTGTATATTGGATAGAATTATTGTTTCGTACTTCATATATTGATGAAAATCAACACCGTTCATTGGTTAATGATGCAATAGAGTTAGAAAAGTTATTGGCGTCCATAACAAAAACTATGCGCGACAAAAACTCCTAACTCCTAACTCCTAACTCCTAACTCCTAACTCCCAACTCCTAACTTTTAAATACAAATTTTCTTTGTCCTGGATAGTTGACCAATACCGCTACCAAGAATGACACTACGCACTTCGGAATCATATAGTGGAGGCTGATGTGCTCATAACTATTCAGATACTCCGTAAGTGCGATGGTGCCACCGGAATTGAGAAACCAGCTCAGCGCCCAGACGATGAAGTATCGCCAAGCCACGCTTTTCTTTTTACGGTTGGAAGTGCCAAATACATATCGATAGTTGAGACTGCAATTGGCGATGCCACCGCTCATCACGCCGATGGCATTAGCCAGTCCGTAGTAGATGCCAATGACATCCGACAGGAAGAATGCCAACCCGAAATCCACCACCGAGGCGATTGATGCCGTCAGTTCGGCCTTGCCGAATGTCATAAGTTCTTGCTTTATCTTGCCCATTATATATTTATGAATATTAATATCTATCCGAAGTCTTAATGGCGTTAGCCTAACTCCTAACTCCCAACTCCTAACTCCTAACTCCTAACTTTTTAAATTCTTTTTCTGAAACATCTTCTGCGGCGATGGTTCTCGCTCTCCAGATACTGCCACTGGCTCTGCACGCCCTTGTTGCTCTCCATCTGCGGCATCGCCTCAGCCCACTTGAATCCGTAGCGGCGAAACTGCTCGATGAGGTCGGCAAAGATGAGAGCGTTTGCTCCCTTGTGGCGATACTCAGGCAGCACGCCTATCAAGACGAGGTCCACGGTGTCCATCTGATGCCTCTTCAATACCTTGAGCAACTTGAGCCAGCCCAGAGGCAGCAGCTTGCCATTGCCAATCTGCTGAAGGGCTTCCGTGAGCGATGGGAAGGAGACGCCAAAGCCGACGAGCTTGTTGCCCTGATTCGCATCCACCACGCCCGTAACCAGATTCACATCAGCTATGCCGATATAGTCTTTGACGTATTTATCTATCTGCTTGTCAGTGAGTTGTTGGAAGTCATAGAGATCCTTGTAGGTCTCGTTCACTATCTTAAACACCTTTCTGCCCATGCCGCCCTTCATCAGCTCTTGCTTGGTGAACTTATGCACGTGCAGATTGTATCGCTTCTCTATCATCTCGGCGGTCTTGGCAAACTTAGGCGGGGTCACCTCAGGCACCTTGACGCGATATTCCAGCCAGTCATTGTCCTTCTCGAAGAGAGGTTGCGCCTGCATGTGGTCCACGTAGTAAGCGAAGTTGTAATTGACGAACATAGTGGATTTCTTGTCGAAGCCCTCGATGAGCATTCCCTCACGGTCCATGTCGGTGAAGCCCAGCGGTCCCACCATCTCGTTCATGCCCTTCTGGCGGCCCCAAGTCTCCACGGCTCTAAGGAGCGCCTCGGATACGGCGAGGTCATCCACGAAGTCGAACCAGCCGAAGCGCACCTGCTTCTTGCCCCACTGCCTGTTGGCCTCATGATTGATGATGCCGGCTATTCTGCCCACAATCTTCGCCTCCTCGTCCACGGCCAGGAAGTATTGCGCCTCGCAGAAGTCGAAGGCTGGGTTCTTCTTCGGACTGAGCGTATTCCACTCGTCGAAGAAGAGATATGGCACTGCAAATTTATTGCCCTTATAGAGTTCGGTATAAAACTTGATAAATGTCCTAAGACCCTTTTTTTTTGATACCGGTATGATTCTTATATGACTCATTTATATTTTATTTCTTTATTAATTACTTGTTTTTGTATATTGTTGCAACTTCGGAAGAATCCGATGTATGAAAATTCGTTTGCAAAAATACGATATTTTCTTGAAAACCGCAAGAGTTTGCACCGCTTTTTACTGAAAAAGGCAACATTTTATGCATTATTATGCATTATTATATGAAGAGAGGCAAAAAATCGGCCATTTTTTAGTACCTTTGCACCCATGAAAGCAAAGAGAGACAACTATACATTTCTCACGGAGGGTCCCATACAGCAGGTGATATTCACCATGGCCATCCCTACCATTATCAGCATGTTGTCGACGAGTATGTACAATCTCGCCGACACCTATTTCGTGGGCTCCATCAACACGCAGAGCGTGGCAGCCGTGGGCGTGAGCTTCGCCATGATGTCGGTGGTCCAGGCTGTGGGCTTCTTCTATGGTCACGGAGCGGGCAACTATGTATCGCGCCAGCTGGGAGCCAAGCACCAGGAGAATGCCGAGAAGATGGCAGCCACGGGCGTGGTGCTGAGTTTTCTCACGGGTCTCCTCATTGCCATCGTGGGCCACATCTTCCTCACTTCCCTCTGCACGGGACTGGGCTCCACGCCCACCATCCTGCCCTACACGGAGCGCTACCTGGGTATCATCCTGCTGGGAGCTCCGATGATGACCACCTCTCTGACGCTCAACAACTTGATGCGATTCCAGGGCAACACCATCTATGCCATGAAGGGCATCATGTCGGGTGTATTGCTCAATCTGATACTCGCCCCTCTGCTCATCCTCTACTTCGAGATGGGCATCACGGGCGCAGCCATCGCCACGCTCATCAGCCAGTGTTTCGGCTGCCTGATGCTGCTGTGGATGACCACCAAGGGACAGAACATCCGCATCCGTCTGCGCAACTTTTCGCCTACCAAGGGCTATCTGAAGGAAATCGTCTTTGGCGGCACGCCATCGCTCTCCCGCCAGGGTCTGGGCAGCATATCCACGCTGATGCTCAATGTGGCAGCCGGGGCTTATGGCGATGCAGCCATTGCGGGCATGAGCATCGTGACCCGCATCTGCTTCTTCACCTACGCAGTGGTCATCGGACTGGGACAGGGATTTCAGCCGCTCTGTGGCTTCTGCTATGGCGCCAAACTATACGCCAGAGTGAGGGATGCCTTCTATTTTTGCATCAAATGTGGCACCATTTTCCTCTGCATCTGCGCCATGATCGGCTTCGTTTTCGCTGAAAACATCGTGGAGCTCTTCCGCAGCGACCCCGACGTGGTGAGCGTGGGAGCCATGGCACTGAAGTGGCAAGTGATTAGTTTTCCGCTAGTTACCACTATCGTACTGACCAATATGCTGATGCAAACCATCCGCAAGCCCGTGCGTGCCAACCTGGTGGCTGCGGCAAGAAGCGGCTTGTTTTTCATCCCGCTCATCTTCATCCTGCCCCACTTTTTCGGGCTTCTGGGCGTAGAAATGTGCCAGGCGTGGGCTGATGTTTGCTCATTTTTGCTGGCTGTGCCTATCGCCTGGAGTGCGTTTAGGGACATGAGGAGGATGAAGGCGATGGAGCGTGCCGGAGAGAAATGCGAGCGTTAAGAAAATCAAGGGAAAGTTAAGAAAAACAACTCATAGTTTCTTGGTCCAAAAGTCGATGAGATAAGCACCGAGAAACTATGAGTTGGCATCTGCAAAACCAACAAACAAGCCAACACGTCTTGGCAAAAATCAAGTCTAAAATCCCTTACACTTACAGTTCTTGCAGTTTTTTCGAAGTACCTGTTTTTCTTATCATAGATAGTATATTATATATTTATATAAATATAAATATATAATATAAAATAATTACTTATAATTTGATACCTCATAAATGGGTCTCGAAAAAACTGCAAGAACTGTAAGTGCAAGATTTTTTGAGCCACACGTATTCTATCTGCAAGAAATGCTGGGAGCTGGGGAAACTGGGGAAAAACTCGGGAATATGATCCAATTTGGCAAAAATGGGGGTTAACTGGGGGAAAAATTTCTTTCTTTTGAAACTTTTTTGTAACTTTGCACCTTGAAAAGAAATAGAGGGAAAAAAATGGAGAAAGATATGGAGCAGGCTGCATGCAGCTTAACCCACAATCAGAAGGCTATGTATAGCATGGGACTGGACGTGGGCTCTACTACAGCCAAGATAGCAGTAATGGACGACGTGGGAAAGCTCGTCTACTCAAAATACGAACGACACAACGCTCGTGTGAGCGAACTCGTGTCTCGTTACTTCGACGAGATACAGCAGCTGGTGGGCGCAGACGCCCAGGTGAGCCTCTGCGTAACGGGCAGCGTGGGCATGGCTACCGCCGAGCAGCTCGGGGCTGAGTTTGTACAGGAGGTGGTGGCTGCCTCCATCTATGCCAAGAATGCACATCCCGAGGCCAAGGCGCTCATCGACATCGGTGGCGAGGACGCCAAGGTCATCTTCTTCCATGGTGGAAAAATGGAGCTGCGTATGAATGGCAACTGTGCCGGCGGTACGGGTGCATTCATCGACCAGATGAGCGTGCTGATGGGCGTGGACAACCAAAAGATGAGCCAGCTTGCCATGCAAGCCACTCACGTATACCCGATGGCTGCCCGCTGCGGTGTATTCGCCAAGACGGACATCCAGAACCTCATGGCGCGCAACCTGCCCGAGGCTGACATCGCTGCCAGCATCTTCCACTCCATCGCCGTACAGACGGTGGTGACTCTCTCCCATGGCATCAACTTCGAGGCTCCTATCCTGCTCTGCGGCGGTCCGCTCACCTTCCTCCCTGCGCTGCGCAAGGCCTTCTGCGACTATATGCATCTCTCTCCTGCCGACTTTATCGTATCCGAGAATAGCAATCTGGTGCCTGCGCTGGGCTGCGCATACCGTGCCAAGAATCTCGCTGAAAAGAAGACTCACGCAAATTTCGCAGATAACGCAGATAAGCTAGCGTCAAACAAAAACATGGGTGACAATAACGCAGATTTTGTATCGCTAGCGACACTCCGTAGCCGCCTGAATGTGGAGACCACAAGCGAATGGCACAGTTCGCTGCTGCCTCTCTTCAAGAACGAGGAGGAGCATCAGCAGTGGATCAAGAGCAAGGAGAAATTCTCTGCCGATACCAAGCCGCTAGCCAAAGGCAAGCAGCGCATCGTCATTGGCATCGACTCGGGCTCTACCACCACCAAGATTGTTGCTCTCAGAGAAGATGGAGACATCGTCTTCACCAACTACCGCCTGAATCTGGGCAATCCTATCAAGGCAGTAGCCGATGGCCTCAACGCCCTGAAGCAAGAAGCAGCCCTCAGAGGCTCTGAACTAGAGATTGTGGGCTCTTGTTCCACTGGCTATGGCGAAGAGCTCATAAAGGCCGCATTTGGGCTCGACAGCGGCATTATCGAGACGATGGCCCACGAGAGGGCAGCCGCATCGCTGATGCCAGACGTAAGTTTCATCCTCGACATCGGCGGACAGGACATGAAAGCCATCTTCGTGGAGAAGGGAGCTGTGGTGAGAATGGAGCTCAATGAGGCCTGTTCTTCGGGCTGCGGAACCTTCATCCAGACCTTTGCCAACAACATGGGCTACTCGGTACAGGATTTCGCCAAGCTCGCCTGCCAGTCGAAGGCTCATTGCGACCTGGGCACTCGCTGCACCGTATTCATGAACTCTAAGGTGAAGCAGGTGCTCAGAGAGGGCGCCAGCGTTGCCGACATCTCCGCCGGCATCTCTTACTCCGTAATCAAGAACTGCCTCTACAAGGTGCTCAAACTGCATGGCAATGAGAACCTGGGAGGCAAGATAGTGGTACAGGGCGGCACGATGAGAAATGACGCCGTGGTGAGAGCCTTCGAGCTGCTGACGCATACCGAGGTGGCTCGCAGCAATATGCCTGAGCTGATGGGTGCCTACGGATGTGCCCTCCATGCCTTGGCGCAGACAGAACACTCGGATATCACGAATCACACGGATTTAGGCAACACGGTAAAACGCAGTACAGCCTCATCTCGCTCCATCGACAACCTGCTGAGCCTTGCCCACTATGATACCAAGCAGCTGCAATGCAAGGGCTGCGAGAATCACTGCTACGTGTCTCGCTACACCTTTGCCAATGGCAACAAGTACTATTCGGGCAATAAGTGCGAGCGTGTGTTCAACAACAAGGGCAATGGAGATGAGAAGGGAATGAATATTTATGCATTTAAGTACCAGCTGCTCTTCGACAGACCCACACAGGGGGCATACCTAGCGCCTGGCGAGGTAAGGGGGAAAAACCTTGATACACCAAAACATGGAATCAAAGTTGGCATCCCTCGCATTCTCAACATGTACGAGGAGTACCCTTTCTGGAATGCGCTGCTCAGAGAGGCAGGTTTCGACATCATCCTCTCCTCCGAGTCCACCTTCTCCAAATACGAGGGCGCGCTCAATACGGTGATGAGCGACAACATCTGCTTCCCTGCCAAGTTGGCTCACAGCCATCTGAAGGAACTGAATGAGAATCAGGAGGTAGACCGCATCCTGATGCCATACGTGGTATATGAGCACAACGATGACCCAGAGCACAGCCTCAACAGCTTCAACTGTCCTGTGGTTTCGGGCTATAGCGATGTGATCAAGAGCGTACTGGACCTGAAGAAGCCACTCGATGCCCCAGTCATCAACTTTGCCCAACCCAAGGCGCTGGAAAAGCAGATTACCGATTATCTCAAGCAACTGGGGGTAAGCAAGAAGACTGCCCGCAAAGCGCTGAGAGAGGCCCTCTATGCCCAGGCAGAATATGCTGCCGAAATCAAGAAACAGGGCTGGGAGATTCTGAAAAATGAAGAAACAGAGGCTCAGAAGCAGAACAAGGGACTTACGATTCTCCTTGCTGGCCGTCCTTATCATACTGACCCGCTGATTCAGCACAAACTGAGCGAGATGATTGCCAACCTGGGAGTCAACGTCATCAGCGAAGACATCGCCAGAGGCTCATCAGAAAACAACGAAGCATACAACTGTCAGCCAGAGACTTATCTCGTTAAGCAATGGGCGTATATGAACCGCATTCTGAAGGCAGCGCAATGGGCAGCCGAACAGGGCGATGAGGTTCATTTCGTCCAGATGACCAGCTTCGGCTGCGGTCCAGACAGTTTTATCCAGGACGAGATTCGCGACATCATGAAGCGCCACAACAAGCCTTTCACGCTCTTGAAGATAGATGATGTAAGCAATATCGGCTCCCTGAAACTCCGTGTCCGCTCGCTGATAGAAAGCCTGAAGGGAGTGAAGAATTCATCACTCAACACTCAACATTCATCACTCAACATTCAACATTTACACCAGACCAAGGTGTTCACCAAGCAGGACGTTCATCGCAAGATACTCGCCCCATTCATGACCGAGTATCTCACGCCTATCATCCCTCCTATCCTCAAGCTGATAGGCTACGACGTGGAGGTATTGCCGATGAGCGACGAGGTGAGCGCCGAACTGGGACTGAAGTTTGCCAACAATGAGGTTTGCTATCCAGCCACCCTCATCGTGGGCGACATCATCAAGGCACTGAAATCGGGCAAGTACGACCTCCAGAACACTGCCGTGGTGATGAGCCAGACGGGCGGTCAATGCCGAGCCACCAACTATGCCGGTCTCATCAAGCGAGCCATGGTAAGCAATGGTTTCCAGGACGTTCCGCTGCTCACCCTGGGCGTAACAGCCTCAACGGGCGAGGCATCCGGCTCCACCGACGACAAGCAAGACTACAATGAGCAAGAGGGCTTTAACATCCCTTGGCTCAAGTACTCGCAAATCATCATCACCGCCATCCTCTACGGCGACGCCATCAATGAGATGTACAACGCCTGCATCGTGAGGGAGCGCCAGCCAGGCATCGCCCGAGAGCTGAGAGACAAGTACATGCGCCTCATCGACGAGCCTATCGCCCAGAACTCAGCCAAGGGACTCATCAAGCTCCTGGAGCAGGCAGCCGAGGAGTTCGACCAGATGACCATCGACCGAGAAGTGCCCCGTGTGGGCATCGTGGGCGAGATCTTCCTGAAGTTCAACCCCTTCTCCCATCAGTACCTGGAGCAGCACATCATCCAGAAGGGCATCGAGGTGGTGCCACCGCTGCTGGCACCATTCTTCCTCCAGGAGTTTGTGAATGTGGAGGTGCAGAAGCACATGCGATTGAGTTGCACCAAGGTGCCCGACTTCGTGGTGAAGGGAGCCTACAAGGGGCTCATAGGCAGACGCTTGAAGCAGGTGAACAAGGCAGCGAGCAAGTTCCGCTACTTCCGCCGCTTCACCAACATCTATGATGATGCCAAGGAAGTGAAGGGACTCGTATCACTGGCAGCCCAGTTTGGCGAGGGTTGGCTCTTGCCAGCCGACATCGTGGGCTACATCCGCGACGGCGTGGACAACATCATCTCCCTCCAGCCCTTCGGATGCATCGCCAATCACGTGATAAGCAAGGGTATAGAGAAGCGACTCCACGACCGATTCCCTCAGCTCAACCTGGTATCCCTGGATTTCGATTCGGGTGTGAGCGAGGTGAATGTCACCAACCGTCTGCTTCTTTTCCTCGACTCCATAGCGGGGTAAAGGAATAGCTATCAGCGAGCCCCCAGAAGAGACAAAATCAAAAATGAGGTTATTTTTTTGCCCCTCTAGCGAAAAAATAACCTCATTTTCTTTGTATTTTCTCAGAATAATCGTATCTTTGCAGTCGAATTTTATTGATACATTATAGAAATGAGTAAAGATACATTGACTCATCAGCTGACGGAGACCATCGACGAGCTTTCCAGTGCCGAATCACTGAGAGGCCTCTTCCATCAGCATCGAGACGGAAATCCACTTCCTTCGGGCAAGGCGCTCGAAGAAATCATCAGTCTGTCTCGTTCCATCCTCTTCCCAGGATATTTCGGCAATTCTTCTGTCAATATCTCCACCATCAAATATCATATAGGAGTGAGAGTAGAGAAACTCTACGAGATGCTCTCCGAACAAATACTGGCAGGACTCTGTTTCGCCAACGACTGCGAGACCGAGACCCAGCAGGAGTTGCAGCACCAGCGAGCCAAGGCGGGTGTCATAGCAGCCAAGGCCATCATGGAGTTTCCTAAGCTCAGAAAGATACTAGCCACCGACGTGGAGGCTGCCTACGAGGGCGACCCTGCGGCTGTGAGCCTGGGAGAAATCATCTCCTGCTATCCCGTGATCAAGGCGATAACCAACTATCGCATCGCCCACGTGCTCTATGAACTGGGCGTGCCATTGATACCACGCATGATGACCGAGCTGGCTCACTCGGAGACGGGCATCGACATCCACCCTGAGGCCACCATCGGCAAGCACTTCACCATCGACCACGGCACGGGTGTGGTCATCGGAGCCACCTGCATCATCGGCGACAACGTGAAACTCTATCAGGGCGTGACGCTGGGAGCCAAGAGTTTCCCACTGGACAAGGACGGCAACCCTATCAAGGGAATCCCTCGCCACCCTATCCTGCAGGACGACGTCATCGTCTATGCCAACGCCACCATCCTGGGCCGCATCACCATCGGCAAGGGCTGCGTGGTGGGAGCCAACGTCTGGGTTACAAAGGATATGCAGCCTAAGACCAAGAAATATAAGAAAGAAAAACAAAGTTTATTAGATATAGAATTCAATAATGGAACAGGAATTTGAA
>URLG01000004.1 GCA_900548535.1 Candidatus Segatella intestinihominis | reverse complement strand
CTTGCATAATCGTTGGGATAATAATAAGATATTATCAGTTGCAAAGATACAAAAATAATTGGTTTTGGCGAGTTATTGCTATGGATAACTCGCCAAAATTATGTTTTTTTTCAGTTTTGGCGAGTTATTCATGTAATGAGGGTTGGATGTTACCCAAAGACATGATAAATATAATTAAATATAGGGAGAATTGTTTTGCAATTCGCCCTTTTTTATGTACTTTTGCAGGCAGAAATTCGAATTTAAATTATTTTATGTAATTATGGCAAAAAAAGCTCTTTTAATGATTCTCGACGGATGGGGAATCGGTAAGCATGATAAGGGTGATGTTATCTTCAAGACTCCAACTCCTTATCTCGATTATTTGACAGCAGTTTCAGCACATTCTACTCTCCAGACTTGTGGCGAGGACGTAGGTCTTCCTAACGGTCAGATGGGTAACTCAGAGGTAGGTCACCTCAACATCGGTGCTGGTCGTGTGGTATATCAGGACCTCGTTAAGATTAACAAGGCTTGCGAGAGCGGTGACATCTTGAAGAATCAGGAAATCATCAACGCTTACAGCTATGCTCAGAAGACTGGTAAGAAACTCCACTTGATGGGCTTGACTTCTACCGGTGGTGTTCACTCTTCTTTGGATCACCTCTTCAAGTTGATTGAGATCGGTAAGGAATATGGTTTGAAGGAGACATACGTTCACTGCTTCATGGATGGCCGTGATACAGACCCTAAGAGCGGTAAGGGCTTCATTGAGGAGGTTCAGGCTTGCTGCGACAAGAACGGTGCACACATCGCAAGCATCGTAGGTCGTTTCTATGCTATGGACCGTGACAAGCGCTGGAACCGTGTGAAGGAAGCATACGACTTGCTCGTTGAGGGTAAGGGTAAGCAGGCTGACGATATGGTGAAGGCAATGCAGGAGAGCTATGATGAGGACGTAACAGACGAGTTCATCAAGCCAATCAATAACTCTAAGGTTGACGGTACTATCCAGGAGGGTGATGTTGTTATCTTCATCAACTACCGTAACGACCGTGCCAAGGAGTTGACACAGGTATTGACTCAGCAGGATATGCCAGAGGAAGGCATGCACACCATCAAGGACTTGCAGTACTACTGCATGACTCCATACGATGCAAGCTTCCAGGGTGTTCACATCCTCTTCCCTAAGGAGAACGTAATGAACACTCTCGGTGAGTACTTGAGCGCACAGGGCAAGAAGCAGCTCCATACTGCAGAGACAGAGAAGTATGCGCACGTAACATTCTTCTTCAATGGTGGTCGTGAGACTCCATACGAGGGCGAGGACCGTATCCTGGTTCCTTCTCCAAAGGTGGCTACTTACGACTTGAAGCCAGAGATGAGCGCTTACGAGGTAAAGGATAAGTTGGTTGGTGCAATCAACACTCAGGAGTACGACTTCATCGTTGTAAACTTCGCTAATGGTGATATGGTAGGTCACACTGGTATCTACAACGCTATCGCTAAGGCTGTTCACGCTGTTGACAACTGTGTAAAGGACGTTATCGAGGCTGCCAAGGCTAACGATTATGAGGCTATCATCATCGCTGACCATGGTAATGCAGACCACGCTATCAACGAGGACGGTACACCAAACACCGCTCACTCTTTGAACCCAGTTCCATTCATCTACGTAACTGACAATAACTCAGCTACCGTTAAGGATGGTCGTTTGGCAGACGTTGCTCCTTCTATCCTCCACATCATGGGCTTGGAGCAGCCAGCAGATATGACTGGTGAGAACTTGATTAATGATTAATATACATTAATATAATATGAACGTAAAGATTGAAGACAGTTGGAGACAGCATATAGGTGATGAGTTTGACAAGCAATACTTTGTGGATCTCACCAACTTTGTGAAGGAGGAATACTTGCATACGCCATGTTATCCCCCTGGCAAGCTGATATTCAATGCCTTCAATCTTTGCCCTTTTGATGATGTGAAGGTGGTGATTATCGGTCAGGACCCTTATCATGAGCCAGGACAGGCGATGGGACTGAGCTTCTCTGTGCCTGCGGGCATACCTTTCCCTCCATCACTCGTCAATATCTTCAAGGAGATACAGATGGACCTCGGTACACCGATGCCACAGACGGGCGATTTGACCCGATGGGCAAAGCAGGGCGTATTGTTGCTCAACGCCACTCTGACCGTTCGTGCCCATCAGGCAGCGAGCCATCAGCGCAAGGGCTGGGAGCAGTTTACCGATGCAGCCATCAAGGCTCTTAACAAGGACAAGGACCACTTGGTGTTTATCCTTTGGGGTGGTTATGCTCGCAGCAAGGCTTCGCTGATAGATGCAAGTCGCCATTTGGTATTGCAGAGCGTGCATCCTTCGCCATTGTCGGCTAACAGAGGTGGATGGTTTGGCAATCATCACTTCTCTCGTTGCAATGAGTATTTGCAGCAGAATGGTATTGTGCCGATACAATGGTAATATTCTATATATAATAAGGAAAGGCATTCCGCCTTATTCCCACAAAGACATTTATGAACAAAGACGAACTACGTATTCTTCAGGTGGGCGATGTATTGGTGTCACCTGATATTATCACCGAGAAATTTTGTTGTGACCTGAATGCTTGCAAGGGCGAATGCTGCATCGAGGGTGATGCGGGCGCTCCTGTCACCATGGATGAGATCATGGAGATGGAGGATTCGCTGGATGTGGTATGGGATGACCTCTCGGCTTCTGCCCAGGCTGTCATCGACAAGCAGGGCGTGGCTTATACAGACATCGAAGGTGATCTGGTGACTAGCATCGTGAATGGCAAGGACTGTGTGTTTACATGCTATCAGGACTTGAAGGACATGAATGATGGACATACCATCCAGAATTGTTGCCTTTGTGCCTTGGAGCGTGCTTATAGAGAAGGAAAGTCGAAATTTAAGAAGCCTATCTCTTGTGCCTTGTATCCTATCCGTGCCAAGCATTTCGGCAATGGGGTGTATGGCATCAATTACAATAAGTGGCGCATCTGCAAGGATGCCATCAAGAAGGGTGAGGAACTGAATCTCCCCGTATATAAATTCTTGGAAGGTCCGCTCGTGGAGCGTTTCGGACAGGAATGGTATGATGAACTCTGCGAAGTGGCAGAGCAATTGTTGCAAGCTTTGGATGAGAAATAATCCAAAGCTTTTTTATGCTCTCAATGTCTTTTGATTCAGCCTTTTTTTTTATTCTTCGATCTCCAATCCCTCCACATTTACAATATAGCTTTTCTTGAATCTGCTGCTCCAGGTGAGTGTGTAGATTCTCTCGCTCTGAAACTTGAAACGCAGGAATGCTTGTTCGTCCAGTTCTCCATTGCAGGTATATTGATAGCCATTGATGAAGAGCTTGTCGCCTTTATGGGCATTTCTTAGGGTAAGGCGGATGGTGCCTCGGAAGGGACGACCGAAGTCGATGTGGTAGCCTGCCGAATCGCTATGCTGATAAACTGGTGACAACACTTGGCGCAGTTTGTTTTCAGATTTGAAGACTCTGTTCTCCTGACTTGTGAGCATTTGGTCTAAGCCATAGCTTCCCGTAGGATGAATCCAACCATGCGAATGAAACTCATCTGTTGACTTCCAAGATAGTACATCTGTACGTCCATCAAACTGCTCGTCCTCTTCATGGCTGCATCCCTGGGGCTGATAGGTGAGCCAACTTCCATTGCTTGGATAGTAGAACGGAATGCTGTCTTGTCTCCATCCATATAGCTCTGCAGAAATCTGTTTGCCAAGTGATGGCTCGCCCATCGGGGCATACCAGATGGCTATCACGTTATTCCCGGATGTCAAGTATCTAGTTACATCAAAGGTGTGATTCTCCAAGATGTCCTCTTTCTTTCCCTCAAATAGCAGGCTTCCCGTTACATTCCTTTCGTTGATGTAAAGCTTGTAATTGCCCGTGCTGGCAATGCTCAAGAAGGCTTGGGTAGGTTTGTCGGAGAACTTGTAGGACTTGCGAAACCATACCTCGGAGGAGTCGTTGGGTAAAGGGTATGAAATCCAATGGGTACCAAACTCCTGTGCATTGGAATTCAGTACCCAGAGGATAGTTAATATGAGTGTATTGATGAGTCTCATTTACTCGTTGTCAATCTTTTGTTTCCTTTGTGGAAATATATTATTTCACAATCTTTGTCTCTCCTTTACCAAAAGAGAGTTTTTGTTGCTTGCCATTATAATTGATGGTGAGATTGCCTGCATTTTGGCAGGTAATGGTGGCTTTATTCACCTTGCCATTCTTCCAGCTGAGCGACACTTCGTAGTTGCCACGTGCCTTGATGCCTGTTATCTCGCCGTTTTTCCATGCTTCAGGAAGGGCAGGCAGCAAATACATAGTCTCGCCATCCGACTGCATCAGCATCTCGCAGATACCTGCAGTTCCACCGAAGTTGCCATCTATCTGGAATGGTGGATGGGCATCGAAGAGGTTAGGATAGGTTCCTCCTGAACGATGTGTCTTGTCATTGAAACTATCCGGACTTACATAAGTGAGCAACTTGCGGAGTATCTGGTATGCCTTGTCGGCACGATGCAAGCGAGCCCAGAGATTGATTCTCCATCCCGTGCTCCATCCTGTGGAGTTGTCTCCCTTGATTTCTAGTGTCTTGGTGGATGCTGCTGCCAATTCTGGCGTCTTATCTACCGAAATCTGATGGAAAGGGTAGAGACCTAATAGGTGCGATTGATGGCGATGATGCCAATCTTGGTCGTCCCAGTCGTAATACCACTCCATCAGATTGCCTCGCTTACCGATGTGGTAAGGGCGTAGACGCTCTAGTGCCGATTGCAGTTGCTGTTGATATTCGGTATCAATGCCAAGCGCTTGTGCTCCCTTGATTGTATTCTTGAAGAGCTCTCTGATAATGGCAAGGTCGGCAGTACCACCATAGAAAGTGCTACCTTGATAGCCCTTGTCGTTGATGTAGTCGGCCTCTGGTGAGGTGCAAGGGGCAGTGATGAGCTGGGCTGGGTTATGCGGATCGGGAATGAGCCATTCCAGAAGGAAGTCGGTTGCTCCCTTCATCAGTGGATAGGCTGTATTGCGCAGATAATCAGTATCTCGGGTATAGTCATAGTGGTCCCACAGGGTTTGCACAAGCCATGCTCCTCCCAGCGCCCAGTTGCTCCATTGCGGGCTCTCATTGCCCGTTCCCACAGGGTTTGACATAGCCCAAGCATCTGTATTGTGTCCAGCGCACCAACCTTTGTTGATGCCATAGAAGTGCTGGGCATTGTGCTTGCCAGTGCTAGCAAGACCTTTGATCAGTCCGTCTACTGGTGCCACTAACTCAGAGAGATTGGCAACTTCTGCAGGCCAATAATTCTCCTCTAGATTGATGTTGGTGGTATAGTTGCCTCGCCATGGGGAGTAGAGTGCAGGTGCCCATAATCCCTGTAGGTTGGCTGGTACTCCGGGGGTGCGACTGCTGCTAATCAAGAGATATCTGCCATAATGGAAATAGAGCATTTCTAGGTATGGATTCCTCTCTTGTTGGTCAGTGTAAGCTAGAAGTTGCTCGGCAGTGGTGCGTTTCGTATCGCACTGCGCCTTGTCTAGCTTGAAGTTAACTCTGCCAAACAGACTTTTATAGTCAGTGATATGGCGCTGCTTAAACTCTTCGTACGTGAAGTTTGCAAGATGCCAGGCGTCATCAGTTACCTTTTCTATATAGGGAGCTCCCTCTTTTACGGGGTGCTTGTCAAATCCATTGTAGCTAGTTTCGTTTACCAAATATACAATGGCTTCGCTTACATTCTGCAGATGTAGGGTGGAGTCGGTAGCCCAAACCTTTCCATCTGTATGTTTTACCTGCAGAATGGTGCAATAGTGTATGCTATTCTCCTCGTTTCCCGTTACATGTCCGGTCATTGTGAGCTGTTGCTGCGATGCTTTTACTTTGTGTGGAATGAGGGAGGTAAGTGAAATCTCGCAGTTGATGGCATTCTTCTGTGAGGCTCCTAGCTTGATGGCAATCAGTTTGTCGGGATGAGAGGCGAAATATTCCTTGGTATATTTCACGCCATTACGTAAATAACTAACTTGGGCAATAGAGTTGTCCAAGCTTAGTTCTCTATAGTATTGGCTAGCCTTGCCACTGTTGGCGTCTTTGATTTGTAGCAATCCCAGTGGTTGATAATACTCCGAGTTGTGCCCCTGTACATAGTGTTGCAGCGAGTCGGCAGTCTTGTAATCTTCCTTAAACAGAGCCTCTCTTATCTTTGGAATCCATTTGTAGGCATCTCCCCCTTCATTTGGATTAACAGGGGTGCCCGTCCAAAGTGTGATGTCGTTCAGGTAGAGTGAGTCTTTGTCGGCACCTCCATATATGAGGGCACCGAGTTTTCCGTTTCCTATAGGAAGTGATTCTTCAAAGGCACGAGCCGGTTGGTTATACCATAACTTATATGGTAGGGAAGCTGCTTGGCTGCCTATTTGGCTTGCTAGAGCCAATGTAAGGGTTAAAACGTAGTGTTTCATGAGCTGATTGCCAGTTTGAAATTTTTAATGTTATGATATAGAAATGGGGGTAGACTCTTGTTTGAGTCCACCCCCACACGGAAAATATGTTGCTTGTTTTAAGCGTCAATATTTGCGTATGTAGCGTTCTGCTCGATGAACTCGCGGCGTGGCTCCACATCATCTCCCATCAGCATGGAGAATATCTCGTCTGCCTGGGCTGCATTCTCGATGGTTACCTGCTTGAGCAAGCGTGTAGATGGGTCCATGGTGGTCTCCCAAAGCTGCTCTGGGTTCATCTCACCCAAACCTTTGTATCGCTGGGTGTGGATGTTCTTGTCTTCCTGTCCCTCGCCATACTTGTCGAGGAACGCCTGTCGCTGCTGCTCTGTATAGCAATACTCGCTCACCTTGTTCTTGAAAGAGCACTTGTAGAGAGGTGGGGTAGCGATGTAGAGGTGTCCCTCCTCGATAACCTTTGGCATGAAGCGATAGAAGAGTGTCATGATCAGTGTGTCGATGTGAGAACCATCGACATCGGCATCGGTCATGATGATAATCTTGTCATAACGCAACTTTTCAGTATTGGCTTCCTTGCTGTCCTCGCCGTCGACACCGAAGCGTACGCCGATACTCTGGATGATGTTCATGACAGACTCTGCCTCGAACACCTTGTGCCATTGTACTTTCTCTACGTTCAGAATCTTACCACGCAATGGGAGGATGGCCTGATGGAAACGGTCACGACCCTGCTTGGCTGAACCACCTGCTGAATCACCCTCGACAAGGAAGATTTCGCATTCCTTAGGATCCTTGATAGAGCAGTCGGCAAGTTTACCTGGCAGACCGCCACCAGTCATGAAGTTCTTGCGCTGCACACTCTCACGAGCCTTGCGGGCTGCGATACGAGCTGTGGCTGCCAAGACTACCTTCTCGCAGATGCGCTTAGCCTCGTCTGGATGTTCCTCCAGATAATCAGCCAAAGCCTCATTCACTGCCTGCTGGACGGCACCCTGTACCTCACTGTTGCCGAGCTTGGTCTTGGTCTGTCCCTCAAACTGTGGTTCTGCTACCTTGATGGAGATAACTGCTGTAAGACCCTCACGGAAGTCTTCTGGTGCAATTTCTACCTTTGCCTTCTCTATCTGCTTAGAGATAGTAGGGTCAGCCTCGGCGTATGCCTTCAAGGTACGAGTCAACGCCATACGGAAACCTGTGAGGTGTGTACCACCCTCGATGGTATTGATGTTGTTGACATATGAGTGAATGTTCTCTGTGTAGTCTGTATTATACATGATGGCAATCTCAATAGGAATGCCCTGCTTCTCAGTCTTGAGATAGATTACATCATCAAAGAGGTGAGTGCGATGACGGTCTACGTAGCGCACAAACTCCTTCAATCCATCTTTGGCATGGAATACCTCCTGCTTGGTCTTGCCTTCCTCGTCTGGGCGAAGGTCGGTCAAGGTAATCTTGATACCTGCGTTGAGGAATGCCAACTCGCGCATACGATTGGCGATAATGTCCCATTTGTACACTGTGTGTGTAAAGATGGTTGGGTCTGGCCAGAACTGCTGGCGTGTACCACGCTTGTCGGTGTCGCCTACAATCTTGACTGGATAGAGAGGCTTACCCTTCTCATATTCCTGCTGATAGATCTTGCCGCCACGGAATACCTGTGACATCATGTGGGTAGAGAGTGCATTTACACAACTTACACCCACACCGTGGAGACCACCAGATACCTTGTAAGAGCCCTTGTCGAACTTACCGCCGGCATGGAGCACAGTCATTACAACTTCGAGGGCTGACTTATGGAGCTTCTCGTGCATATCCACAGGGATACCACGACCATTATCTTCTACTGTGATAGAGTTGTCAGGGTTGATAGTCACCTCAATGTCGGTACAATATCCAGCCATAGCCTCGTCGATAGAGTTATCTACGGTCTCATTGACCAAGTGGTGAAGACCCTTTTCGGAAATGTCGCCAATGTACATTGCCGGACGTTTGCGGACAGCTTCCAAGCCTTCTAGGACCTGAATGTTGCTCGCAGAGTAATTATTTACGGTGTTTTGATTTTCTGCCATTTCTTGTTTTGTCTTATTTCTGTGCAAAGATACTAAAAAAAGCTGAGAATCAGGTCAAAATCGTTGCAAAAAAACTACAAAAAAAGACTAAAAATGGGAGAAAATCAAAAGAAATTGGAAAGTTGGGGAAATATAGCGCTAAATTGCGGCTGCATAGGCATAAAAATGGCTGAAACACAAGAAAAGAATAAGGCTGTAATCTTCCTTAATGAAAGATTACAGCCTTATTTATTTTTTAAGCTTTGACTATGAGTTAGGCCAACTTAGCGATGTGCTTTGTAAGACCAGACTTCAAGTTTGCAGCCTTGTTGTCGTGGATAACGTTGATCTTAGCCAACTTGTCTAAAAGCTTCTGAACAGTAGGATAGAGCTTTGCAGCCTCTTCCTTGTCAGACATGTTGCGCAACTTGCGAACAGCATTGCGCATGGTCTTTGCATAATACTTGTTGTGCAAAGCCTTCTTCTTGTCCTGACGGATTCTCTTGATTGATGATTTGTGATTTGCCATCTTTTATGTTATTTTTTTTATTTCTTGTAATATTTGTAGTCCCTAGCAGAGTCGAACTGCTCTTTAGAGAATGAAAATCTCTCGTCCTAACCGATAGACGAAGGGACCATTGCTGTTTTGCGGGTGCAAAGTTACTACTTTTATTTTATTCTTGCAAATTTTTTGATGAAATTTTTCTCTAAATGCGCATTTTTTTGTAATTTTGCCTTGTTTTTTAAAGATTTATAGGAAAATGGAGGCAAAAACAAGAGCTATAGTGCTGCAAACCATCAAGTATGGAGATTCTCAACTTATCGTTGATTTTTTCACCGAAAAGTTGGGTCGGCTCTCTTTTATCGTTCGTGTACCGAAATCAAGCAAGGCGAAAGCCAAGCGTCAGCTCTTCCAGCCCTTGATGATACTCAACTTGGAATTTGACTATCGTCCCAAGGCTTCCTTACAGAAGATGAGAGATGCAAGCATCAGTGTTCCTTTTGTGGATATTCCGTTTTCTCCGTATAAACTTACCATGTCAATGTTTTTGGCGGAGCTGTTGGGGTATGCTACAAGAGCGGAGCAACAGGGTGATGCTTTGTTCCATTTCTTGATGGATAGTATCTTGTGGCTTGATCAGGCTGAAAGCAATTTTTCTAACTTCCATATTGTGTTTATGATTAAACTCACTGCATATCTTGGCTTTTTCCCCAACATAGAGAGTGGAGCAGGAATGGATTACTTTGACTTGGTAGATGGCTGCTTTGTGTCTGCTGTTCCTACGCATCGTAATTATCTTGATGCCGAAGACTCAATGAGAATGGTTCACTTATTGCGCTTGGATTATAAAACAATGCACCTCTATACAATGTCTCGATCGGATCGAAACCGTTGTATAGAGGTACTATTATTGTATTATCGTATTCATCTTCCAAGTTTTCCTGAGCTAAAAAGCTATTCTGTCTTGAAAGATATGTTTAGTACAATGTAATGCTGTATTGTTACGCTAAACTTGTTTTGTTATGCAAAGCTAATGACTCCTCCTACGACAGGGGTGGTTTCTTCCTGTTTAGTATTGCCAGAAGCTATGTTGCGAATCTCCTCCAGTTGCTGGCGAGTACGCTTTGCAGTAGGCGTGTTCTCCACCTGTAGGATGACATCTTCATTGTCCAAATCGTCTGGTCTGAAAAGGAAGATGTGTGGGTGGCGCTTGTACTGGGTTGTGTTTCCATCACTTCCATAATAGCGTTTTCTGCGGTCTTCTCTTTCCGCTCTCTTCTCTTCTTCCTCTGCAAGTCGTCGAGACTCTTCCTCTGTGTGCTTCTTGAGATGACGGTTCATGCCTTCTACATCTTCCAAGCCAAAACCTGTTGCCAATACGGTAACTTTTACTCTGCTACCCAATTCTGGATCAATGGCAAGTCCCCATTTCAACTCAAAGTCATCGCCAAACTTCTCCATGAAGTCGTTGACATCATTCATCTCGTCCATAGTCAAGCCTGGGTTGTCTTTCTTTTCGCTTGCGAATGCGATACTCAGCAGAATCTTCTTAGAGTTGAACACATCGTTGTCATTAAGCAATGGTGAGTTGAGTGCATCTTCAATGGCTTTCTTTACTCTGCCTTCTCCCTCGCCATAACCTGTACTCATAATTGCGACGCCACCATCCTTCAATACGGTCTTAACATCATTGAAGTCAAGGTTGATCAAGCCATGAACGGTGATAATCTCTGCGATACTCTTTGCAGCAATGCTCAGGGTGTCATCTGCCTTGCCGAATGCATCGAGCACTGCGAGGTCTGGATATATCTGGCGGAGACGCTCGTTGTTGATGACCAACAAGGCGTCTACGTGTTTTGACATCTCTTCCACGCCATCAAGAGCCTGGTCTATCTTCTTAGGACCTTCGAAACGGAATGGGATGGTTACGATACCAACTGTGAGTATGCCTAAGTCTTTGCTTACTCTCGCAATGACCGGGGCTGCTCCTGTACCAGTACCTCCACCCATACCAGCTGTGATGAAAGCCATCTTGGTGCCGTCATTGAGCATATTCTTGATGTCGTCGATGGTCTCTTCGGCAGCTTGGCGAGCTTTTGCAGGTTTGTTGCCTGCTCCTAATCCTTCCTTTCCTAATTGCAGATGTACAGGCACAGGTGAGTCATTGAGAGCCTGATTGTCTGTATTGCAGAGCACGAAACTAACATCGTGGATTCCTTCACGATACATGTGGTTGACAGCATTGCCGCCTCCACCACCAACACCTATTACCTTGATGATGCTGTTTTCTTTCTCTGGTTCTCCAAAGTCTAAGATGTGTGGAGTATTTCCTTTATCTAGCATAGTCGTATATTCTTATAATGTATATTATATATAATAATGTGTAAGTTTACTTATTCCTCTTCAGAAATAGTATCCTTGACAAACTTCTTGAATCCTCTCATCAGTTTGTGGAATGGACTCTTTTCTTTTCTTTCTCTTTCGAGTCTTTCTTCCTCTTCCTGGGCAGCTATTCTTGCAGCCTCTTCTTCCTCCTCTTTCTTTCTTCGAGCATCCTCTTCAACTTTCAGCTTTTCGGCTGCTGTCAGAACTACTCCTGTTCCTACGGTCTCATTAGGATTTCTTGGAATCTTGTGAGGCTCAGCTGTTGTTGTCTTGTCGCTTCCTGCTGATGCAAAGAGGTCAGTTCCGATTTCATCTCCTGCACAGTTCATGTCTCCCTTGGCAAGGAGTCCCAAAATTGTATTCATCATGCCAACATGGTTGGTTATCTTTGGGTCTTTGGAATTAACCGTTTGGTTGATGAATTTAGCAATACGCACCTTCTCAATGTGGGTATGAGTCTTGAATACCTTGTCGATTTCAGGCATATTGCTTCCGCCACCAGTCAAGATGATGCCACCCATCAACTTGTCGGAATATTCCACAGGCACTTGGAACCAAACGTTCTCTACGATTTCCTCGACTCTAGCTTCCACGATTTCGATAAATTTCTTGCTTTCTATGCTTCTGTCTTTATCTACTGGATAGTTGAGCGTTGGGTCGATGTTGTTGATGTCTGTATATGCCTTGGCATATTTTAGTTTCATCTTCTCTGCGTCTTGTTCCTCTATCTGGAGACAGGTCAAATCCTTGGTAATGTTGTTACTACCCAATGGTATGACAGAGAGGTGTCTCAATATACCTTTATAATATACAGAGACAGTTGTGGTGTCTGCGCCCAAGTCAACAAGCATACATCCTGCTCGTTTGTCAGAATCGGTCAACACGCTGTCTGCCATCGCCAATGGCGCCAAATACATTTCAGCGATAGGAATGTTTGCTTTTTCGAAACAAACATTGATGTTGTTGTAGAAGTTCTTACGCCAAAGTATATTCAAGAACACACCTTCAAGATGAGTACACTGGATGCCTACAGGATCTATTTGATACTGGTTGTCTATCTTGTATTCCTGTGTGGCTGCGTCTAATATCTCTTGATCTGTGTAAATCATGTTGCGGTTAGCATCCATGAGCTCATTGATCATCGCTTGTGTGATGATCGTGTTGTCTGGGAAGTCCTTGACTGTAACGTTTTTGATGCTACGAATAGAGCGCCCACCCACGCCAACGTATACCTGGGTGATGTCTTGCTTTAGAATGTTCTTCAACTTCTTGATAATGTTGGTGAGGCATTGAACGGTTTGCGTGATGTTGTAGATTACACCCTTTCTGATGCAAGACGATGAGTTCTCCTCGACGGTAGCAAGCACTGTGATGCTGCCGTCTAAGTTTTTCTGTCCTGCTATACCTGTCATCTTAGATGAGCCAAGCTCGATAGCTACAATAAATTCCTTTGGCATAGTCCTTATCTTATTTTTAATATTTCTGTTTTATATTAGCTGTTCTTATGTTTCTTGCAGATGATTTGGTTGTCAAATTCGATGTTGATATACGAATACTTGTTCCATCCAGCCTGTGAGAGGCCATATTTATAGAATTTCTCCAATCTATCCATCTTCTTGTTGACGAAATCATCTATGTCTTTTTCTCGCTTGCTAGCTTGATTGCTTTCTGGGAGGTTACCTATATATATAATGTGGTTGCCAACTCGTGGCACCAATTCTATACCTCTATCAGGCAAAACGTTGATTTGCTCTATTTGGTTTCTCCATAGCTCACTCTTCATCAGAGATTTGCTTAGCAGCGAGATGTATCTCTTTGCATACCATTTGTTGATGTAGCCCGTTGCAATAATCATGTCGCTCGTGTAGCTGGTGTTGGGCATAATCTGATTGTGGTCGTCTACGTAGTAATCTTCATTGTAGATACTCTTGATTCGCACAATGGGCATACGCTGTGTGAGATATATGTCCACCAATCCGTCCTGGGTTTTGTAGCATTCTGCCGACTTAACGAATGGGCTGGATTTCAGAGTCTCTTCTATCTTGCGAGTATTGACTTCTGAAAGCGTTTTCGTCAATGGGTACAGCTTTTTGAATTCCAGTCGTTGCTTGATTTCTTTTGCATTGAGAAAGCCATTGGTCATCTCGTCTTGGATATTGATGTTCACCTTGGTGCACACCAAACCCTTCTCATCAGGTTTGTTAAACCTGGTGATGGCTAGCACGAGATAGGTGCCTAGCACCAGATCAAGTGTGATGATAATGACTTTCTTCCAATTGATATGCATTTATTTATTTTCTAATATTTCTGTTATTTGTGGCACGTAGTTGTCCAAATCTCCTGCTCCCAAGACGATGAGTACGTCGAAGTCACGGCTCTTTACCAAGTCGAGTACGTCTTCCTTGTGTATCATGCTTTTCTCTACTCCTGACTTCAGGTTGTCATAGATCAGCTTGGATGTAACACCTGGGATAGGCTGCTCGCGAGCAGGGTAGATGTCGCAGAGGATTACTTCGTCCAAGAGACTGAGACTGTTGGCAAAGTCCTTGTAGAAGTCGCGGGTGCGAGTATACAAGTGTGGCTGGAAGATGGCTGTTATCTTGCGGTCCTTGTATAATTCCCTGATGCTCTTGGCACTCTGGTATATCTCCTTTGGATGGTGTGCGTAGTCGGAGAGGAAGACCAGTTTGTCGGTCTTGATCTTGAAGTCGAAACGACGGTCTACACCTCCGTAGGTCTTCATGCCATTGCGCAACTCATCTGCTGTGCAGCCATTCAACTGAGCCATAGCCATGGCTGCCACGCCATTCTCGATATTGATAGGCACTGGCTGACCAAGTTCTACGCCTGTTACGTTTTCGATAGGAGAGATGAAGTCAAATGTTATCTCACCATTCTCTATCTTGATGTTCTCAGCGTGGAAGTCACCCTCGTTGAGACTATATTCATATATCTTGACGCCGTCCTGTGCGTGTTGCTTCATCTCCAAGTTTTTGTGGATGATGAGGGCACCACCTGGCTGTATCAGCTCTGTGTAGTGACGGAAGCTTTCGAGATAAGCCTCCTTAGTGCCGTAGATGTCGAGGTGGTCTGGGTCTGTGGATGTAATTACGCTCATCCATGGACGCAACCAGTGGAAGCTACGGTCGAACTCATCTGCTTCTATTACTACGTAGTCGCTCTTGTCGGAGAGGATGTAGTTGGTGCCATAGTTCTTGGAGATACCTCCCAAGAAGGCATTGCAGTCTATATGGCTTTGGTGCATGATGTGGGCGCACATGGTAGATGTGGTGGTCTTGCCATGGGTGCCAGCTACGCACAAGCCTTTGTGGGTGCGGGTCAGTGTGCCGAGAACCTGGGCACGCTTCTCAATGGTAAAACCATTCTCATGGAAATATACCAATTCCTTGTGTTCAGCTGGGATAGCTGGAGTGTAAACGACCAATGTGGTCTTGGCATCCTTGCAAGCCTCTGGTATGAGGTCAACGTTTTCCTCATAGTGGATGAGCATGCCTTCCTTTTCCAAGTCGTGAGTCAAGTTAGAAGGTGTCTTATCATATCCTGCTACTACCAACTTCTTGTTGAGGAAGTATCTTGCGATGGCGCTCATACCGATGCCACCTGCGCCTACGAAATAAACTGCTTTAATATCTTTGAGTTCCATTATCTTGTTGCTAATTTAATAACTTCGTCGGCGATGACGTCGGCAGAGTTCTTGTATCCTAATTTCTTGATGTTCTCACAGAGAGATGCGAGCTTAGCCTCGTCCTTGACTGTGTCAATGGCTTTTTTCAGCAATACGGCTGGTGCCTCTGCATCCTTCACATAGATGGCTGCGTCCTTGTTGACCAGTGCCATGGCATTCTTGGTCTGATGATCCTCTGCCACATTAGGGCTAGGAACCAAGATGACTGGTTTGCCAATGAGGCAGAACTCACTGATGCTGCTGGCTCCTGCACGGCTGATGACAAGGTCGGCTGCCTTATAGGCTGCGCCCATGTCGCCGATGAAGTCGGTTACCTTGAGCATTGGCAATTCCTTGCCCTTGAGTTGCTCCATGATGGCTGCGTTATAGTACTTACCAGTTTGCCAGATAAATTGTACGCCACTTTCCTTTACCATGTCGAGATGCTGCAAGATGCTCTCATTGATGGTTCTGGCTCCTAGGCTGCCGCCCACCAAGAGAATGGTCTTCTTGTCTGGATCCAAGCCAAACTGCTTGCGTGCCTCTTCTGGTGTGATGGTGGTCTCCAAGACATTCTGTCTGACAGGGTTTCCCGTCATGATAATCTTGTCGGCAGGGAAGAAACGCTCCATTCCTTCGTAAGCCACACATATCTTTTCAGCCTTCTTAGCCAAGAGCTTGTTGGTGACTCCTGCGTATGAGTTTTGCTCCTGGATGAGGCATGGTATACCTTTGCTGGCGCAAACGTTCAATGTAGGTCCGCTGGCGAAACCGCCCACACCCACAGCAGCCATTGGCTTGAACTGCTTGATGATGTTCTTTGCCATGTGCTGGCTCTTCCATATCTTGAAGAGCACGGCAATGTTCTTGAGCAAGTGCTTTCTGTCGAAACCGCGAATAGGCAATCCCTTGATTTCATAACCTGCTGCAGGGACACGCTGCATTTCCATCTTGCCGAGTGCTCCTACAAACAAAATCTTGGCATCAGGGCGCTTTGCCTTGATGGCGTTTGCGATGGATACGGCAGGGAAAATATGACCTCCTGTGCCGCCTCCACTTATGATGATTCTTAATTCATTATTCATATCCATTCTTGTTTCTTATGCTAAGAGTAAACAAATCTAACGCAAAGGTAAGCAAAAAAATCCATTTATTGGCATTTTTGCTCAATTTATTTTCTTCTTTTTTTATGCTACAGCGATTTTTGCCTCATGATGCGCATTTTGACTGCCATCTTTCTTCTTTGCTGTCCTGCTGATACTCAGTATGATGCCAAGATATATGCAGTTGATAACCGTGGAAGTTCCTCCTCGGCTTATCAGTGGTAAAGGCTGACCAGTTACTGGTGCCAAACCTACTGCTACCATCATATTGAACAAAGCCTGAATCACGAGCAGGATAGCAAGTCCCATGGCTAGGAAAGCGGGGAAGTTGTTCTCGCAGCGATTGGCTATTCTTCCCACTCTGAAGAGCAGGAAGATATAGAGCATAGCCACAGCGATGGCTCCCTCGATGCCCATCTCTTCTATGATGATGGAATAGATGAAGTCAGAGTAAGCTTGCGAGAGAAAGTCGCGCTCCACAGAATTGCCCGGTCCCTTACCTGCGATATTGGACGAGGCAATGGCTATGTTGGCATGTGCCACTTGGGCGTCCTTGTTCAGGTCTACGTCCTCAGGTGCCACTGGCTTGGAGTCCAGAAACTTGTCTATGCGGGCTTTCCAGGTGTCGGCTCTGTGGAAGAGCTTTCCGGCTGTACTTGGTTCTTCTTTTTCTTCTTTTGTCACGTTTTCTGTCAGCGTGTTCTCTGGTTTGGCTGCTTCTTGGTCATCATGGCCTATGATCATGATGGTACCCAGCATCAGGCTGATGGCAATGAGAACCGTTCCCACCAAGATGCCAATGAGTTTCATAGGGATTCTGCCCACGATCATCATGCAGAGGATGGTGACACAGAGCAACATGGCTGTGGACAAGTTCTCCAATCCTATCAGGAAGACAAATGGGGCCACTGCCACCAAGATAAACTTGAAGGCTCTACTGTTGGCTCCATTCTCTGTTTGCATGGCACTTAGAATCTGTGCCACAGCCAGTATCACTGCTCCTTTGGCTAGCTCTGATGGTTGGAAGTTGAAGCCAACAAGGTTGATCCATCTGGATGCGCCATTTGCCGACTGACCAGCCACCAAAGCCCAAATGAGCAGCAAGAAAGAAAATCCCAGTACAAAGGGAGTGACAATCTTAAAATACTTACATTTAACCTTGAGCATACATATCATGGTAAGGATGCCTAATCCCAAGAGCCCCATGTGCTTGATGACAGGACCCATATAGTTCTCCGACTTGTAGGTCAGCGAACTAGAGGCAGAGTATACCTCTATGATGCTGATCATGCAGAGGAAGAAGAATATCATCCAGATAACCTTGTCTCCCTTGAAAATGTTGCCTATGGTTTTGCTGTTCATATTTCCTGTTTGTTCTTTTGTTGTTTTATTGTGCTCTTACCAATGACTTGAATTGCTCTCCGCGATCCTCCATGTTCTTGAAGAGGTCGAAGCTAGCGCAGCATGGGCTCAGCAGTACGGTATCACCTGGCTTGGCGAGCTCCTTGCAGGCTGCCACGCAGTCTTTCATGCTGTGGGTGTCACGTACAGGGATGCCGAGCTCGTCGAAGTTGTCATGCAATTTCTTGTTGTCGGCGCCGAGATATACGATGCCTGCGCACTTCTTCTTCACCAAGTCCTTGATCTGGTTGTAGTCATTGCCCTTGTCCTTTCCGCCTACGATGAGGATAGTTGGGGTCTTCATGCTCTCCAAGGCATACCAGCATGCATCTACATTTGTAGCCTTTGAGTCGTTGACATAGTAAACACCACCATACTGACCCACTTTCTCCAAGCGGTGCTCTACGCCAGGGAAGTCGCTAAGTCCCTTGTGCAGAGTCTCCTTGTCGATGCCGGCGATGTTGCAAGCCAAGGCAGCAGCCAAGCTATTGTAGATGTTGTGCTTGCCGCTGAGGCTCATGTCCTCCTGTGGCATTTCGAAGTCTGTAGGGAAGGTGAGGGTGAACTTGCCATTGTCGATAAAGCCCACGGTGCCTTCTTCCTTGGTCTCTGCGAATGGGCAGAGGTGAGACTTGAGATCGTATTTACCCAATTCCTTCTTGACGATAGGGTCGTCGTTCCAGTAGATGAAGCTATCTTCCTCTGTCTGATTCTGGGTGATGCGCATCTTGGCATCTGTATATTTCTGCATAGAGAACTCGTAACGGTCCAGGTGGTCTGGTGTGATGTTGAGCAAGATGGCGATGTTGGCACGGAAATCGTACATATTGTCGAGCTGGAAACTACTCAACTCGATAACGTAGTACTTATGGGGAGTCTCTGCCACCTGCAGGGCGAGACTCTTGCCGATATTGCCTGCCAAACCTACATCATAGCCAGCCGACTTGATGATATGGTAGATGAGCGAGGTAGTGGTGGTCTTGCCATTGCTACCCGTGATGCAAATCATCTTGGCATCGGTATATCTACCAGCGAATTCTATCTCGCTGATGATGTGGGTGCCCTTAGCCATCAACTTCTGAATCATAGGTGCTTCCTTTGGAATACCCGGACTCTTGATGACCTCGTCAGCATCTAGAATTTTCTCTTCAGTATGATGTCCCTCTTCCCACTCGATGTTGTGGTCGTCCATCAATTTCTTGTATTTGTCCTGAATCTTAGACATGTCAGAAACGAATACCTCAAAACCCTCCTTCTTAGCCAGCACGGCTGCTCCAGCGCCGCTTTCGCCAGCTCCTAAAATTACAATTTTGCTCATATTGTTATTTTATCTAATCTTTAATGTGATGATGGTCAGTGCCGCCAAAATGATGGTTACAATCCAGAAGCGGATGGTAATCTTCGATTCGTGGTAGCAGTTACGAGGCTTCTTCCATAAGTACTTGCAGTCAGGGTCCAGCTGGCTGTCCTGGGTACGGAAGTTGTCATGTATTGGAGTGCGCTTAAAGATGCGCTGCTTGATGCCCTTGCGTTTGCCCAGCTTGTAATAGTACACCTGCACGATGACGCTGAGGCTCTCTACGAAGAAGATGCCGCAGAGGATAGGCAACATCAACTCCTTGTGGATGATGATGGCACCTACGGCGATGATACCGCCGATGGTCAGCGAACCCGTATCGCCCATGAATACTTGGGCAGGGTAGGCATTGTACCACAGGAAACCTATCAAGGCTCCGATGAAGGCGCAGAAGAATACCACCAGCTCCTCAGAACCAGGGATATACATGATGTTGAGGTAGGCGGCAAACTGGATGTGGGATGATACGTATGCCAGAATGCCTAGTGCCACACCTATGATGGCTGAGTTGCCGGCACACATACCGTCCATACCATCATTGAGGTTGGCACCATTGGAAACGGCGGTTACCACGAAGATGGTCATGATGACGAAGAGTATCCAGCCTGCTGCGGTCTTGTATTTGCCGCAGAAACTTGTGATTTTGCTATAGTCCAAGTTATGACCCTTGACGAAAGGGATGGTAGTCTTCAGCGACTTGGTGGCCTCTGTGCGATGCGTTACCACCGTCTCCTGTCCCTGTCGCTCGATGGCAAGGTTCTCGTTCATCTTGACATCTGGAGAAGCCCAGAGTACCAAGCCCACGATGAGACCAATACCTATCTGACCGACAATCTTGTATCTACCTTTCAGTCCCTCTTTGTCTCTCTTGAATATCTTGATGAAGTCATCCATACCGCCCAGGAATCCGAGCCATACTGTGGTGACAATCATCAATATCAAGTAGATGTTGCGTAATCTGCCGAGCAGCAATACTGGTATCAGTATCGCCATGATGATGATGACGCCACCCATGGAAGGCACGCCAATCTTCTTTACGCCGAATGGGTCGATGCTAGCATCTCGCTGGGTCTCTGTGATTTGCTTGCTCTTGAGGTACTTGATAAACTTCTCGCCAAACCAAGCAGAGATAATCAATGATACGATGAGGGCTAACAAGGCACGGAATGAGATGTAACCCCACATGTGAGAGCCTGAGATGCCCCACTGCTCCAAAAATCTAAAGAGATAGTATAACATTTGTCTTTGTTTACTTTTTTGTTTTCTTTATATGATTTGTATCCTCAGAACATCTTACTTCTGTTCGATGCCAAAGATATTGCGCACTACCTCCTTATCGTCGAAATGGTGCTTTACTCCCTTGATTTCCTGATAGTCCTCGTGTCCCTTGCCGGCAATGAGGATGACATCGCCCTTCTTAGCCATCATGCAAGCTGTGCGGATGGCTTCCTTGCGGTCCACGATGCTGATTACCTTCTTCATCTGCTGAGCATTGAGGCCTGCGAGCATATCATTGATGATGTCTTGTGGCTCCTCGAAGCGAGGGTTGTCGCTGGTGATGATGACCTTGTCGCTCTGCTTTACTGCCTCTTGTGCCATCAATGGACGCTTGCCCTTGTCACGGTTGCCGCCAGCACCGCAAACGGTGATTACCTCACCGCCCTTGCCATCGAGCACCTCGTGGATGGCATTGAGGACATTCTCCAGTGCGTCTGGTGTATGGGCATAGTCAACGATAGCGGTGAAACCTTCTGGTGATTGGATTGGCTCCAGACGTCCGCTCACGCTGTGCAAGGTGCTCATCACAACGAGCACATCCTCTGGCTTCTTGCCAAGCATGATGGCTGCACCGTATACGGCAAGCAGATTGCTTACGTTGAACTTACCGATGAATTGCACACCAACCTCTCTGCCATCTACCTCCAGATACATGCCGCCGAAGTGGCACTCCAGGATTCTTGCCTTGAAGTCTGCCATGGAGCGGGTAGAGTAGGTCTTGATGGTGGCCTTGGTGTTCTGCACCATAATCATGCCGTTCTTGTCATCCGCATTGGTGATGGCAAAGGCTGTCTTTGGCAGACCGTCGAAGAAAGCCTTCTTCGCATTGCGATAGTTCTCGAACGTCTTGTGATAGTCTAGATGGTCGCGAGTCAAGTTGGTGAAGATGCCGCCAGCGAAGTTCAATCCGCCGATGCGCTTCTGTGCGATGGCATGGGATGAGCACTCCATGAAGGCATATTCGCAGCCAGCCTCTACCATTCTGCCCAGGAGCTCGTTCAGCTCGATAGGGTCTGGAGTGGTGTGATCGGCAGGGATAGCCTCGTCCTCTATGTAGTTGCATACGGTAGAGAGGAGGCCGCACTTGTGTCCGAACTTGCGGAACATATTATATAATAAGGTGGCGATGGTGGTCTTGCCGTTAGTGCCAGTCACACCTACCAACTTCAGTTTTCTGGATGGGTCGCCATAGAAGAGTGTTGCCACTTTTCCCACGGCATCTTCGGTAGATTCTACCTGAATGTAAGTTACGCCCTCAACCTTTTCCTCTGGCATGTCCTCGCACAGTACCGACTTGGCACCGAGTTCGATAGCCTTTGGGATAAACTTGTGTCCATCCACCTGTGTGCCCTTCATGGCAACGAACAGATGACCTTCCTTAATCTTGCGAGAGTCGATGTTTACACCCGACACCTCAACATCAGCATTGCCAACAATCTGGGTTGGCTGGATGTTTTTGAGTAATTCTTGTAACTTCATATCTTGTTTTTTCTTTTGTTACACCTTATATAATATATATAGTCATTTTTACTTATCTTTGTTCTTATTCCAAGACGATGGTGCATACAGCTCCCTTCTTGAATGGCGTGCCTGGCATTAAGCTTTGTTTTACCACCTTGCCTCTGCCATATATCTTGGTCTTGATGCCTCTGCTCTCCATCATATAGATGGCGTCTCGGGCACCCATTCCGCTCACATCAGGCACTGCGCTCTTGCCGTATTGCTTTTCCTTGATCATCTTCACCGTGTGGTTGCCTTGGCGCTCAGCCTTGCCCCATATAGGGTTGCCATTGGCATAGCTGCCGCTCCAGTTCACATTGGTCTTGATGCCGAGGTGGGCGAGCACATAGTCGGCAGCGAGGATGTTGCCATTCTTCACGTCTGGCGCATAGACTGAGGCTGAGTCTCGGGCATCCTTTACGTCGAGCTTCAAACTCTGTGCCATGATGCCTTCGGCGATGTCGTGGAACACCTTTCCGCTCATACTACCTCCTGATGCAGGAAGTCCAGACTTCTGGATGCAGACGATGCAGCTATAGCGAGGATTGTCGGCAGGGAAGTAACCTGCGAAACTTACCAGATAGTTGGTTACGCCGTTCTTGTATCCGCCAGCTCCCTTGGAAACTTGCGCCGTACCGGTCTTGCCTGCCACCTTGAAGTTAGGCGAGCCGGCTTTCTTGCCCAGACCTACGCTCACCACTTGCTCCAGGATGGTTTGCAGTTCCTTGATGCTTTTCTCCTTGGCTATCTGTGGACGCATCACCTCTGGCGGGAACTCCATGATGGTCTCTCCGTTTTTCACCACCTTGGATACGAAGCGTGGACGCATCATCTTGCCATTGTTGGCAATGGTGTTGTAGAAGGTGAGGGTAGAGATAGGTGGCACCTGGGTCTCGTATCCGATACTCATCCATGGCAGCGTGGTCTTGCTCCAGTTGTCATATTGGTGATGACTGTTGCGGTGAGGCTTTCTGATTCTTGCCGATGTGGCACCCACGAGCGGTATCTTCAGGTCATCGTGCAGGCCGGTGCGATAGATGCCCTCCACGAATTTCTCCGGGTGGTTCTTATAATGGTCGTCGATGATGCGGCTCACGCCGATGTTGGAACTATACCACAGGGTCTGTGGCAGGGTGAGCATTCCGTAGCCTCCCTTGCGCCAGTTGTGGTCCTTCATGTCTCTGCCGTACATCTGCCATACGCCGCCGGCAGTCTCCACTCTGTATGTGGTGTCTACCACGCCGTCGTCCAGCGCCACGAGGATAGAGGCTGGCTTGAATACCGAACCTGGCTCCAAGAGGTCGCTCACGGCATGGTTGTGTATCTCTCGGTATATGCCGTCAGTACACTTCTCCATGTTCACGATGGCCTTGATGTCGCCTGTAGGCACATCCATCACGATGGCCACGCCCACATTGGCGTTGATATCCTTCAGCTCCTCTATGAGCGAGCGCTCGGCTAGGTCTTGCATGCTCACGTCGATGGTGGTCACGATGTCGGCACCGTCGATAGGAGGGGTGTCGGTGATGCTGAGGAACTGGTTGCGCACCTTGCGGCGATGCACGATGCCATTGGTGCCTCGCAGGATGGAGTCGTAAGACAGCTCCAGTCCAAAGCGTGCCGTATCCTTGGCTCCAAACATGGCGCCGATGGTTCTGCCGGCAAGCGATCCATAGGTACGGGTGCGGGCATTGTATTCCTCATAGTGGAAACCGCCTTGGTTGGACTTCAGATTGAATACTGGTATGGATTTCACCTCGGTGAAGGTATCATAGTTGATACGCTTGTCGTAGATGGCCCAGTGACGGCTCTCCTTAGCCTTGCCCTCTATGAGTCGGCGCTTGAATTCCTCCTGGCTCTTCTCTGGGAATATCTTGTGCAGACAGAGCGTGATGGAGTCTAGCTTGGCATCCCAGAGGGAGTCGTTCTTGGCTGTCTTCAGCGCGCCGAAGTCCATGAATACCTTAAATTCTGGCAGCGAACTAGCCATGAGCTGTCCTGTGCAACTCAAGATGTTGCCTCGGTTAGGCTTCACCGTTACCGAGTCTTTCTTCTGTCGCTCTGCCACCTTCATCCAGTAGTCATGCTTAGCCGTCATGATATATAGAGCCTTGCCTATGACTGCCAGTGCCATCATGGTCATGACGATGGCGATGGCGCTATAGCGAGGCATTACTTTCTTATGGTCAAATTTGCTCATTCTTCTGGTACGTTAATGATGTATGGAGGTTGGGTAGCGATGTGCAGCGTGCTGTCCTTGTAGTTCTTCAGCATGTCTAGCACATTGCTCTCTCTACTCTTCTCGGTTATCTGGCTGCTGGTGGAGAGTGCCTTGTACTTCACATCTTGCAGCTGGGTTTGCAGTTTGCTCAACTCGATCAGGTCGTTCTGGATGCTGTATCGGTTGGATATGTAGATGACAACGAAAAACACAATCAGGATGACGAGCCATATCTGTCGGCGTATGATCTGTGCCGTCAGGATGTCGCCACCCAATATCTTGCGCAGGGTGAAGCTCGACGAGTCTGAGGCTTCTTCCTCTATGGCTTGTCGGACTATCGCTTCCTTGAGCGATTCTTGCTGCGGCTCCTGCTGCGGCTCCTTTGGGGAGTCTTGCTGCGGTCCCTGCTCTGGTTTTTCCTTTATTTCTTTATTGTCTTGGTTCATTTCTTTTCTGCTATTCTTAGTTTGGCACTTCGGCTTCTTGGATTTCTTTCTTGCTCGTCGGCATCAGGTATGATCACCTTATTGTTGACGAGCTTGAAGGGGGTCTCTATTCTTCCAAAGAAGTCTTGTTCTATCTTTCCTTCTGGGTTGCCTGCCTTCATCACGTTCTTCACGATGCGGTCTTCCAATGAGTGATAGGTGATGACGGATAGTCTGCCGCCTGGCTTCAGCAGTTCGGTGGCTGACTTGAGCATCTCCTTGAGTGCATCCATCTCGTGGTTCACCTCGATGCGCAGTGCCTGGAAGAGCTTTGCCATGTCTTTCTTTTCTCGCTCTCGCTTGAAGAGGGGCTCCACTGCCGCCAGAAAGTCCTTGGTGGTGGCGATGGGGGCTGTGGCTCTAGCCTTGACCAGTGCCGAAGCGATGCGGCGCGAATTTTTTAGCTCGCCATAGAGATAGAAGATGTCGGCTAGTTGGCTCTCCTCATATTCGTTTACGATGTCGGCAGCAGTCTTGCCTGCTCGCTTGTTCATGCGCATGTCCAGCGGCGAGTCGAAGCGGAATGAGAAACCACGGCTCTCGTCGTCGAAGTGATGGCTCGATACGCCGAGGTCGGCTAGGAGTCCGTCCAGTCCCTCCACTCCATAGTAGCGCATCCAGTTCTTCAGGTATCTGAAGTTGGAGCATACGAATGTGAAGTCGGGGTTGGCTACCACGTTCTGCTCGGCGTCTGCATCCTGGTCAAAACTGTACAGGTGTCCGCCCTCGCTGATGCGAGAGAGTATCTCCCGGGAGTGTCCGCCGCCACCAAAGGTGACGTCTACATAGATGCCACCAGGCTGTATGTTGAGTCCGTCAACGCTCTCCTTCAAGAGCACGGGTACGTGGTATGTTTCTGCTGTCTTTATCATATTTTTTGCTATAAAAATCGCGTATGTGTACTTATTTATATACTTAATCGGCTTCAAAGGTACATAAAAATCCCCACATAGCATTACTTTTGCCAGCAAAATTTATAAAACTTAATAAAAAAAGTTGATTTCGATGCATTTCTGCTGTCTTTTTTCCGTCACTCTGGGCTGCTGTCTTTCTTTTCTTAATTTGCACGTAAATGAGTGAAAAAGTTCCCTATTTTATCACTTTTCGTGTAAAAACATACTATTTTTGGTCTTTTTTGATAAATTTTCGCTAAAATCGGCTCGTATTTAAAAAAGTTGAGTTATTTTTGCACTTACTTATAAGTTTTACTACATAAAAATGAGCGCTTCAATAGAGAAAACAATAGACATAGACAAGATACTGAAAGGCAAGATGGGGAGCAAGGCTAAGTTTGTGCCTCGCTTCTTGGTGTCTTGGCTGAAGAAGATAGTTCACGAGGACGAGGTCAACAAGTTCTTGTGGGAGAGTCGTAACCTTTCGGGTACCGAATGGCTCACCGAATGTGTGCGCTATCTCAAGATGGACATCGAAATCGTGGGACTGGAGAACTTGCCTGCCAAGGACGACGGCAAGCTCTATACCTTTGTGTCTAATCATCCGCTGGGCGGACAGGATGGTGTGGCTCTCGGCTCTATCATCGGTCAGCATTATGATGGCAAGTTTCGCTATCTGGTCAATGACCTCTTGCTCAATCTGCCGGGTCTTAAACCAGTGAGCATCGGTATCAACAAGACAGGTCGCCAGAGTCGCGATTTCCCTCGCATGGTGGAGGCGGGATTCCAGAGCGATAACCACATGCTCATGTTCCCTGCCGGCTTGAACAGCCGCAAGCAGGAGGATGGTTCCATCCGCGACTTGCCTTGGAAGAAGACTTTCGTCTCCAAGAGTGTGGAGTGTCAGCGCGACGTGGTGCCTATCCATTTCGGCGGTCAGAACTCGGAGCGTTTCTATCGCATCGCCAAGTTTAGCGACAAGCATCTGCCGTTCAATCTTGCCATGCTCTTCCTCGTGGACGAGATGTACAAGAATGTGGGCAAGCACTTCCGCATCGCTATCGGCAAGCCGATACCTTGGCAAACGTTTGATAAGAGCAAGAGCGCCACTGAGTGGGCGCAGTATGTTAAGGACAGAGTATACGAATTATAGAATCATATCATATTCACAATTATATAGAGAAGAGTAGTATGGAAGAAGAAATTATTCAACCCATTGACAAAGAGCTGTTGAAGAGTGAACTAACTCCTGATAAGCAACTCAGAATGACCAATAAGAGCCATAATGAGATCTATGTCATTACGGCCAATGACTCGCCTAATGTCCTGAAGGAGATTGGACGACTTCGTGAGATAGCTTTCCGTGAGGCAGGTGGCGGCACGGGCAAGTCGATGGACCTTGACGAGTTCGACTTTGGCGACAATTGCTACAAGCAGCTCATTGTATGGAATCCTGAGGCCAACGAGATTATCGGTGGTTACCGTTACCTCCTGGGCAAGGACTGGAAGCTCGATGAGAAGGGACAGCCCATCTTGGCTACGAGCCATATGTTCCATTTTTCTGACAAGTTTCTGAAGGAGTACATGCCTTATACCGTGGAGCTGGGACGCTCGTTTGTATCGCTTGAGTATCAGAATGTTCGCAAGAATACCAAGAGCATCTTCGCCCTCGACAATCTCTGGGATGGATTGGGTGCCCTGACGGTGCTTTATCCAGAGCTCAAGTATTTCTTTGGCAAGATGACCATGTATCCTTCTTATATCCGTCGAGGTCGTGATATGATTCTCTACTTCCTGAAGAAGCACTTTGACGACAAGGAGAACTTGGTGATTCCGATGAAGCCGCTCAAGTTGGAGACTCCAGCTTCGGAGATGGAAGCTCTCTTCACCGAGGATGATTTCAAGGCTGATTACCGCATCTTGAACCGAGAGATTCGTAAGTTGGGCTATAACATTCCGCCATTGGTCAATGCCTATATGGGCTTGAGCCCTACGATGAAGCTCTTCGGCACCGCCATCAATTATGGTTTTGGCGATGTAGAGGAGACTGGCATCTTGATAGCTGTGGATGAAATTTTGGAGGAGAAGCGAGTTCGACACATCAATAGTTTTATCGAGCAGCATCCTGAGGCTCTCCGTATCACCAGTGGTGCCAACAATATTTTCTATAAGGAAAAGTAAAATAGCAGGCATTAGAAGTCTTGCTAGTTCTATTTTTTAACGTAGATTGCAAAATCTACCGCACACCTCACAAAAACGCTGTATGTTGTTGATGTATAGTGAATTGTATTAGTGAGGTGTCGATTGTGACACCTCACTCACACCTCACAACACCTCACACTAGTTCTGCTGCAGAATGTAGAAGTCTGCTTTTGATGGATTTAGTGAGGTATTGTGAGGTGTGAGTGAGGTGTTGCTGATAACACCTCACACCACAATATATCGTGAAATACAGATACTTATAAGCTTTTAGTGAGGTGTGTGGTAGAAAAACGAAAGTAGTATTCTACAGCGATATTTCTACGGTGATGTAGTGAGAAATGAACCACGATGTAGCAAAAAGTGCCCAACTGAGGCACAAAAGTGCCCGTGGTGAGGGCACTTTTGTGCCGTAGTGAGGAACTAATCCTAACTACTAGGTTCTTGTTTCTTATACTATAGGAAGGCTGATTCCATTAATCTTTTGGTAAATATCCAGCGCATATACATCGGTCATGCCGCTGATGTAGTCGATTACTGCCATAATTCGCTCTTCCACATTGGCATTCTCAATGTCATACTGGCTGCTTACTCGGCGGATGAGCTGCTGCGAGTAGAAACGAGTAGGGTTGACGGCGGCATCGATGAAGACTTCCATTAGTGTCGCCATGATCTTATAACCCGAAAGTTCTATGTCTAGCACCGGCTTGCTGTGGTAAATCTTGGCATACGATGTCTTCTCGCATTCTTTATACGCTTCCTTTTGGCGCTCGGAAATGTGATCCACGAGACTGCCTTGGAAGGTTCCTGCCAGAATCTCTTCCTCATGATCCAGGAATGCCTTGACGCATTCGTTCTCCAGTTTGCCTATCACGCTGGCACGCATGTATACCACTTTCTCGTTTTCATCGGTCAATCCCTCGTCGATGATGCGCTGTCGGATTTTCTGCTGCGTGTCTTTGTCAAAGAAGTTGAGCAGCAGATGCTCGGTCTCGGCAAAGCTCAAAATCTTGAGTTTGTGAGAATCCTCTATGTCCATAATCTCGTAGCAGATGTCGTCGGCAGCCTCTACCATATATACCAGTGGATGGCGGGCGTATTCCAATGGCTCGCCCTCGGCAGATTTGCGAATTATACCCAATTCATCGGCAATTTTCTGATAAGTGCCAGCCTCGGAAGTGAAGAAGCCAAACTTGCCATGCTTTCCGGCTAGACTGCTGGCAAAGGGATACTTCACGATGCTAGCCAGCATGGAATAGGTCATCACGAAGCCGCCTTGGCGGCGCCCCTTGAAGCGATGTGTCAAGATGCGGAAGCCGTTGGCGTTTCCTTCGAAGTGCGTGATATCGTCCCAAAACTCCGATGAAACCGCTGATTTTAGACTCAGGCCGGCTCCTTCAGTAAAGAAAGTCTGGATGGCTTTCTCGCCAGAATGGCCGAATGGTGGATTGCCCAAGTCATGGGCCAGGCAGGCTGCGCTCACGATGGTTCCAATCTCTTCGAAGAGCGTATCTTTCAGTTCGGGGCGCTTCTGGATGATGCGACGGGAGATGTCATTGCCCAATGACATGCCCACGCTAGCCACCTCCAGACTATGTGTGAGCCTGTTGTGTACAAAGATGCTGCCCGGCAATGGGAATACCTGGGTCTTGTTTTGTAGTCTACGGAATGCTGATGAGAAAATCAGTCGGTCGTAGTCGCGCTTGAATTCCGAGCGGTCGTCGTGGCGTTCGGCATGGCGATGCTCCTGTCCGAAACGCTTGTTGGAAATGAGTTGAGTCCAATCCATATTCTGGTTTCCTTTACTAGTTAATAACCTAATTATGTGGCAAAAATACATTAATCTTGGGATAAATCAAAATAAAAATAGATAAATTATATCATTTTCACGCCAAAAATGCATTTATTCGGCTAAAAAGCATTATTTTTGCAGAATATTACGGCGAGGAGGACTCGCCTACCAGTAAAAGACAAATAAAAACGAAAGATAAAAATGATGAAAGTACAGATTATCAACAAGGGTCATCAACCTCTTCCTGCCTTCGCCACATCGCAGAGCGCAGGCATGGATCTTCGTGCCAACATCGACGAGGCCATCGTGTTGCATCCGATGGAGCGCCGACTCATCCCTACGGGCCTTTACATGGCTTTGCCAGCAGGCTATGAGGCGCAGGTTCGCCCTCGCAGTGGTCTCGCCCTGAAGCATGGCATCACCGTGCTCAACACTCCAGGCACCATTGATGCCGATTATCGTGGCGAGGTGATGGTGCTCCTGATTAACTTCTCCAATGAGGATTTCGTGATCAATGACGGTGAGCGCATCGCCCAGATGGTGCTCGCCAAGCACGAACAGTGCGAATTCATCGAGGTGGAAGAACTCGACGAGACCGAGCGTGGAGCAGGTGGTTATGGCCATACCGGTGTGAAATAATCTGCCAAAATGGCCGATTTCATCGAAAAATCATTCAGTAAAATATTAGTAAATTCTTAGAGAAAGGAAATAATGGTGAAAATACAGATGAGAAGTGCAGGATGGGCAATTATGCTGGTGCTGATAGGCTCGATGGCATTGCCTTCGTTGGCTCGTAAGAAGAAAGCGAGTCCGCTAGCCAAGGCTGTGGTTCAGCAGCAAGACACCTTGGCACCTAACGATCGAAAGCGCTTCAATTATTGTTTCTACGAGGCAGCTCGTCAACATGCCGCAGGCAACTATTCAGCTGCCTTCGATCTCTTTGAGCATGCCCGCCAGATAGATCCAGCAGCCGCTGCCCCTTATTTCTATCTCTCGCTCTACTATCCGCAGATGGGGCAAGACTCGCTAGCTGCTGCCTACATGCAGAAAGCCATCGACCTGAATCCCGATAACCAGACCTATGCTGAGCATCAGGCACAATATTATATTGGTAATCAGCAGTATGACAAGGCTGTGGATGCTTATGAGCAGCTCTATGCTCACAATCATAACAATACCGATGCCCTGCGCATCCTGACTCAGCTCTATCAGCAGCAAAAGAACTATTCGATGCTGCTCAATACCATCTCCCGACTGGAGACAGAGGAGGGAGAAAGCGAACAGCTAACCCTCTCAAAGATGCGCACATACGAGTTGATGAATGACAAGAAGGCTGCCTATCAGGAATTGAAGTCGCTGAGCGATGAGCATCCGCTCGACATGAACTATAAGACCATGCTTGGCAACTGGCTGATGCAGCACGACCGCAGCAAGGAGGCATATAAGCTCTTTATGGATGTGCTGAAGGAAGAGCCCGACAACTCTTATGCCCAGATGTCGCTCTATGATTATTATAACGCGGTGAACGACAGTGCAGAGGCACATCGAATGCTAGACCAGATATTGCTTGGTAAGAAGACCGATTTGGAGACCAAGGTGATGATGTTCCGCTCTTACATCCAGGAGAATGAGAGCCATGGTGGCGATTCCACCCAAGTCATCGCCCTCTTTGACCGAGTGCTCAATGTACCTCAGCCATCAGCCGACATAGCAGAGTTGAGAGCTTCCTATATGAGTTTGAAGAAAATGCCAGCCGATAGCATCATTTCTGCCTATGAGAAGGTGATACAGTTGGCGCCAGATAACGCCAATGCCCGCATTCAGCTGATTCAGACACTGTGGAATCAGAAGAAATACGATGCCGTGGTAACACAGTCAGAGGCTGCCCATCAGTACAATCCAGAGGAAATGGTGTTCTATTACTTCGGTGGAATGGCATATTATCAAAAGAAAAATGAGGATAAGGCACTTGATGAGTTCCGTAGTGGCGTGGCTCAGGTCAATGCCCAGTCCTCAGCCGACTTGGTGTCCGACCTTTATGCTGTGATGGGCGACATCTATCATGCTCGTGGCGACAAGGCATCCGCCTTTGCCTCTTACGACTCTTGCCTGCAATGGAAGGACGACAACATGATGGCACTCAATAATTACGCATACTATATGAGTGAAGATGGTATGGATCTGCACAAGGCGGAGTCCATGAGCTACAAGACCATCAAGGTGGAACCAAACAATGGTACTTATCTGGACACCTACGCCTGGATTCTCTTCAAGGAAGAACGCTATGCTGACGCCAAGACTTACATAGATGCAGCCCTCAAAAACCGCGATTCCACCGAGAATAATAGTACCGTTTTGGAACATGCGGGCGACATCTACGCCATGAATGGAATGATCGATGAAGCCGTGGAATATTGGAAGCAGGCCTACGATGATGATCATCAAACAGCCCTTCTGGAATGGAAAATCAAGAACAAGCAATATATCTCCGAAGAGGAGCTGAAGAGGAAACAATCTCCTGCGGCACCTCAGAAGGTACAGAAACAGAATAATAAGAAAGGTAGAAAAAGATGAAAAAGAATAAGATGTTGATGGGCGCAGCCGTTTGCTCCCTCTTGCTCTTGGCTTCTTGTGGTACGAGCAAGATGGCTCAGGGCAGCGCTACTACAGGTAAGCCCGTGGCTAGCAAGGAAACCAAGGCAACGGGCGCTCAGCAGAGCGAAGCTATCAAGAAGTTGACCTTCGTGCAGAAAGTATCGGATAATCAGGTTTACGCCAAGAATATCGTGGGCAATATGTCGTTCAATCTGCAGATGGGCGGCAAGGATATCACCGTGCCAGGCTCCCTGCACATGCGCAAGGACGAGGTGATTCGCATCCAGCTCTTTATTCCTATCCTCGGTACAGAGGTAGGCAGACTGGAGTTTACCCCTAACTATGTGCTCATCATCGACCGCTTGCACAAGGAATATATCAAGGCAGACTATACGCAGGTGGATTTCCTCAAGAAGCAGGGCATCAACTTCTATTCGCTCCAATCATTGTTCTGGAATCAGTTGCTGGTGCCAGGCGTGCAGAAAGTATCGGAGTCAGACTTGAAGAAGTTTGACGCAAATCTCGATGAAACCGGCGAAAATGTACCGGTAATCATCAAATATGGCAATATGAGCTATACCTGGAAGGCAAGTCGCTCTACGGGTCGCATCACCGAGGCCAACGTGATGTATAAGGACTCACGCTCGGGTGCATCTACCGCTAATATCCAGTATGCCAACTTCAAGAATGTAGGCGTAAAGCTCTTCCCAGCTTCTCAGCATCTCACCCTCTCAGCCACCGTTGATGGCAAGCAACGAGAGATCAAGATGAATATGGAAATGAACGACGTGAAGACCGACAGCAACTGGAATGCGCAGTCGGAGATTTCTAGCAAATACAAACAAGTATCACCTGAGGATGTACTTGGCAAACTTATGAACATGTAATGAAACGAATACTATTATTTATTTTGGCGATGACGTTCTCGCTCGCTCCTTTTGCCCAGAAGAAGACGCAGAAGAAGCCAGCGGCTAAGACTGCCGTATCAAAATCTAAGAAGCAGACTGCCCGAAAAACTGCCCGAAAAACTACAGCCAAACCAGCAGGCAAGGCAGCCTCCAAGGCCCCTACCAAGGCAGAGAAGAAGGCTGCCACCTATAGCAATGCCTCCATCCGAGGCTTGCAGGGACAGCGTGCCTCTATCCAAAAGAAAATCAGAGAGCAGGAACAGGCCTTGCAACGAAACAAGGCTGATGTGAAGAAACGCTTGAACGACCTGATGGTGCTGAATGGTGAGATAGACCAAAGCCAGAAGAAGATAGATGGTATCCAGAAAGACATTCACCATATTGATGGCAATATCGGCATCTTGCAGGCGCAGCTCAAGACCTTGCAGCAGCAATTGCAAGATCGCAAGAACAAGTATATCCGCTCCATGCGCTATATGAGTCGCCATCACACGGTACAGGACAAGCTGATGTTTATCTTCAGCGCCAAGAATCTGACCCAGATGTATCGACGTCTCTCCTTTATTCGCCAGTATTCTTCTTATCAGAAGGTGCAGGGTGAGGCTGTAAAGGCCAAGCAGAGACAGGTGAACGACAAGCACCAGCAGTTGCAAACCGTCAAGGGACATAAGAACAACCTATTATATAAAGGTAAGCAAGAAAAGACTGTGCTCGAGGGCAAGCAGACAGAGCAGCAGGTGATGGTGCAAGGATTGCAGAAGCAGCAGAAGACCATTCAGGCAGTGATAGATGACCAGCGCCAGAAGGATGCCGCCATCAATGCCCAGATAGACCGACTGATAGCCCAGGAAGTGGCCAAGGCTCGTGCCCGTGCCGCTGCTGAAGCTCGGCGCAAGGCTGCCGCCGCTGCTGCCGCCAAGAAGCGTGCAGCGGAATTGGCTCGCAAAAAAGCCGCTGCCGAGGCTGCCGCCAGAGAGAATGCCCGCCGTATAGCCGAGGCAAAGGCTCGTGAGGCTGCCGCTGAAGCTGCTCGCCGCAAGGCTGCCGAAGAGGCAAGACTGGCACAAGAGGCTGCCCGTAAGGCGCAAGCCGAAGCCGCTGCCCAAGCTGAGGCAAAGGCTAAAGCCAAGGAGCAAGCTCGTGCCCGTGCTGCTGCCGAGGCTGCCCAGCGTGCCGCTGCGGAACAAGCAGCCCGCCAGGCCGCTGCGGAACAGGCTGCCAAGAAGGCTGAGGCTGATCGCCAAGCTGCCGAATTGAAGGCGAAAGCTGATGAGGAGCGCAATACGCGTGAGATAGCCGCTGCCAAGAAGGAGGCGCAAGAGGCTTCTACCTTGAGCTCGGTAGACCGTATGCTGAATGGCGGATTTGAGGCCAACCGTGGTCGCCTGCCTATGCCTATCAGCGGCACCTATCGTGTGGTAAGCCATTTCGGTCAGTATAATGTACAGGGCTTGAAGGGCGTAACGCTCGATAATAAGGGTATCAATATCCAAGGAAAGCCGGGCTGCGTGGCTCGCAGCATCTACGATGGTGAGGTGAGTGCCGTCTTTGGCTATGGTGGCATGTGGAATGTCTTGGTTCGTCATGGCGCCTACATCTCCGTATACTGTAACCTGAAGTCGGTTAGTGTGCATAAGGGACAGAAGGTTAGTACCCGTCAGGCACTTGGTGCCGTGGGAACCGATAACATCCTCCAGTTCCAGCTTCGCAAGGAAACAGCAAAGCTCAACCCAGAGGCTTGGTTGGGAAGATAAAATAACCATAAAAGGTGTGCCCGCTTAGCAGCGGGCACACCTTTTATCTTATATATATAATGCAATTTATCCTATATGTTGGCACCATCAAGGAGCTCTGTATATTTGGCGATGGCATCACGAATCTCACTAATCTTGATGAATTCATCAGCGGAATGAGAGCGGGAAGATTCGCCCGGACCTAATTTGAAAGATGGGAATGACATCAGGGCTTGGTCGCTCAGTGTAGGACTGCCGAATGGCTTCATGCCCATCTGTACGCACTTCTTGATGAGAGGATGCTCTGGGTCGATGCGTGAGGACTTGAGGCGGAAACTATGCGCCTTGCATTCGCTCTTGAGATGCTGGCAGATGAACTTGTACACCTCCTCGTTGTCATAAAACTCGTTGGTGCGAATGTCCACGAGCATCGTACACTTATCGGGTATCACATTGTGCTGGGTGCCGGCATTCACCACGGTCAGAGTCATCTTGGTAGGGCCCAGGAACTCGCTTACCTTCTCAAACTTGTAGTCTCTGATCCATCGCATGTCATCCAGAGCCTCGTAGATGGCGTTCACTCCCTCGTTTCTGGCAGCATGTCCACTCTTGCCGTGAGCGATGACATCCAGTACCATCAGTCCCTTCTCGGCTACGGCAGGATTCATGCCCGTAGGCTCGCCCACGATGGCAAGGTCAATGTGAGGCAGGAGAGGCAATGCACGGCTGATGCCATCCTTGCCCGAAACCTCTTCCTCGGCTGATGCCAGATAGATGAGATTATACTGTTGAGGCTTCTCGGTGAGCATACGAAACATCTGGAGCAGTGAACATAGACCGCCTCCACAATCGTTGCTGCCCAGTCCGTAGAGAATATCTCCGTCTTGTTCTGATGGCTCAATGCCCGGATGGAATGGGGCTCGCTGCCATGAGGCAACAGGCTTCACGGTGTCGATATGAGCGTTGAGCAGGAGGGTAGGTCGGCTCTCATTGAAGTGAGGGTTGATGATCCAAACGTTGTTAGCCTCACGATGAGGTTCGAAGCCGTAGCAGCGAATGGTTTCTTCCATGATGTCGGCTGCATCCTTCTCATTGCGGCTCACCGATGGGGTGGCAATGAGCTTTTTCAGCAGCTCCAAGGCATCACTTACATATTCTTCTTGTGTCATCATAATCTCTTATATTTCTTATATCGTGGGCAAAGTTACGAAAAAAAGAGCACATAAAGTGGAAAAACTGCCATTTTATTTTGTTTTGTCTACGATTTCTATTATCTTTGCATCAGAAAAGCTGCACTCGACAATTTGAAAGCAAACTTTCATTGTGCTCGTTTGCATTTTCTGTGCAGTCATATTTATAAATATAAGCTTATGCAAATTAATAGTCATCTTTCGGTTCTGATTCACGACCTCGCAAAGAAATGGGGTGAAAAGCCAGCGCTTACCTTCAAGAAGTTTGGTAGTGATCAGTGGCAGACCGTTTCATGGAATCAGTTCTCACTGAGAGTGAAACAAGTGAGCAACGCCCTGTTGAATCTCGGCGCCAAACCACAAGACAAGATTGCTGTCTTCTCTCAAAACTGCGTACATTATCTATACACTGACTTCGGTGCATATGGTGTGAGGGTTACTTCTATCCCTTTCTATGCCACCAGTAGCGAGCAGCAGATACAATATATGATCAATGATGCCCAGGTTCGCTTCCTCTTTGTTGGCGAACAGGAGCAGTATGACAAGGCTCATCGTGTGTTCGCCCTCTGTCCGTCGTTGGAGCGTATCATCATCTTCGATTCCAGCGTGCGCATTAGTACCCATGACCCAGCAGCCCTTTACTACAAGGACTTCCTAGCCTTGGGAGAGAATCTGCCTCGCCAGACGGAAGTAGAAGAACTCTACAAACAGGCGAGCATGGACGACCTTGCCAACATTCTTTATACCAGCGGAACTACAGGCGATAGCAAGGGCGTGATGCTGACTTATGGCCAGTATTATGCGGCATTGAAGGCGAATGGAGAGTGTGTGCCTATTACTGAAAAGGATAGAGTGATCGACTTCTTGCCTTTCACTCATATCTTTGAGCGTGGATGGGCATATCTGAGTCTTACTAAGGGTGCCCAGCTCTTTATCAATACCTATCCTCATGAGATACAGGAGAGTATGCGCGAGGTACATCCAACATCTATGAGCAGTGTGCCAAGATTCTGGGAAAAGGTGTACATTGCCGTGAAAGCTAAGATGGATGATGCCAGTCCTATCCAGAAGAAGCTCTTCTATCACGCATTGGCAGTGGGCAGAAAGCGCAACATCGAGTACATCGCCAATGGCAAGCGCCCTCCACTGACGCTTGAACTGCAATATAAGGTTATCAACAAGACCATCTTGAGCATGGTGCGCAAGCAATTGGGCTTGGAGAATTCTAACATTTTCCCAACGGCAGGCGCCTACGTAAGCCCAGAGGTGGAGGAGTTTGTTCATGCCATTGGTATCGGAATGATAGTAGGTTATGGCTTGACTGAGAGTCTTGCCACTGTATCTTGCGATCATCTCGACAAGAAATATACCATCGGTTCGGTGGGTCGTCCTATCTCTAGCATCCAGATAAAGATAGGTGAGGACAATGAGATTCTGCTCAAGGGCCCTACCATCACCAAGGGTTACTATCACCGTGATACCACCAATGCCAAGGCTTTCGATGAGGATGGCTTCTTCCATACAGGAGATGCTGGCTATCTGAAAGATGGCGAGTTGTACCTGACCGAGCGCATCAAGGACTTGTTTAAGACCTCTAATGGTAAGTATATCGCTCCGCAGCAGGTGGAGTCATTGCTCTTGGTGGATAAGTTCATCGACCAGGTGGCTGTCATTGCCGACCAGCGCAAGTTTGTGTCTGCGCTCATCGTACCAGAATTCCGCTTGGTAGAGGACTGGGCGCGCGAGAACCACATCGCCTTCCAGAGTCGTGAGGACCTGTGCGCCAATGAGAAGGTGCAGAAAATGTTGCTGGATCGTATTCAGATACTCCAGCAGCACTTGGCTTACTATGAGCAGATCAAGCGTATCACCCTCTTGGCTCATCACTTCTCGATGGAATCGGGCGAGCTGACGAATACCCTCAAGATTCGTCGTCCGATCATCAACAAGAACTATCAGAAGGAGATAGAGCAGATGTATGAGGAGTAATGGTTTTACTTTGAACTTTGAATTTTGAACTTTGAACTTTATGATAACTCTTTATGATGATGACTCTTATCATATAGTTGGAGGGGATAAAGATGAAGTTCAAAGTAATCATAAAGTTCAAAGTTCAAAATTCAAAGTTCAAAGTTAATGATTACAGCCGACCAGTTGAAAGATGTGATGGATAGAGCAGAGGCTCTGCATCGCTATCTCAATATAGACCAGAAGAAAGTAGAATTTGAAGAGGAGCAGCTCCGCACCCAGGCTCCTGACTTTTGGGAAGACCCAAAGTATGCACAGGAGCAGATGAAGAAGGTGAAGAGCATCCAGAAGTGGCTCGATGGCTACAAGGCAGTGCGCCTCTATGCCGACGAACTTCAGCTTGCCTTCGACTATTATAAGGAAGATATGGTAACCGAGCAGGAGGTGGATGATGACTACGCCAAGGCTATCAAGGCTATCGAAGACCTGGAGCTGAAGAACATGCTGCGCCAGAAGGAAGACCCAATGGACTGCGTGCTTAAGATCAACTCTGGTGCTGGTGGCACCGAGAGCCAGGACTGGGCATCCATGCTGATGCGTATGTATATGCGTTGGGCTGAGGCTCACGGCTATAAGGTTACCATCACCGATATGCAGGAAGGTGATGAGGCAGGCATCAAGAGCGTTACGATGACCATCGAGGGTGGCGAGTATGCTTACGGTTACCTGAAGAGTGAGAATGGTGTGCATCGCCTGGTACGTGTGTCACCATTCAATGCGCAGGGCAAGCGCATGACCAGTTTCGCCAGTGTCTTCGTCACTCCATTGGTGGATGATACCATCGAGGTATATGTAGACCCAGCCAAACTCTCTTGGGATACCTTCCGCTCCAGTGGTGCGGGTGGTCAGAACGTGAACAAGGTGGAGTCTGGTGTCCGCTTGCGTTATTGGTATACCGACCCAGATACAGGCGAGGAAGAGGAAATCCTCATCGAGAATACCGAGACTCGCGACCAGCCAAAGAACCGTGCCAAAGCATTGCTGCTCTTGAAGAGCCAACTCTATGACCGCGCCATGAAGAAGCGATTGGAGGCAAAGGCTAAGATAGAGGCAGGCAAGAAGAAGATAGAGTGGGGAAGCCAGATAAGAAGTTATGTCTTCGACGACCGCCGAGTGAAAGACCATCGTACCAACTATCAGACATCCTATGTGGATGGCGTGATGGATGGCAAGATAGATGGCTTCATCAAGGCATATCTGATGGAGTTCCCTACCAGTGATAATGAAGAATAATTAATAACCTTTTAATATAAACAACTATGAGTGGAAATAAAGATTTAAGAAAAGCTAAGCATGAAGCTTACCAGAAGAAACAGGCTGCTAAAGCAGACAAAGTAGTGAAATGGATCTTTGGAGGATTGATTATCTTGGGTATCATCTTCATGATTTATACAATGTGGCTTTCAGCTTAAAGTTAGAGGTATAAGAAAATGAGTGGATTGGAAATAGAAAGAAAATTCCTCGTTAAGAAGGGCGACGCTTATAAAAGCGCCGCCTTTTCTAGTAGCCATATCCAGCAGGGCTATATCCCTGCCGAGGGGGCTACCGTGCGAGTTCGCACGCGCGACGAGAAAGCTTACCTCACCATCAAGGGTAAGTCGGTGAATGGCGGTATGACCCGCTATGAGTTTGAGAAGGAAATTACGATGGATGAGGCGCAGCATCTCTTGAAGCTTTGCCAAGGAGGTGTCATCGACAAGCGTCGCTATCTGGTGAAGAGTGGCAACCATACCTTTGAGGTAGATGAATTCTATGGCGACAATGAAGGACTGGTGATGGCGGAAGTGGAACTGGGCAGCGAGACCGAAGCTTATGAAAAACCAGACTTCATTGGTATGGAGGTAACGGGCGACAAGCGCTTTTATAACTCTCATCTTTTAGGAAATCCATACGCTCAGTGGCGTGATACCCTGCCAGAAGAGTACCGATAAGTTAAATATTTTATCTTTTTCTGCATTTTACTTTCGATTTATACGTTTATATGGAATTTATTTTATAATTTTGCAGCGTGTAAAAAGAGAAAGTTAAAGAAATGGCAGAAATAAATAGAGGAAGTTTTGGTAGCAAGATAGGAATGATACTTGCTACAGCAGGTGGTGCCGTAGGTTTGGGTAACGTATGGCGCTTCCCTTATATGGCTGGTCAGGAAGGTGGCGCAGCCTTTATATTGGTATACATAGGATGCGTATTGTTGTTGGGCATCCCATGTATGATATCTGAATTTATCATCGGCCGTCATGGTGCATCCAATACGGCTCGCGCCTATACTAAGCTAGCCAATGGCTCGTCTTGGAAATGGATAGGTTATCTGGAGGTGCTCACGGGCTTCTTGATAACGGGTTATTATGCCGTGGTGTCGGGATGGTGCTTGCAGTATGTATATGCCAGCATCATGGGCGAACTGCATGGCGACCCTACCTTTGTGGCTAATTATTTCAAGGAGTTTTCTTCCGATCCTATCCGCCCAGTGATGTGGACGGTGGCTATCTTCTTGATTTGCCATTTTGTGATTATCCATGGTGTGCGTGGCGGTATAGAGAAGGCTTCTAAGATTATGATGCCTCTGCTTTTCATCTTGCTGCTCATCATCGTGGTGGCTTCTTGCTTGTTGCCAGGTGCTGGCAAGGGTGTGGAGTTCTTGCTGAAGCCAGACTTTGGCAAGTTTGATCGTAACGTATGCTTGGGTGCCTTGGGACAGTCGTTCTATTCCTTGAGCATCGGTATGGGTTGCATCTGTACTTATGCATCTTACTTCAGTCGCCAGACAAATCTCTTCAAGTCGGCATTACAGATTTCGCTTATCGACTTGGTGGTTGCCGTATTGGCTGGTTTGATGATTTTCCCTGCAGCATTCTCGGTAGGAGTGAATCCTGATAGCGGTCCTTCGCTCATCTTCATCACTTTGCCAAATGTCTTTAATGAGGCATTTGCCTCGATGCCTGTGTTGGGGTGGATAGTCTCCTTGCTCTTCTATGTGCTCCTCTCTGTGGCAGCCTTGACTTCTCTGATGTCGCTGCACGAGGTGAATACTTCTTTCTTCTATGAGGAATTGAAGATAGATCGCAAGAAGGGCGCCTGCATCGTGACGGTGGCTTGTGCTGTGATAGGTGCGTTCTGTTCGCTCTCTTTGGGCGCAACGGATGCGCTTATATTCTTGGGCAAGACCTTGTTCGATTGGTTCGACTTTGTGACTGGACAGATATTCCTGCCTATTGCAGGCTTCCTTACCTGCTTGTTTCTCGGCTGGTATGTGCCTAAGCATACGGTGCAGGATGAGTTTACCAACTGGGGCACGCTCCGTGGCAAACTCTTCGGTACTTATTTCTTCTTGATCAGATATATTTGCCCTATTCTGATTCTCTTGGTTTTCTTAAACCAACTGGGTGTTCTGGGTTAAAAACATATATATATAATAAGGTGTAATGGAAAATAGAGGTAATTTTGGTAGTAAGTTAGGCGTCATCTTGGCTACGGCAGGTTCTGCAGTGGGCTTGGGTAATATCTGGCGCTTCCCTTATATGACGGGTCAGAATGGTGGTGCAGCCTTCATCCTGATTTACTTTGTGTGTATCATCCTGCTGGGTTTGCCTGGCATGCTGTCTGAGTTTATCATTGGTCGCCATGGTGCTTCCAATGCTGCACGTGCTTATAAGGTGTTGGCAGGAGGCAAGGCTTGGGCTTTTATGGGATACATGGGAGCCATTTGTTCCATGATAATCCTGGGCTTTTATGCTGTGGTGGCAGGTTGGTGCTTGCAGTATCTCTATGCCAGTATCATAGGACAGGTGCATGGCGACGCAGAGTTTGTGAAGAATTACTTTGTTGCGTTCTCCTCTGATCCTATTCAGCCTGTCATCTGGACAATCGTCTTTATCTTGCTGACCCACTTCGTGGTGGTGCGTGGTGTGCGCAATGGAATAGAGAAGGCTTCCAAGATATTGATGCCTCTGCTCTTTATCTTGCTTTTGGTCATCGTGGTGGCGTCTTGTTCTCTGCCTGGTGCTGGCAAGGGTATTGAGTTCTTGCTCAAACCTGATTTCTCCAAGGTGGATGAGAATGTGCTATTGGAGGCTTTGGGACAGGCGTTCTTCTCTTTGAGCTTGGGCACGGCTTGTCTCTGTACATACGCTTCTTACTTCACACGCCAGACCAATCTCGTGAAGTCGGCTAGTCAGATAGTCATCATTGATACAGTTATAGCCATCTTGGCTGGTTTGATGATATTCCCTGCTGCCTTTTCGGTAGGTGTGAATCCAGATAGCGGTCCTTCGCTCATCTTTATCACGTTGCCTAATGTCTTCAACGAGGCATTTGCAGGTATGCCAGCTGTGGGATATGTTATCTCCATCTTGTTCTATGCCTTGTTGGTACTTGCGGCATTGACCTCTACCATCTCCATGCATGAGATTGGTACGGCTTGTTTCTATGAGGAATTGAAGATTAGCCGTAAGAGCGGTGCTTGGATAGAGACCATCATCTGCTGTGTCATTGGCGTGTTCTGCTCGCTCTCTCAGGGTGCCGTGCCAGAGCTGTCACTCTTCGGCAAGGACTTCCTGACCTGCTGTGACAACTTTACGGCTCAGCTACTGATGCCACTGGGTGCATTCCTTACCTGCTTGTTCTTGGGATGGTATGTGCCTAAGAAGTTGGTACACGATGAGTTTACCAACAATGATACATTGAAGGGCAGACTCTTCCCTGTCTTCCTCTTCATGATTCGTTTTGTGACTCCTGCCTGCATCTTCCTGATCTTCCTGCATCAGTTTGGTGTGCTCTAGAAGCAGACGTAAGGTTTGAGTCTCTCAATCTCATCTGGTGGAAAATCTTTGAGAAGTTTCAGTTCTTCTAAACTTCTCAAAGGTCCCCTCTTGTGTACATACTCCACGATAGCCTTGGCTTGATAAAAGTTAAGATATGGGTGTGCTTTCAGTTGATTGACCGATAGCTTATTGACATTGAGCTTGTGTATCTGTTGGGCATCTATCTTGATATAGGTGCTCGCTGATTCTGGCACTCCGTCGATTTCCGAGAGTTGTTTGGCAGATACAAAACCGCCCAACTTGTCTCTGTATCTTACGATGCATTTGGCATAATAGCTACCTATGCCCGGAATCTTCATGAGCTCCGTGGTATCGGCGGTATTGATGTTGATGTATTGCCCAGCCTGCAACTTGTGGGGATAGCTATATACTTTTTCGGATGCAGCTTTTTCCTGCGCACCTTTCTCTTGACCGTTTGAAGATAGCTGGCGACTATGTTGATAAGGCTCGTTGCCATAGAAGTCAGAAGCAGGCTTATAGTCTTCACCTATTCTTATAAAGGGGAGAAGAGTTTCGTATTGTTTTTTTGTCAGTCCGTATACTCGAGCAAAATCGCTTGGACGAGAGTATACGCCTCCTTTGGCTCTATATCTCATGATGCTTTTCACTTGCCATGCATTCAGCCCCAGTCTACGCAACTGAGTACTGTCGGCTGTGTTGGGATCGAAGGGAAAGGCTTCATGCAGTTCTGTTCCCTCTTGGTAATAGGCGGGTTGCTCTTGGCTGGCATGTTGAACTACTACTTGGTTGGAAGAATCAATCGCTTCCAGTTCTGCTTCAGTTCGGTTGCCTAAGAGGAAAACGAGGGTGGCGGCAGCAGACATGATGACTAAAATCGCAAGGAGAGCCTGGCGATCATTGCGCTGGAGATAGAAGAAATCTCTTAGATTCATAGGCAATGACGTTATAAGGGGTGAATTAATACCTCCGAAGAGGATGAATAAAAGAAAGTCGGGATTACTGGACTCGAACCAGCGACCTCATCGTCCCGAACGACGTGCGCTACCAACTGCGCTAAATCCCGATTTTTGTTGCTAATGCGTTGCAAAGTTACACTATTTTTGGTAGAAAACAAAATAAAAACGGACTTTTTTGCTTTTTTGCGAAAGAAATCTATGAAAAAATTTGCAGGAGTGAAATATTTGTATTACCTTTGCACCCGCAAATGAGAAATCAACCATTTGTTAAGGTATGGTGCCATAGCTCAGTTGGTAGAGCAAAGGACTGAAAATCCTTGTGTCCCCGGTTCGATTCCTGGTGGTACCACTTCAAAAAGCCGAATCTCTTCTAATGAGGTTCGGCTTTTTTTGTTGATCTTATATTCTTTCTTATCTCAGAATTCTCCTGTCTTTTTTCTTTCTTTTCATGTCAAAGTGAGACAGAAAAAGGCTTTTTGTCTGTTATTTTTCTTTCTTTGTCTGATATCTAACGGCTCTTTGCCGAATGTTTCGATACTTTTGCAACCGAATAAATTATTCTAACATCAACAAACCTGATTAAACAACTAGGCAAAATGAATGCAATCTTAAGTAAAACGAAACAAAGAAGTTTTCTTCTTGTGGCATTGTTGCTCATGGGATGTTTGCAGCTTTTAGCGCAGACACGCACCATCAAAGGTGAAGTGACAGATGCTCAAAATGGTGAAGCCCTCATTGGTGCTACCGTTATGGTAGAAGGGGGCAAGAATGGAACTGTTACCGATTTTGATGGTAACTTTGTCCTGCAAGTACCTTCTTCAGCCAAGAAGGTAAAAATCTCCTATATAGGATATTTAGACAAGGTGGTGGCTATCTCTGACAATATGAAGATAAAGTTGGAGTCTGATAGCCAGACGCTGACTGATGTCGTGGTAATCGGTTATGGTACTGCGCGCAAGAGCGACTTGACTGGTTCGGTGGCTACCGTGAAGGCGAAGGACTTCAACAAGGGACTCGTTTCTTCTCCAGAGCAGTTGATCAATGGTAAGGTATCTGGTGTGCAAATCATGTCAAACAGTGGTTCTGCCTCTGCTGGTAGTACCATCCGTGTGCGTGGTGGTGCCTCTCTAAATGCCAGCAACGACCCTTTGATTGTGCTTGATGGCGTGCCATTGGAGCAGGGCGGTATCTCTGGTAACTCCAGCAACTTCCTCTCTATGATCAACCCATCCGATATCGAGAGCATGACCGTATTGAAGGATGCTTCTTCTACAGCCATCTATGGTTCTCGTGCATCCAATGGTGTCATCATCATCACTACCAAGAAAGGACAGCAGGGTGGACTGAAGGTGAACTTCAATACCACCAATAGTGTACAGACTCGTGCGCAGATGGTGGATATGCTCGACTATGATGATTTTGTAAGCGTTATTAATAAATATGGTACAGCCAACCAGAAGTCATTGCTCGGTGATGCTCATACCGACTGGAATGACGAGGTTTATCGTACAGCTTTCGGAACAGACAATAACCTCAGCCTCGCTGGTAGCATAGGCAAGTTCTTGCCTTTCCGTGCTTCTGTAGGTTATTATAACCAGAGCGGTTTGGTGCGTAAGGACAATGTGGAGCGCTGGACCGGTAACATTGTGTTGACTCCTAGCTTCTTCCAAGACCACTTGAAGCTGACCATCAATGCAAAGGGTACTCTTAACAATAACTCATTTAATGCCGGTGGAGCTGTATGGGCAGCCGCAACATACAACCCAACCATCCCTGTATACTCAGGCAATAGCAACTATGGTGGTTATAATGAGGCTCTGGATGCTGATGGTTATCCAGTGAATGCGGGTGTGAGAAACCCTCGTGGTCTCGTAGACCAGTATGACTCTAAGAGTAAGGTGAGCCGTTTCATCGGTTCGATGGATGTGGACTATAAGGTTCACTTCTTGCCAGACCTCAAGCTCCATGCCACTCTCGGTGCCGACTATGCCAAGGGTGATGGTACTGTATACGTTCCAGCTGAGGCTGCTTCTGCCTTCAACAAGGATGAGGCTTTGAGCGGTAATGACTATAAGTATGGTCCTCAGAAGAATGAGAACCGACTCTTGACTCTCTATGCCAACTATGCCAAGTACTTTGAGAATATCAAGAGCAATGTAGACGTAACAGCAGGTTACGACTATCAGTATTGGAAAAGTTCTACTCCAGAATATTTCACAAAGAGTGCGGCAGGCACAACCCTGTCAACCGTAAAGGCATCAGATTACCGTCATGTACTGTTGTCATATTACGGACGTATCAACTATTCATTTGCTGGAAAGTACCTCTTGACGGCTACCATGCGTCGAGATGCTTCTTCTCGATTCTCCAAGGATAATCGTTGGGGTACTTTCCCATCAGTGGCTTTGGGCTGGACCTTGACCGAGGAACCTTGGTTGAAGGACAACAAGGTGCTCTCTAACTTGAAACTCCGTGCCAGCTATGGTGTAACTGGTCAGCAGGATGGTATCGGCAATTACAACTACTTGCCAGTATATACCTCTAGTGTGACTGGTGCCGAGGCATTGGTCAATGGCAACTATATCTATACCTATCGTCCAGAGGCATACGTGGAGAACCTGAAGTGGGAGACCACAACCTCTTGGAACTTCGGTCTTGACTTCGGATTCTTGAATGGACGCATCGGAGGTGCCATCGACTTCTACACCCGTAAGACCAAGGACCTCCTTGCCTCTGTACCAACAGCCGCAGGTACCAACTTCTCAAAGACCATCCTTACCAATGTGGGTAATGTGGACAGCAAGGGTATCGAAATCTCCCTCAATGCCACACCTATCCAGACCAAGGACTGGGAGTGGAACTTGAGCTATAACTTCACTTGGCAGAACATGAAGGTGAAGAACCTCTCACTCGTTCAGGGTGGAAGCCAGACCAATGTGAAGGTGGGTCCTTCTATCGATGCTTATCAGTTCCAGGTTCTCTCTGAGGGCTATGAGCCATATATGTTCTATGTATATCATCAGCTCTATGACCCAGAGACAGGCAAGCCAATCGAGGGCGCTTATGCCGACCTCAATGGCGATGGCGAGATCAATGATGCCGATCTCTATCGATATCACTCACCAGCCCCTAAGTATATTATGGGTTTGAGCACTTCTTTAAGATACAAGCAGTTTACCCTTGGTATGAGTTTCCGTGCCAACATCGACAACTATGTATATAATGGCATGGGCATGAGCACTGGCGCTTGGGAAACAGTTAGCTATAACAACTCACAGCTCAACAATCTCAATGCTAGCTTCCTCAAGACAGGTTTCAAGACCCGTCAGTATCTCTCAGATTACTACGTAGAGAATGCTTCCTTCTTGAAACTCGACAACTTGAGCTTGAGCTACAATGTAGGTAAGATTAGCAAGTGGGCTTCGCTCACCGTATCTGCGATGGTACAGAATGTATTCTGCATCACAGGCTATTCTGGTACAGACCCAGAGGTGCCTAATGGCATGGACAATTCATTCTATCCACGTCCTCGCACTTACTCTTTGAGTCTTGGATTTGAGTTCTAACAATCTAAACTGATAAGAAAAATGAAACTGAAGAATATATTATATAGTATGATGATGGGCACAGCCGTACTGACAAGTGCAACAAGCTGTGTTTCCGATCTCGATCAATATCCTCAGACGGAGACAACCTCTAAGGATGTATATACCAATCTTGCCAACTATGAGGCAGTGTTGGGTAAGATTTATGCTGCCATGGTAACCAGTGGTCAGGGCAAAGGTGGCGACAACAAGGACATGGAGTCCGTATTGAATAGTGGCAGTGGCTTCGACTACATGCGTATGTTCCTGAACATGCAGGAGTGTGGTACCGATGAGTTTGCTTCCACTTGGCTCACAGGTGAGCAGACCACAGGTTTGACTTATCTCTCTTGGGATGCCAACGATGCTTGGGTATCAGATATGTACTATCGCATCTACTACAACATCGCCCTCTGCAATGAGTTCCTTCGCAATGCCAATGGCGCTAGCTTTACAGGCAATGACGAGGTAAAGATGAAGGAGTATAAGGCTGAAGTTCGCTTCATGCGTGCCTTGTTCTATTATCATGCGCTCGATCTCTATCGCAATATCCCTATGGTAACAGAGAATGACCCTGTGGGCAGCTTCATTCCTCCTCGTGCTACTCCTCAGGAGACATTCGATTATATTGAGAGCGAGTTGAAGGACTGTGTAGGCGATATGCTTCCAGCATCTTCTTGCCCTTACGGTCAGGCTTCGCAGGGCGCAGCTTATACTTTGCTTGCCAAGCTTTACCTCAATAGCGAGGTATATACCGGTGTGGCTAAGTATGCCGAGTGTAAGGCGGCTTGCCAGCGGGTGATGAATATGGGCTACTCTCTGGAGAGCGATTACAGCAAGCTCTTCAATGCTGATAACGACAAGCGAACCAATGAGATAATCTTTGCTCTGCCAGTTTCTGCTGAGCATACAGTGAGTTGGGGTGCTTCTACCTATTTGGTTTGTGGACAGTTGAGTCTGTCGAATGCCAACCAAACTCCAGGCGACTTTGGTGCTACCAGCGGATGGAGTGAGTTCCGCTTGCGTTCTCAGTTTGTGGATAAGTTCAATGAGAATGATATCTATGCACAGGGCGAAGAGGCACAGGGTGATAAGCGTGCCAAGTTCTTTACCAATGGTCAGAGCAAGGATGTTACCAGTATGACGGATGAGACAACTGGCTACTTATCAGAGAAATGGTCTAATCTGAAAGATGATGGCACTACCGCATCCAATACAAGTAATGATGGTGTGGATACAGACTTCCCACTCTTCCGTCTTGCCGATGTTTACTTGATGTATGCTGAGTGTGTGGCTCGTCTGGGTGAGGATTGGGACAACTGGAATGGTGGTTCTGATGCTGAGGCTGAAACCCGCAAACAGGGTGCTATCTATTATATTAATAAGGTAAGAGAGCGTGCTGGCGCAGCTGATATTTGGAAAGACAACTTTGCTAGCGATGCTGACTTCCTCCAGTTTATTCTCGATGAGCGTGCTCGTGAGCTTTATCATGAGGGCTATCGCCGTACCGACTTGATCCGCTTCGGTCAGTTTACTACCAATAAGTATATCTGGCAATGGAAGGGTGGCACCCACGATGGTCAGGCAGTGGATAGCAAGTATAACATCTATCCAATCCCTAACACCGAGCTTACCGCAAATCCAAATCTTCACAATGACAACTATTAAGAAAAAGAACAATGAAAAAGATATTTAGAAACCTGATGATGCTTCTCTGCGCACTCACCGCCATGGTGAGCTGTGACGAGAGTGGCGACAAGATATACCTGGATGGCTTCAAGGCATCCGACTTGATGGCATCTACATCCGATGTGCTCTTGTCTGCTGACAACAGCAAGACGCTTGTGCTCTCTTTGGCATGGCAGAATCCTACCTTGCTTTCGAGCGATGAGACCAAGCCTGCTGGCAATGGCACACTCCACACTTATCTTCAGGCATCTCCTTCAGAGGATTTTGCCACAGCAAAGGATTACACAGTGACTAATCTTTCCAAGGCTTTCACGGGAGCAGATCTTAATGCCCTTGCCAAGGAGTTGAAAATGACTCCTGAACAGAGTGCTCCTATCTATTTCCGTATCAAGAGCCAGATGGGAGCCAATCTTGACTCTGTTTACAGCAATGTGTGTCAAGTGAATGTTACACCTTATATGATACACATGAATAAGATGACGCTCGTGGAAAAGGATGATAAGACTAAAGTTTTGACTTATCTTTATTCTCCTAATGAAGATGGCATTTATATTGGTTATATGAAAGCTTCTTCTTGGTTGAACTTCTATGGTAAGGAGAATGATGGAACCGTTTGGGGTAACTATGGCGCTGATGGTCATGTCTTCGAGGCAGATAATACAGAGAGCGCATATAATTTCTGGTTCCCAGGTCAGGCTGGTATCTACTATGCCGTTGTAGACACCAAGGCTAAGGAATGGAAGGCTACTTGGATGAAGGAATTCCAGTTGAATGGAGAGGCGATGACTTACGATGCGCCTAACTATGCTTGGGTGAAGGTAATCACTACCTCTGCTGATAATACTCCTATTCAGATAGTGGGTACTGGTGCAGAATACAACAAGGCTACGGGTACTGACGATGCAGCAGCTGTAGTTAAGACGATGAACTACACCCTTGCTGATGGCAAGATGACAGATGCTTCTGCCGCAGGCAGCGTAAACGTAGAGAAGGCAGGAACCTATACCGTTACCGTAAAGGTGGATGAGAATAGCGAACTGACTTACTCTATTGTAGCTGGCGACCAGACTACTCCAGAGCCAGAGGCAAGCAATACCCTCTGTATGTTTGATGAAAATGGCAATAACTTGAAGGCCGTGATGACTAAGGTGAGCGATGGTGTCTATACTTGCAAGTATACACCTGCAGCTTGGGAAAACTTTAAGTTTATCTATGTAGGAGAAAGCAAGGATGATAAGCAGACTTGGTATGGTAGCGAGCCTGAGGATGGCAAACTGTTTAATCTTGCTACAGAAAATTCATGGAACCTCTGGTTTAAGGATGATGTAACGGGAGGTGAGATGACCATTACAGCCAACCTCAACACCATGACTTGGAGTTACGAATAAATCGTGTTGTGCTTGCTCTTGTCAAAGGTTTGTGCAAACCTTTACACAAAATATTTTGAGAAGAGCAAGCTTATTCATTACAAGATAATAATAATTGTGCTATCTTTGCAGAAAATAGCAAGCTAGCCGTAAAAACCAAAATAAGACAATGAAGAATATTTTAGGTAAAGCCGTACTTTTGGCTTCTGCACTTCTCTTCTCTATCACGGGAACAAGTTGCAGCAATGATGATAACGCTACTCCAGAAAAGGAGAAAACATACGATATGAGTGGTTTCGCCAAGGGTGCCGATGTTAGTTGGCTCACTGAGATGGAAGCCAGTGGCGTGAAGTTTTATAATCAGAATGGCAAGGCTACTGAGTGTATGTCTCTGCTTCGTGATCTCGGCATGAACTCTATCCGCTTGCGTGTATGGGTAAATCCTGCGGATGGATGGAATGGTAAGGATGATGTAGTCGCCAAGGCTTGGCGTGCTCAGCAGCTGGGTATGCGCTTGATGATCGACTTCCATTACTCTGATACTTGGGCTGATCCAAGCAAGCAGGGCGTGCCAGCGGCCTGGAAGAACTATAGTTTCGATGAGATGAAGCTGGCTGTTGCCAATCATACCAAGGATGTGCTCTCTGCCTTGAAGGAAAGAAATATCGACGTAGAGTGGGTGCAGGTGGGCAATGAGACCACCGATGGTATGCTCTGGAATGATGCCGAAGGTGACGATGCCATCAAGGTAACAGGTCGTGCCTCTAAGAATATGGCTAACTTCGCTGCCTATATCAATGCGGGTTATGATGCAGTGAAGGGTGTTTATCCTAACGCCAAGGTCATCGTACACTTGGACAAGGGTAACAATCTCGGTCAGTACACCTGGATGTTTGATGGCTTGAAGCAGAATGGTGCCAAGTGGGATGTTATCGGCATGTCGCTCTATCCAGACTGGATTACCGACCAGACTTGGGAACAGGTATCAGATGCTTGTCTCAATAACATCAAGACCCTCTCCGAGAAGTATGGCTGCGATGTTATCATCTCAGAGATTGGTATGGTGTGGAACTCAGAGAATGCCGCTCCATTCCTCAAGAAGATGGTGGATGGATGCAAGCAGATCTCTACCTGTGAGGGCGTATTCTATTGGGAACCAGAGTGCTCTAACAACTGGAATGGCTACGACAAGGGTGCCTTCGACAATACGGGTAAGCCTACTGCGGCTTTAGACGCATTCAAGTAAACAACTAAGTATATATGATGATAGGGTATAAGAAAATGACATTGGCTACTTTCGCCTTGGCTCTCTCTGCGATGAGCATGGCGCAAAGTAGGAAGGTAATCAACTTGCCATCGTGGGACTTCTCTCGCGATGGTAAGTCGTGGACGCAAGTGCAAGTGCCTCACGACTGGGCTATCGCTGGTCCTTTCGACAAGAAATGGGACCTCCAGATGGTGGCTATCGAACAGAATGGCGAGAAGGAGAAGACCGAGAAGTCTGGTCGCTCTGGTGCGCTCCCTTGGATAGGCGAGGGTGAGTATCGCATGAACCTCACGCTGCCTAAGGGATATAAGCGTGCCGTCTTGGTATTTGATGGAGCTATGAGCCAACCAGTGGTAAGCGTGAATGGCAAGGAGGCTGGCAAATGGGCTTACGGCTACAATGCCTTCCGTATCGACATTACGCCATACGTGCAGTTTGGTGGCAAGAAGAATCTTGTGGAGGTTCACCTCAAGAATGTGGAGGAGAGCAGTCGCTGGTATCCTGGTGGCGGACTCTATCGCCCAGTGAAGGTGGAGCTTTATGGCGATGTCAACTTCTCTACTTGGGATACCTTTGCCCGTACCATCCATGCTACCAAGGCAGAGGCTGAGGTAGAGGTAGATGCGCTCTTGCAGGGTAAACTGGGCAAGAATGGTCGCACCGTCATTGCTCTGGCTGATGAAGCAGGCAAGGTTGTGGCGCAGCAAACGATCAATGGTGCCAATCCTACCATCAAGACTCAACTCAAGATAGACAATCCTGAGCTTTGGTCGCCAGAGAATCCTTATCTCTATCAGCTCAAGTTGACCCGCTATGAGGGCAAGAAAGTAGCAGATGTCCAGACGCTCAAGACAGGTGTTCGTACCATCTCTGTATCCAAGGACAATGGATTCCAGCTCAATGGCATCACCCGTAAGATAAAGGGCGTCTGCCTGCATCATGACCTCGGTCCGCTTGGAGCAGCAGAAAACAAGGCTGCTCTCATTCGCCAAATCAAGATGATGAAGGCGATGGGCTGCGATGCCATTCGTACAGCTCACAATATGCCTTCTACCATGCAGATGGAAATCTGTGATTCGCTCGGTATGATGGTGATGGCGGAGAGCTTTGATATGTGGATCTATCCTAAGTGTAAGAATGGCTATGCCCGCTTCTTCAAGGAGTGGAGTGACAAGGATATCACCAATCTGGTAAAGCACCATCGCAATCATCCTAGCATCATCATGTGGAGTATTGGCAATGAGATACCTGAGCAGTGGAGCCAGGAGGGCGTGCAGATAGCCAAGCATTTGCAGGACATCTGCCATCAGTATGATCCTTCTCGCCCTGTGACCCAGGGTATGGACAGGGCAGAGGATGCCTTGAAGTCAGGCTTTGCCCAAGTGATGGACGTGCCGGGATTCAACTATCGCGTACATAAGTATTATAAGAATATCGAGCAGTTGCCTCAGGGATTCCTCTTGGGCAGCGAGACGGCATCTACCGTTAGCTCACGTGGGGTGTATAAGTTCCCTGTCGTGGTGCAAAACAAGGACAAGAACCCCTATCCTGATGGTCAGTGTTCTAGCTACGACACGGAGTATTGCTCTTGGAGCAACCTGCCAGATGATGACTGGAAGATGCAGGACGACTACAGCTGGGTAATCGGTGAGTTCGTTTGGACAGGCTATGACTATCTGGGTGAGCCAACTCCATACGATGAGTATTGGCCATCACGCAGCAGCTACTTCGGCATCTGCGACTTGGCTGGTCTGCCTAAGGATCGTTATTATATGTATCGTGCCCGTTGGAATGAGCATCGGCATACCACCCATCTCTTGCCTCATTGGAACTGGGCAGGACGTGAGGGACAGGTAACCCCAGTATATTGCTACACCGATGGTGTGGAGGGCGAACTCTTTGTCAATGGCAAGAGCCAAGGACGTGTCCACAAGGATAAGTCTAGCCGCTTGGATCGTTATCGTCTGCGTTGGAACAATGTGAAGTATGAGCCAGGAGAAATCCGTGTGGTAACATACAATGAGTATGGTGACAAGATAGGTGAGGACGTAAAGCGCACTTCTGGCGAACCAACCCAGCTGCATTTCAGCGTGGAGACTCCTGACCATGCTGAGAAAGCTTGCTGCGTAGAGGGATGCACCGATGAGCATAACACTGTGCTCAAGGCAGATGGCAATGACCTCGCCTTCATCACCGTGGGCCTCTTGGACAAGGACGGCAACGAGTGCCCACTTGCTGATGACGAGTTGACCTTTGAGGTAACAGGCGCTGGCACCTTCAAGGCAGCATGCAATGGCGATGCCACCTCTTTGGATTCATTTACCCAGCCACAGATGAAACTCTTCTCAGGCAAGCTCGTAGTCATTGTACAGAGCAAGGCGCAGAAGGGCAACATCACGTTCAAGGTGAAAGATGCCAAGAGAAATATAGAGAAATCTATCAACTTGCAGGCTATGTAAATAAGATTAGCCTAACTTCAATATTTCAAAAAATGCAACTTAAAAGGCTCAGGATGGATGTCCTGAGCCTTTTTTATACTCTTAAATTTATATTATTTTTCACTTTTTTATTCAATCTCTTGGTATTCTGCTAGATATTGTTTACTTTTGCAATAAATTAGCAATATCGAGTTCAAATGAAAGAAACATGGAAATTGATAGCACTGATGGTTATTGCTGTTGGAGCTATTTTAGGCTATGCCTTCGTCCCCGAGCAGGTGGCGGAACGATTGCAGCTCAAGCAAGTGGGCTTGGAGGCATTGACCGGTAAGTCGGAAGAATCGTTGGCCGAGGAAGTTGAGGCTCAAGATACAGTGAAGGAAGAGGTGGATACCACTTCCCAGAGAGTATTGATATTTGGAGATTCCATGTCGGAATATTTGGCATATCGTTTTTCCGATTATACCAATAAGAATGGGCATAGCCTCACTTGTGTCACCTGGTGCAGCTCGGGTACGCGCAACTGGGCTTCTACCGATACCTTGAGTCATTATATCCAGAAGGTACGTCCTACCCACGTCTTTGTATGCTTGGGTAGCAATGAGTTGTATACAGCCGATATGAAGGGGTGTGAGAAGCGCATCCGTGCCATCTTGGACAAGATAGGCAATATCCCAACGATATGGATTGGTCCACCAAACTGGTGTGAAGACAAGGGCTATAACAAGCTCTTGCTCCATGTGATGGGTGCTAAGAGATATTATCCAAGCTACAAGCTCACCTTTGAGCGCCAGCAGGATGGCAGGCATCCTACGATGAAGGCGTCTGCGATGTGGGCAGACAAGATCATAGCTTGGATGAACGAGGGGCATTCCGTGCATCCTTTCAGAATGGAACAGCCTACGGAGCGCAATAGGCATTATCGACAGGTTACTATCTTGCCTCCAGGAGCTAAGCACAAGCCAACGGCTGCCCAAGATTCCTCTCTGATAGGAGGAGAAAATCCACAGGCTTTGCCAGAGGGTGAAGTATCCCCTTCGTCCCCTGCCGTATCTGGTGGAGAGGCAAGCGCGCCAAAACATGCAGAACGAAAGGATTCCATCTGATGAGTGTTCCATCTGATGAGGAATCTTGTTTTAATAACTACATTACGGAATATATACATATATGGATTATACGACATTTAGTTTAGCCCTGCTATTCATTCCCTTTTTAGCGGTCTATACTATACTGAGAAATTACTCTCGCACGGCGATGATGATGTATGTCATCTGCTTCAGCCTGTTTATTGCCTATCAGGTGAATGGCACGATAATGTGGCTCTTGCCGCTCACCGCTTGCATCAACTATGCCATCACCCAGGAAATGCGACTCCATGAGGGCAGGGCGCGCAAAGCTTTGCTCACCTTGGTCATCGGCATCGACTTGGCATTGCTGTGCTATTTCAAGTATACCAATTTCATTATTGGGGATGTGCTGAACGCCATGCTTTCCACCAATTTCTCCCTCCAGTCCATTGCCTTGCCTGTGGGAATCTCGTTCTATACCTTCCAGGCCATCAGCTATGCGGTGGATACTTACAAGCGCAAGTTTGACATGGAGGTTACCTTGCTGGAGTATTGCTTCTATCTCACCTTTTTCCCTCTCTTGATGGCGGGACCTATCACCCGAGCCAGCAATCTGATTCCGCGATTGAAACGTAATCAGCAGGCTTCCTCTCGTATGTTGTGGACGGGCTTGTTTCTCATCATGCTTGGATTGGTGAAGAAGAACGTGTTGAGCGACTATATCGCACAGTTCAACAACTGGGTGTTTGATGCTCCACAGACATTCTCAGGCTTTGAGAATGTAGCGGCTCTTTTGGGCTATCCCGTTCAGATATTCCTCGATTTCTCGGGTTATAGTGATATGAGCATTGGTGTGGCTGCCATCTTGGGCTTTTATCTGCCCGACAACTTCTATTTCCCATACCGTTCGCTCAGTGTCACGGAGTTTTGGCGTAGATGGCATATCTCGCTGTCTTTCTGGTTCCGCGACTATGTGTATATCCCATTGGGAGGCAATCGTAAGGGCACGCTGCGTATGTATCTGAATAATTTCCTGACCATGCTTGTGGCTGGTCTTTGGCATGGCTCGTCATGGATGTTTGTCATCTGGGGTGCCTTGCATGGCTTTGGCTTGGTGGTGCATAAGTTCTTTAGCCGCCAGTTGGGCATCAAGATTCCTTCCACATCGGTGGGCAACTTCTTGAGTTGGTTCCTCACTTACGTGTATGTTTGTATTGCATGGTCGTTCTTCCGTGCCGCGGATTTGGGAAAGTTGGGCAGTATGTATCAGAAGGTATTCTCTGATTTTAGCCTCGACTACTTGGTGCCTTTCTTCAATGCCCGCACGGGTTGGGTGGTGTGTGTCTTCGGAGTGATGCTCTCTTATCTCTTCACTGAGCGTCAGTACAAGCGCATGCAGTTGCGCTTCATCACTTTGCCATGGGGCGTAAAGTTGATACTCTTCTTGGTTTGCTTGCAGTTGGTGGTGCAGATGTCGCAGGAGAATGTGCAGCCATTCATCTATACGCAGTTTTAAGGATGGTACTGCAAGACGGCTATTCTGGCTCTTCAGCCCACGGTCTAGGCTTGGACCGTGCGCTATTCCGTTAGACCTGAACACTGTCTGGGCTTGGACCGTGCGCTGTTCCGTTAGGACAGGACACTGGCGGCATAGGTTACAATGTACTGTCAGTGCTGGATAGCTGCCTGACAGCGATGCATGCCCCACATTGTTAGATTTTTCAGATTCAAATTCTGATTCTCTCTTCACTCTTCACCTTTCGCTCCGAATCCCCTGTGTTTATCGGCTTTCTGAGAGGTGAAGAGTGTTTGCCACTCTTCACCCTCTCTTCACCTCTCTTCACCTTTGGATGGCCTCTTCTTTCTTGGGTGAAGGGTGGTGAAGAGAGGGTGAAGAGCTGGAACGGCTCTTCACCCGTATAAGCTCTTGATATATAGTGTGTTAACTGTGAAAGGTGAAGAGTGAAGGGTATTCCGCCTTTTTGGTTAGAGGCCATTGTCCTCATGACTAAATACAGAAATGGAGATAAAAATAGACGAGTAAGAGATGAAGCCTCTTGCTCGTCTATTCATATTCAAGGGAGGTTGAACTTATTATTCATAACTCAAGGTATATGCCTCAAACTCATTGTCAAAGCCATTGTGCTGAAAATTGATGCATTCACGTTTCCCTGTAGTTGTCGTTACATAAACCTCATCAGTAGGAAATGCGCCGTCTGGGAACATGGCATCTGTTAAGAGTTTAAACATAGAGTCAGGACATTTTAATAAATTAGCCGCTGCATTCTGTAGCATGTTCTGGTTGGATTTCATTTTGATGACGGGAGCATCTCCCATCTCTGTATCCATTAATTCCAAAGAGAAGTCGGAAGTTAATTCTTCGTCCTGCATGACTTCCATGTATAGGCGGGCTACCAACAAGTATTTATTATCTGCCACGATGGCACTTGCGATATGCAGTTGGCTATTCTCTTCATCTCTGATGATAAACAATCTCATGTTTGCATACTTTCCAAAACCTCTTTTTGAGCCTCCTTCTAGAGGACTCACATTTCTTCCGTAATTGTATTTCCCTTTTTCGTAATCATACTTCATCCATACAGGGAAGCCTTTTTGAGCGTTACTGGCATCGTTTACTATGTCGATAGTTTCACAGAAATTACCTTTTATCCAGCCCAGTTTTGCGTTGCCCTTGCCTGGGTTGCCATCATATTCCTGAGCTGTTGCAATAACGTTGAACCATCCGTTTACAGGCTCTTGTTGAGTACTTGGTACAATCATCCAGTCGCCTTTGTTAGGATGATAAACATCTGTATATGCTCCCGTTGCGTTGCTGGCTCTGTAAAGTTTAGCCTCAGTGTCGGAATAGAAGATCTTGCTGTAAGTGTCCATGGAACCTCCGTCTGAATACCATGCCATCACTTTACCACTTGTGGCGTTTGGCAATCGGCGCACATTGACACCTTCTGCTTTCACTTTTACGAAGCGTGATGAGGCGGGAATCTTAACTTTAAAGCCTTGTGAATTAGCAGTCTGTGATATTCCTAGACATAGTGCAATACCAGCAATGTAGGTTGCCATTTTCTTCAATGATACTCTTCTTTTCATAATTGTTGTTGTTGTTTATGTGAATACTATTCGGCTGCAAATATAGTTTTTTTTTCTTAAACTTCCAAATTTTTTCATGCAATTCTTGCAGGTTTCGGATTTTTTTCATTACTTTTGCACATATAATGCATTATAATGATTTAAACTGATAAAATGTCAATAAATATACATCGTTTATATAGTCTTTGGGTGATGCTGCTTGTTTCGCTTGTAGCTTCAGCCCAGCGTTTCGTCAATGTGGCACTGGAGGGAGGACAAACCATCTGCTCCATCACCCAAGACGAAGAGGGATTGATGTGGATAGGTACCGATAATGGTCTCTTCAGTTACGATGGCTATCATGGGTATCGCCACTATGTGGATCATGCTTTCAGCAATACGCGCGTCAATGCACTTGCCGTAGAGAAGAACATTCTCTATATGGCTACCGTGAATGGCGTGTTGCAGTTTGATATGCATGCCGATGTATATGTGAAGAATGCAGCAGTGGATTCCTATCAGGACGAGACCAAGCGCAAGACCATCAAGGAGCTTCGTGTGCTGGATATGAAGAATAAGAAGGCGAGCTATGGTAGCGAGGTATATGCTCTCTTGCACACACCTAAGGGCACATTGGTGGGTTCGCTCTCAGGTCTTTACTTGGGCAAGCGACTCGTGCCACTCAGAGCCGGTGCGCAGCCTCTGGTCAATGCCTTGCATTATGACCAGCAGCGCCAGTGTTACTGGATAGGAACGGAGGGAGCTCTCTATTGCGCTGACTTGCAGCTCAAGAACTTCTCCAAGATAGAGGAACTGAATGGAAACTCCGTGAAGTGCTTGGCAGAAGATGCTGAGGGCAAGCTCTATATCGGAACCGACAATGGACTCTTCAGTCTCTCCATCAACAATGTCATCGAGCATTATGTCCATGACTCGCGCGATGCAGCCTCTATCCCCAACAACATCGTGTGGGCTTGCTTCGTGGACAAGTGGCAGAATGTGTGGATAGGTACCGACAATGGCTTGTCGCGCCTCTCCACACATACCTATTATACATATACTCCGCTCGACAAGGTAACCTTTACGGGCGAGGGCAACTGCCTGCATGCCATCATCCAGACCAAGGATGGCGACTGGTGGCTTGGCGGCACCAACGGACTGATACGCCAGGGCAACGTCTGGTATAAGCAAAACAATAAGTACTATCCGCTCACACACAACCGAGTGCGCAAGATATATGAAGACCATGATGGCGATGTGTGGGTATGTACCGACCATGGCATCAATCTCTTTAATCGTAGCACCCAGCAGATGATGAACTTCATCGTCTATGACAAGACGGGCAAGTATTCCACCACTTGGGCTTACGACATCGTGCAGGATAAGGACGGCAAGATGTGGATGGCATCCTATAATGGAGGTATCTTCGTGATGGACAAGTCTCGACTGAAGGCTGCCATCTATAAGGATGCGGCTCCTACGGCTTGGGGCACAGCTACCTGCATCGCCGATTATCATTTCTCTGACCAAGGCAAGAATGCCCTCTCGGGCTTGCACATCGGTCAGCTCGTGGTGGATGGCAATGGCAATATCTGGGCTTCTAGCTATAACCGCCTGGACTGCATCAATCCTAAGAACATGGTGGTATTGCATCCTACCAACTCAGAAGTGATTAACTATCTGATGTGCGATAAGATGGGCAATATCTGGGTGGGCAATAATAGCGAGGTGAAATGCTACTTTGCCACCATACCATTGCAGGGCGGCAAGTTCGACCCTAAGATTTGGAAGATAGATGGCAAGGTGAGCACCATGTGCGATGTGGAAGGCAAGGTGTGGGTGATAACGGGCAATGAGTGCTGCATCATCGACCCTGCTGGCGAGAGCAGTCGCTTCATGATACCATCCATCAGTCCGCTAACAGCCTATTATTCTCCTATCACCCACGAGGTGGTGATGGGTGGCAATGACGGCTTTGTTACCCTGCGTGCCGATATGACTAAGCCTAAGGGTAAGCTGCCACAGTTGCTCCTGGCAGGTATCACGGTGAATGGCAAGCCAATGCAGGAAGTGATGCTTGGTGAGGAAATGGATGCAGATGATGCCATCGCTCCTCGTTACATGAAGAAGCTGGAACTGAAGAGCGATGAGAACAATTTTACGCTCCATCTTACCGACCTTCCATTCTCTGACCATCCATCGGGCGTCTACGCCTACAAGTTGGAGGGCAGCGACAATGACTGGCATTTCCTGAAGAGTAGCCAGATAGATATCGCCTATAATGGACTCTCTTATGGCAATTATCGCCTCACCGTGCATCTGGTAGATGGTGAGGGCAATGTGGGCGAGGAAGTCTATGCGCTCGATGTCTCAGTATTGCCACCATGGTATCTCTCATTGTGGTGCAAGATATTCTATGTTACTGCGCTCATCGTGTTCATCGCATGGCTCGTAAGCTTCTACTTCCTGCGCAAGGAATTGGCTGAGGAACGGAGACAGAAAGCTGAAATCGTGGATCAGGTTAATGCCCGCATGGACTTCTATAAGCGACTCTCCCAGAGCCTGCGTACAGCAGTGGAGCATCAGTCATTTGTAGAGGTGACAGATCTGATTAACAAGACGCTTGATGTGGATGCCGAGCCCGTGCAAGTAGCTGTGGTAAATCCTTTGACTACAGGCGAGAAAGAAACTGCTAAGTTAGTTGCTATCCAGGACAACTCTGGACAAGAGCAGGAGATGGATGAGGCTGATCGTAAATTACTTGATGAGATTACACAAGCCATTGAGAAGAATATGATAGATTCCGACTTCAATGTGACGAAGTTGCAGGAAGTTATAGGCATCGGAGGCAAGCAACTGTATCGCAAGTTGAAGGCGCTGACTGGGCATACCCCTGTGGAGTATATCCGAGACATGCGTATGCGCAAGGCAGCAAAACTGCTTAGCGCAGGTAAGTTTAGCGTATCGGAAGTCATGTATACTGTTGGCTTCTCCAATAGCAGTTACTTCTCCAAGTGTTTCTCTAAGACTTATGGTATGACTCCAACGGAGTTTATGAAGAAAAGTTGAGGTCTTATGACTCATAGATAAAAAGGCAGTCAGTGAAAAACTGACTGCCTTTTTTTAGCTACAATATAGAAAAAATGCCTTTTCTGCTGTCATTATTGTTAAAATGTAAGTATTTTCCTTTTTATTGTTTATTTTATCCTCATTAAACTTGTATAGTTTCTAAAAAAATCGTAATTTTGCACCCGCTTATTATTAAATATGTACAAGAAAAAAATAATTATTAATTTTATAACAAACATTTAGAAACAAGGATGAGAAGATTAACTCTTTTACTTGTCTCTCTTGTTTTGCTGTCTATCCAATCAGCCCTGGCACAAGCTTTTAGTGTCAAGGGACAGGTGTTGTCGGCTGATGACAATGAGCCTTTGATTGGTGTGGCCATTATGCAAGAGGGAACATTAAATGGCGTAGTGACCGATATTGACGGTAACTATACCATCGAAATTAAGGGTGCTTCCAAGGCCACACTGGCATTCTCATATGTCGGTATGGTTACGCAGAAGCACGCTGTCAATGCACAGACCAAGACACTGAACATCACCCTTGCTCCTGATTCCAAGATGATGGACGAAGTGGTTGTGGTGGCGTATGGCGTGAGAAAGAAGGGAACCATTGCGGGTTCCGTGTCTGCCGTAAAGTCTGAAAAGATAGAAAATGTGCCGGCGGCAAGCTTCGACCAAGCTTTGCAGGGACAGAGTACTGGTTTGCAGGTCATCTCTTCTTCGGGTGAACCTAGCAAGGCGGCTACCTTCCAGATCCGTGGTACCAACTCTATCAACTCCGGCAAGTCGCCACTCTTTATCCTTGACGGTGTGCCAATCTCAAGCTCTGATTTCAACACCTTGAGTCCTAACGACATCGAAAGTATCTCTGTATTGAAGGATGCTTCTTCTACCTCTATTTATGGTGCACGTGCTGCCAATGGTGTGGTTGTCATCACTTCCAAGCGAGGCTTGGCAATGGACAAGGCGAAGATTACGCTCCGTGCACAGTATGGTTTCTCTGAGTTGGCACAGACCAACTGGAAAATGATGAATACCGATGAGCGTATCCAGTTTGAGAAAGAAGTAGGTCTGGATACAGGTAAGGATTACAATCTCCTTTCAAGAGTAAACGTAAACTGGCTGGATGAGGTGTTCAACGACCGCGCTCCGCTGCAGAGCTACGAACTCTCTATCAACCGTGCTACCGACCGCTTGAACTACTATGTTTCTGGTGGTTTCTACGATCAGGACGGTATCGCACAGAATTCAACCTTCCGCCGTTACAACATCCGTACCAATGCAGATGTAAAGGCAGGAAAGTGGTTGAAGGTAGGTACCAACACCATGGCTGCCTATGAGGAGGCTCAGCAGGCTGATGATGGTAGCTATACTACCGTTACTCCTATTTCTGCATGCCGATTCATGCTGCCTTACTGGAATCCTTATGCCAAGGATGGCAGTCTGGCTTCACTTGCTGCAGGCAACTGGGCTGGAACCAGCGAGAACCCTATCGTTTACATGGGCTTGAATCCTATCAAGAACAAGAAATATAAGGTGCTCTCTACCATGTATGCTGAAATCTATCCGATAGAGAATCTGACTATCCGTACTCAGTTCGGTGCCGATTTCACCCATTCTACAGCGTTCCTCCAGTCGTTCCCAAGTCTCTCTTCAAATAACGGACAGGGTACAGCGGCACGCCAGAGCAGCGATGCCATCAACTTGACAGAGACCACTACGGCTAACTACCGTTTCACCCTGAACGATATCCATTCGTTCAACGTGATGCTGGGTCAGGAGGCTGTTAATTTCCACTCAGAGGGTTTCCAGGTATATTCAAAGGGTCAGACCAGCGATCTCCTGACCAATGTATCATCAGGTACACGTGCCAGCCGCTGGGCAGATTCATCTTCAGATTACTCTTACCTGTCATTCTTCATGCGTGGCGAGTATAACTATAAGGAGCTCTACTATGCCGACTTCTCTCTGCGTACCGATGCTTCTTCACGTTTCGGTAAGGATCATCGCTGGGGTACATTCTGGTCGCTCGGTTTCATGTACAACGTGAAGTCTACCGACTGGCTGAAGGATATGAAGTGGCTCAGCACAGCCCAGATTGCCGTAAGTACAGGTACATCGGGTAACTCTGAGATTCCTAACTATTATCACCTGGCTTTGGTTTCTGGTGGTGCCAACTACGATGATACTGCCG
>URLG01000003.1 GCA_900548535.1 Candidatus Segatella intestinihominis | reverse complement strand
TGTAGATGGCTCTTACGCTGATGATACCCATGCTTAAGGAATGTTCCACGAAATGTTTGATGCCCTCTGTGGTTCCCAGATTCATCTCTATGTTCAGATCAGAAAGATCAATACCGTTTTTTTGCAGGGCTTTTTGGATGACATCCAAAGTTCCGGAGCCTAATTCACGCAGCACAATCGGTGTCTGTTTGAGAAATTCCAGGGAAATCTCATCTTGTTGGGCTAGGGGATTAGAACAATGTACGAATGCCACCAGCTCATCTTTCATGAAAGGAGTGTATTTAAAGGTGGGCTGCCGCTTGATGCCTTCCACCATACCTAGGTCTATTCTTCCTGCAGCAAGCGCATCCTCTATCTCGTGAGAATTTCCGCTGAGTAGGGTAAGACGAATATCGGGATATTGTTTCCTGAATTCTGCAATCAGTTTTGGGAGAACATATTGCGAGATGGTGGTACTGGCTCCGATGCGCAGTTCGCCACCTGATTTCTCTGTGAGCTTCTTCATGTCGAAGTTGAGATTCTGATAGGCATCGATAATCTTGCAGGCATGGTCAAGCATAAGTTGTCCGGCACGGGTGAGCTGGATGCGATTGCCGATTCTGTCGAACAGTTGCACCCCATATTCCTTTTCAAGCTCTTGTATGTGCTTGCTGATGGCAGGCTGACTGATGAATAGTTCGTTGGCAGCCTTAGTGAAACTCAGGAGTGTAGCCACACTTCTGAAAACTTTCAGTCTTGTATCTATCATTGTATGTTCCTTTGTTATTTTCAAAAATCCTCGTCAATATTATACCCAGTAATTCAAATCTTATGCAAAGATAATGCAAATGAGCGTAACTTGGTGGTTATTTATAACAGCTCTCTGGCTATCATCTCTGCCCATACCTTCGGGAAGACATCTGCATTCAGCGTATCTTCCAGGGTTAATCCTTGAACCCGGGTATTCCAATAAGAGTAATACTCCGGTTCGGGCTTGATGAGACTGTAGTAGCTATGTTTTTTATTTTGGGTACAAAGATACTATTTTTTAGGGTGAATCATCCTAAAAGTAGAAGATTTTAGAAAGTTTTAGTATAAATCATCCTAGAACTTTTCTCCTATCCCCATATCCATCCCTATATCTATCCCCATATTTAGGTATTTCTGCGAAACCATCATTTTTAGGTATTGCAGATGATGGAAAAAGGATGTATCTTTGCACCCGAAAATAAATGTAACTAAAAGTAAGATAGACAAATGAAAACAACAATCGTAATTTATGGCTCTTCTACTGGCTCATGCCAGTCGATTGCCGAAACCATCGCCTCTAAGTTGGGCGTGGAAGCTGTAGATGTAGCTAACATCGATGACGCTACTATCGCAAGTCATGAGAATCTTCTTCTCGGTACTTCTACATGGGGTGCCGGAGAGATGCAGGATGACTGGTATGATGGCGTGAAGACATTGAAGAGTGCCGGCTTGGCTGGCAAAACTGTTGCCCTGTTTGGTTGTGGCGACAGCGAGTCTTACCCTGATACATTCTGCGGCGGCATGAAGGAACTCTACGATGCTGCCGTTGAGGCTGGTGCTACCGTATTGCCTGGTGTTTCTACAGACGGATACACCTATGATGACAGTGAGGCAATTGATGGCGACAAGTTCCTGGGACTCGCACTCGACGAGGTGAACGAGGACGACAAGACAGAGGAGCGCATCGATGCCTGGCTCGAGGCCATCAAGCCAGCGTTATAATTTTACAAAAATATTTTTCAAGAATTGGAGAATGACGGCATTCTCTGATTCTTGGTTTAAAAACAGATAAATTCGGATAGTATGCAGCAGGAAATCGCAACACCAGTAGATTTGAAGGTTCTGATGAATCATATATATGAATATAAGAAGGGCATGCGTCGCCTGGTGCTCTACACCTTCAACAAGAAATATGAGTCTTTTGCCATAACTAGATTAGAGCGTCAGAACATTGATTATATCATCCAGCCGGTTGGCAACGACCGTCTGAATCTCTTCTTTGGTAAGTAAGCCTTACCTTTGCAGCCCGAAAAAAGGAATAGATATGAAAAAAGGATTAGGAAAAATCAGAAAGATTAAAAAGAAACACATCTTCCTGGCCTTATTGGCTGTGATCGTTTTGGGAGGTTTGGCGAAGGCTTACTCTGCCTGGGTGGGTACTACCCGCATCGCTTTCCTCAACTATCAGGCTATTGCGCTGGGACAGATTTCGCATGCCAACGACAATGCGATGATTAAACTGAGTGAGATCACAACCGATGATTTCGATCATCTGGATGATTACGATATGATTATCGTGAATGGTATGGGACTCCGAATTGACGAGAACCAGCGCAAGCAGTTGGAAGAGGCTTCCTACAAGGTGCCGACCCTGACTCATGCTGCTACCAACCCTGCCAACAATATCGTATCAGTAGATAACTTTGATGCAGATTATCTGATGCAGTACATCGAGAATGGCAGCAAGAAGAATTATCACAGCATGCTCGCTTACATCCGCAAGTTTATCGACGGAAAGAAGTTCATGGCTCCAGAACCGGAACGTGTGGATGAGCGACCAAACTATCTCCTGACTCATTTCGACCCGAAAGATGAGAAGGGCGATGAACTAGGTTTCAACAGCATCCGCGAGTACAATGCCTTCCTGGCAAAGAACGGATTATATAAGAAAGGTGCTCCTACCATCATGCTCACTGGTTTTATGGGTGCTGCTCCAGATATGGAGAAGGCTTTCGAGAAGAAGGGATTCATGGTGTATCGCATCAACCAGCTGCAGAGCTTTATCGCCGGTCATCATGCCGACAGTATTCAGGTGAATGCTGTAGTAAATATGGCGCATGGCAGACTGGGCGATTACTTCGTTGAGTTCCTGAAGCAGAAGAATATTCCTCTGTTCTCACCTCTTAATATCAACCGTTTGACCACCGATTGGGAGAACGACAAGCAGGGAATGAACGGCGGCTTCATGTCGCAGAGCATCGTGACTCCGGAGATTGATGGTGCCATCCGTCCATACGTGGTTTTCGGACAGCGCATCAACAAGGAGGGCTTGCAGGAGGTTTACGGCATCCCAGACAGAATGGAGAGTTTCGTGGAGAGCGTGCAGGGCTATGTGAATCTGAAGAACAAGAAGAACAGCAGCAAGCGCATCGCCATCTTCTACTTCAAGGGTCCGGGTCAGAATGCACTTACTGCTTCGGGAATGGAAGTGGTTCCATCGCTCTACAATCTCCTGGTTCGCTTGAAGAATGAGGGATATAATGTAGGCAAGTTGCCAGCCAATCCTCAGGAACTGGCAAAGATGATCCAGGCTCAGGGTGCCGTCTTCGGAACCTATGCCGAGGGTGCTTATACCCAGTTCCTGAAGTCTGGACATCCAGCCCTGGTTACCGCCCAGCAGTTTGCCGGATGGACTCAGAAGGCTTTGTCTAAGAAGATGATCAAGGAGATGAACCAGCTCTATGGTTCCTTCCCTGGCAAATATATGGCTACCGATGACGGTAAGCTGGCGGTGGCAAGACTGCAGTTCGGTAATGTGGCTCTGCTTCCACAGGTGATGGCAGGCGTGGGAGGCGACTCCTTCAAGATTGTGCATGGCACCGACCAGGCACCTCCTTACACCTATGTTGCCTCTTATCTCTGGGCTCGCTATGGATTTCATGCCGATGCGCTCATCCACTTCGGAACCCACGGTTCGCTGGAGTATACCCCTCGCAAGCAGGTGGCACTGGACAGCAACGACTGGAGCGACCGTCTCATCGGCACTCTTCCACATCTTTATATATATACCATCAGCAATGTGGGCGAGGCGATGATAGCCAAGCGACGCACCTATGCCCAGACCCAGAGCTATCTCACTCCTCCTTTCAAGGAGAGCGAGTTGCGACAGACCTATAAGCAGTTGAGCGATGCCATCCAGTCTTACGAAAAGAAGGCATCTACCGAACAGTCGCTGAAAGTGAAGGCGCTGACCGTGAAGATGGGAATCGCCCGTGAACTGGGGCTCGATGCCAAGCAGATGAACAAGCCTTATTCTGCAGATGAAATTGCGAGAGTAGAGAACTTTGCAGAAGAGTTGGCAAACGAGAAGATTACCGGTAAACTCTATACTCTGGGTGTGCCATACGATAATGATGATGTCCGCACCAGTGTCTATGCGATGGCTACAGATCCTATTGCCTACGGAATGCTGGCAGTAGATAAGTTGAAAGGTCGAGCCCAGGAGGGTGTTGAGAAGCATAAGCAGCTTTTCGACCGTCTCTATCTGAGCAAGGCACGCAATACCGTTACCCAGCTTCTGGGTTCAGCCTCGGTTTCTGATGAATACATCTGCCGTTATGTAGGAATCACTCCTGCCGAACTCCAGATGGCCCGTAAGGTAGAGGCGATGCAGGCAGCTCCGGATCCTATCCAGATGATGATGCAGATGGCAGACCAGATGGGTGGAGCGAAGGAGGCGAAGCCGAAGAAGGTGGACCACCGTACGGTAAGCGAGCTCCGTGCTGCCAAGGTTTCCCACAAGAAGAAAATTCCGCAGATGAGTCGTGAGGCTTTTGAGAAGATGGAGCAGACTGGTCGCTTCCCTGACAAGATGATGGAAGCCATCAAGAAGGGACAGAAATGGTATCAGGAGGGTTTGAAGAAGGTGAAGATGGCGAAAGCCGGCAAGGGCAAAGCATCTCAGAAATCTTCTAAAGATAAGGGTATGATGATGTCGAAGGCACCTAAATATACTCGTCAGCAGATTCATCTGGCTCAGGCGATTACTACCGTAGAGCATGCCTTGCAGAATGTAGGCAAGTATTCGGAGGCGCTCCGTCAGAGTCCGCTCAACGAGATGTCTTCTCTGATGAATGCCCTGAATGGCGGCTTTACCGCTCCATCTCCTGGTGGTGATCTGATTGTGAATCCAAACACCCTGCCTACCGGTAGAAACCTCTTCTCCATCAATGTGGAGAATACACCTTCGGAGGATGCCTGGGAGAAGGCGAAGGAACTTTGCGACAATACCATCAAGATGTATTGCGAGCGACATAAGGGGGAATATCCTCGTAAGGTGAGCTACACACTCTGGAGTAGCGAGTTTATCGAAACAGAGGGTGCTACCATCGCTCAGATTCTCTATATGCTCGGTGTAGAACCGGTAAGAGATGCCTTCGGTCGTGTTACCGATCTGCGTCTTATCCCATCCAAGCAGTTGGGCCGTCCTCGCATCGATGTCGTGGTTCAGACTTCCGGTCAGCTCCGCGACCTGGCAGCATCCCGTCTCTTCCTCATCAACAAGGCGATAGAGATGGCAGCAAATGCCAAGGGTGACAAGTATGACAACCTGGTGAAAGCCGGTGTTACCGAATCGGAACGAGTCCTCGTAGAGAAGGGTATGTCGCCAAAGGAGGCCCGCGAGGTAAGTATGTATCGAGTGTTTGGTGGCGTAAACGGCAACTATGGTACCGGTATCCAGGAGATGGTAACCGCAGGCGACCGCTGGGATAAGGAGAGTCAGATTGCCGAGGTCTATATGAACAATATGGGTGCCTACTACGGTGATGAGAAGAACTGGGAAACCGTTCGCAAGGCTGCTTTCGAGGCAGCGCTGACCCGTACCGATGTGGTAGTTCAGCCACGACAGAGCAATACCTGGGGTGCTTTGAGTCTCGATCATGTATATGAGTTTATGGGAGGTATGAACCTCGCTGTGCGCAACGTAACCGGTAAAGATCCGGATGCTTATCTCGCCGACTATCGCAACCACAACAATATGCGTATGCAAGAGGTGAAGGAAGCTCTCGGAGTGGAGAGCCGTACCACTCTCTTCAATCCAGCCTATATCAAGGAGAAGATGAAGGGCGGAGCCAGCAGCGCAGATGGATTTGCAGAGTTGGTGAAGAACACCTACGGCTGGAATGTGATGAAGCCAAAGGCGATAGACAAGGAAATGTGGGACGAGATATATAATGTATATGTCAAGGACAAGTACCATCTCGGCACCAAGGAATACTTTGACAAGCAGAACCCTGCCGCCCTGATGGAGATGACGGCTGTGATGATGGAGAGTGCTCGCAAGGGTATGTGGAAAGCTACCCCTCAGCAACTCAAGGACATCGCCCAACTGCACACCGAGACGGTGAATAAGTATAAGCCATCTTGCTCGGGCTTCGTTTGCAACAACGCTAAGCTCCGCGACTATATCGCATCCAAGAGCGATGCGGCTAGTGCCAAGGAGTATCAGCAGAACGTGGAGCAGATACGTGATGCCGAGGCTGCAAGCAAGAGTAATGACAAGGGCATGGTGATGAAGAAGGAGACACTGAGCGATGAGGCTCAGAAGACCACCACCGTGGTGAGTGGCATCGTAGTGGCAGCCATCGTCGTGGTAGCCATCGTCTTATTGCTCGTCCTAGTACGCCGTCGTAGAAAGCAAAGTGAAGAATAAATGTTTTGATGGCGCATGCCTCATTATACATTATTCATTATAAATTATACATTAAAATAGTGGAGACATTAGTTTTAGTAATGATGATATTGGTTTGCTTCAGTTTTGTGCTGAAGCAGACCTTCCACGGAGTGAAGGAGATTATGATCATCTCGGTGCTCGTAGCCTTCTTCGTGGGAATGACCTGGCCACTTGCCATCGAGCAGTCGAAGACGCAGATTGCGGCTTGGATAGCCGACCAGAAGTTGATGCTCGACATGGCTGTGCTGCTGAGTGTGGATGTGGCACTGACGATGCTCTTCTGTGTGCACCATGTAGACCTGAAGACATCGGAGTATGTGAGTCGCAGGAAGTGGATGTTCTTCATCTTCCTGAAGTATTTCCCAGGGTTGCTGGTGTTCCCAGTGCTGTTTAGCCTCTTGGTGATGAGCATCTTCCTCTTGCCGGGCATGTCGTTCCAGGTAGTGGCGTGGGTGCTTGCGGTCATCTTGCTCGTGCTGACGCCAGCCTTGACTTACGGGATGCGATGGCTCTTGCCAGAACGCCCCATCCGCCTGGAGCTTCTCTTCCTGGTAGAGGTGTTGCTCGGCTTGATGGGCATCATCGGAACGGTGAATGGACGCACGGCAGTGGCAGGCATCAATAGCTTCGATGCGCAGGCTTTGCTCGGAGTCATAGCCATCGTCATCGTGGGCATGGCCATCGGCATCGGCGTATATCGCATCAGAATGCAAAAGGCTAGCAGCAAGATATAATCAGAATTAGCAGCAGGATATCATGCGCTAGCCCCCAATTATACATTATTAATTGTAAATTATAAATTAAAAAATGAATTACATATCAGACGTATTGTTTTGGATTTCCACAGGCATGTTGGTCCCAGTGGTAGTATTGTTGATTTTCTTCTTCTTGCGAGCTCTCTTGCTGTTGGGAGGTTTCTTCGGACAGTATCTCGTGAAGCGCAAGACGGGGGCTGAGATTCGTGAGCAGATGAATGAGCTGGGCCTGGATAACATCGACTCTCTTGGCGATAGATTGCCTAAGAACAAGCAGGCAGTCATCGTGGCTTACATGAAGAAGATGGTAAGCGTCAGAGAGAGCAAGGCGCAGGTGAACCGCGTGCTTGACCAGTATGCTCAGTTTGTGGACAAGGACCTCTCCCTGCCATCTACCCTCCTCAAGATGGGTCCGATGCTCGGCTTGATGGGTACCCTGATTCCGATGGGTCCTGCCTTGGTGGGTCTCTCTACGGGCGATATCGCTTCGATGGCTTACAATATGCAGGTAGCCTTCGCCACTACCGTAGTGGGCTTGTTCTCTGCTGCCATCGGTTTCGTGACCAAGCAGACCAAGAATCGCTGGTATACAGAGGACATGAGTAACTTGGAGTTTATGGCAGACCTTGTAAGTGAAGAGTGAATAACGAAGAGTGAAGAATTCAATAGTAATAATTTATGAGACAAAGACGCAGAAGCCGCCTCTCGCACGATGGCGAGGACGACGACCCAATGAGCGTGGTGAGCAACCTCTTTGATGTGGCGATGGTATTTGCCGTAGCACTGATGGTGGCGCTCGTAACCCGCTATAGCATGACCGAAATGTTTAGCAAGGAAGACTTCACCATGGTGAAGAACCCTGGCAAGGAAAACATGGAGATCATCACCAAGGACGGACAGAAGATCAATCGCTATACCCCTTCCGAGGACCAGAGCAAGAAGTCGGGCAACAAGGGCAAGAAGGTGGGCATCGCCTACCAGCTGGAGAATGGCGAGATTATCTATGTGCCTGAGGATAAGTAATATCCACCGATGTTAGAGAGAATAATTAAAGCATAATAATAAGTAACTAAAAGAAAAAGATTAAGAAAAATGAAAAAGTTTAAGACAATGATGGCCATGATGTTGGCTTTGGTAGCAATGTGTGTAACTTTCAGCGCTTGCAGCAGTGATGATGACGATGACAAGACTACAGCAGCGGCAGCTGAAGTGGTAGGTACATACGAAGGCGATATGACAGTGAAAGTTGGCTCTTCTGAATCTACCAGTTCTAACATGACTTTCAAGATAGAGAAGGTAGACGATAACCATGTCAACGTCATTCTCCCAGCTTTCGGTGAGGCTCCTATGGCATTGCCATCCATCACGGTGAAGAATCTTCTGGTAACTGGTTCCAATGGTTCTTTCTCAATCCCTGAGTCTACATTCGACCAGACCTTGGAGAGCGGTAAGAGCATCTCTAAAACAGCTATCAAGGCTACTTTTGCCAATGGCAAGATGCACATCGAGTTTGCTATGAAGTATGGCTCAATGCCATTAGTGATGAATTGCACCTCTGACGCTACAAAGAAGTAAATTTCTCTATAGAAATCAGATTAGATGAAACATAAGATACTTGCAATATTTCTAATCCTTTCAGGAATGTGCCTGAATCTGAAGGCTGAGACCCAGGGCGATGTCGTGGGTAGAGTGCTCGATGATTCGGGCGCTCCTTTAGTGGGAGCCACCGTGCAGCTGATGCACAGCAAGGAGGGCGTTACCACTGATGAGGATGGATACTTCCGCATACCTTACAGCAAGGACGATGCGGTGAGAGTGAAGGTGAGCTATGTGGGATTCCAGACCCGGACTTTCATTCTCAAGACGGACGACAAGAAGAAGGGCGAGCAGCATGTGCTCCGACTGGTGCCTGATGCCACAGCGCTGGACCAGGTGGTGGTTACTGCCACCCGCACTCCTAAGGCTCTGAAGGATGCCCCTGTGGTGACCCGACTCATCACAGCCAATGACATCAAGATAGCAGATGCCACTAATATCCAGGATCTTCTCACCGAGCAGATGCCGGGTCTGGAATTCGGCTATGCCATGAATCAGGAGACATCGCTCAATATGAATGGTTTCGGTGGAAATGCCGTGCTCTTCCTCGTGGATGGCGAACGCTTGGCTGGAGAGACGATGGACAATGTGGACTACTCTCGCTTGAATCTGGACAATGTGGGGCGCATCGAGATCGTGAAAGGTGCTGCATCTGCCCTCTATGGCGCCAATGCCGTGGCAGGTGTGGTCAACATCATCTCTCGTGAGAACAGCGAGCCTTGGACTGCCAATGTGAATACTCGCTACAACTCATTCAACAAGGAGTGGCGCCATGGCGGCAACTTCAGTTTCAATGCAGGCAAGTGGAACTCTCAGACCACTCTGCAGCGCACTACATCCGATGAAGTGAAACTGACCAGTCCATTGGACAAGGAGTCTAACATCATCAATATCTATGGCGGCGAGACCTTCAATGTGAAGGAGCGTCTCACCTACAAGTTCTCCGACAAGGTGAAGCTCATTGGCAGGGGCGGCTACTTCGCTCGCATCAGCAATCGCAGCAACTACGATGATCATTACAAGGACTATACCGCCGGACTGAAGGCTGTGATGGAGCTCTCCAAGAACGACAATCTGGAGATTTCTTACGGCTTCGACCAGTATGACAAGGCTCGATATGTGAATGATGAGCGTACTCACGACCACGATTACACCAATCGACAGAACGTGGCTCATGCCCTCTATTCTCACATCTTCGGAGCCAATACGCTCACCGTGGGTGGCGATTTCATGAACGATTATCTCACCACCTATCAGTTTGCCGACAATACATCGCATTCGCAGAACTCGATGGATGCCTTCGCCCAGTTCGACTACAACCCATTGAAGTGGCTCAACATCGTGGCTAGTCTTCGCCATGACTATTACTCTGCCTCCAAGCAGAATGCCACCACGGCTCGCTTGGCGCTGATGACCAAGTGGAAGGGCTTTTCCATCCGTGCCAACTATGCGGGCGGATTCCGTGCGCCTACCCTGAAGGAGATGTACATGAGTTTCGACATGGCGGGCATGCAGATGATCTATGGCAATCCAGACCTGAAGCCAGAGAAGAGCAACAACTTCAATCTGGCGCTGGAGCATTCCGGCAGAATCAAGAGCGCAGGCTTCCTGGGCGGTCAGTATAGCCTTACCCTGATGGGCTACTACAACAAGTATGACAAGCGCATCACCACCGAGGATTATGAGGACTATCAGCCGGGCGAGGGACAGCCTGACGTGGCTTCTCGCTACTGCAATGAGGATGGCGTGAAGGTGAGTGGAGTAGACTTCAGCGCCCAGTATCGCTCGGATATGGGACTCGGTGTGAAACTCGCCTATAGTTATCTCCATGTGGGTGGCAGAAGCGTGGACTCCCAGTTCTCCCAGCCTCGCCCTCACTCAGCCACTTGGCGCCTGGACTATGACCGACAGCTCTGCTCCTTCTATCGTCTCAATGCCGCCCTCTCGGGCAGATATTTGGCTGCGCCAGATACCAAGATAGAGAAGCACGACAGCAGCTATCAGCTCTGGAAGTTCACTCTCCAGAATCGCCTCTTGGATGCAGTGAATGTCAACTTCACGGTGGATAACCTCTTCAATTATACCCCAAAGGCATATTATTGGAGCTCAGCGATGACCACTGGCAGAACCTACACTGTGGGTGTATCAGTGGATATCGACCGACTCGTGAAGTTATTCTAATAACTATCTGAATTATAGGGTAATAGAAAGTGTTTTTCTGCGGAAAATGAAATCTCCTTATCACTATAATAAAAAAACATGGGACAAATTGAATTTGTCCCGTCCCAATGTCCCAGGCTGTATAACGTCTTGCATAACAGATGATTATATGCCCTGGGACAAATATTTGGGACAAATTCAATTTGTCCCATGTTTTTTCACTGGGAGGGCAGGTAACTAACCTGCCCTCCCAGTATTTCTTGCTATAGTACTATGTTTTCAACCGTACAGTTTGATGTCTTTTCCCTAGCAAAACTATGAGTTGTAGGTCACAAAGCTATGAGTATTGAGTGTTAAAACTATGAGTTAGTTTTTTTTACACTTAGCTTAATATTTTAACATTCGTGATATGAATGCTCTGAAAGTAATGTGGAAAGTCTAGATATTTTACTTTTAAGTATAGTTGTATATCTAGAAGCCTAATTCCTTAAAAAATAAAAGTCCCTAGGAAAAGTGGCAGAAAGCATGTTTTTAAGAGCATTACATATTTTATGTTACATATTTTATGTAATGCAAAGATAAGTCTTTTATTTGATACTGCCCAATATTTCAGCTCTTTTTCTATGCTGATATTCTAATAGGGCTGATTTGCTCCTTTATCATGCAACAAACAGCAATATCATTCAGAAAAATCAGTGAAAAGCAGAAAAATGTAGATAAAACTGAAAAAAGTTAGCTAAAAATTTGGTGGTTCGTGAAATTGTTTATACATTTGTGGACGAGTTATTTTCTTGATTATAAACAACTAAATTGATTTAGCTTATGAAAAAGTACAATTTGTTCTATTGGGTGCTTTTGGCATGTATGTTCTTTACCTCTTGTGGTAGCAGTGATGTCGAAATGACTGGCAAGGGTATGTTGGGAGATTTTCCCCAGTTCTTACTCAAATATTGTGACTTGAGTAAGCAGTGCGCTGATGAGCTGGAGTTTGAGGATAATGCCAGCAAACAAGGCGAGATAGTCAACAAATATCAGGAGCAGTGGGCGAAGTATGTTGAAGGTTCCGATTTTGTGGAAAATCTTTTGAAAAGCTCCAATCGTGAGATTCCTGTTGTTGCTCCAGAGGAGTATGGACTATCCAGTGCATATCTTCAGGTGAAAGATTTTGATATCAGCCTCAATCATAAGGATAATACTCCTAAGGTTAAGCTGGAGATGAAATATAGTGGCAAAAAGCCATCAGCTATTTTTTGCTTTTTCTTGAATGACAAGGATTCTGTCGTATTCTTCGGCACGCTTCTCTCTGATTACAGTAACCACTCAGAGATTAATATGACCTTTCCTCTGAATATAAAGAAAAACAAGGATCGAGACATTATGAAATTTAGTTTGTATGCTCTCGATAAGGCTGTGAAAATCAAGGTGGTTGATGGCAAGGAATCACTGGGGCTTCTTGAAAGTTTCAAGCGGAATAGTCAGGAGTTGGTTAAGTCATTGAGTGAAGCTGGTATTGTGGAGCTCAGCTCTTTTGATGATTTCCTTGACGCTAAGGATCAAGCCAAGGATGAAGCCAAGGCTGAGGAAAAGCAAGAGGACGTGGACAAGAACAAACCAGGACTTGTGGACCTGGCATATTTCGAATTGAGAGGTCCTGTAAAGTCCTTTACCGAATTTTGTGATGGTACAAGAACTTTCACCTATCAATTTACTGAAAACGGGAAGTGGGAATCAAGAGACGCCAAAAAGCTTTCTGCTTTCTGCACAGATGTTAAGCGTGATTCCGAAAAGCGTATTATTGGCTATCAAATAGAGGAAAATTATGCTTACTATACTTACACCATTTCCTATGATGCCAAGACGGGTTGGGTTTCAAAAATTGTCTGTGATGGGAGTGACGAAAACAAGACAACAACTTTCTCTTATGACGAGAATGGCTATGTCACAAAGGAAGTTCAAGATGGCTCCTATACAGAAGAGGGTGCGGATGAGCCTACCAAGGAACATATCGTCACCAACTATAAGTATGAGTCTTTCGATAAATATGGCAATTGGACCAAGCGTTCTATAAAGAGATCAGATAGTGGTGCCTGGGTAGAAAAACGCTATATTAGCTATTATTAATAAGGTGGGGAAAACAGTCTCAGATAGGGACAGTTTCGGTTATGAAAAAACAGTTTTCCCCCGCTTATCGCTAAGCGAGGGAATTCTATTTAATTAATAGAACATATTGCTTTACAGAGGATACTCCTCGAAAGCATAGAGTACGGTACTCAGATAACGCTCGCCTGTATCTGGCAAGAGCGCTACAATCTTCTTACCTTTGTTTTCTGGACGTTTAGCTATCTCGGTGGCTGCGAAGGCTGCGGCACCAGAAGAGATACCTACTAAGAGACCCTCGGTCTGTGCCAACTCGCGACCTGCCTTGATGGCATCATCATTCTGCACATCATATACCTCGTCGATGTACTCGGCAGAGTAAGTCTTAGGGATGAAGCCAGCTCCGATGCCCTGAATCTTGTGAGGACCGCTCTGACCGCCATTCAATACTGGAGATGTGGCAGGCTCTACGGCGATAATCTTCACGTTAGGGTTCTGCTCCTTCAGATACTTGCCGATACCACAGATGGTACCGCCTGTACCTACGCCAGCTACGAAGATGTCGATCTCGCCATCTGTGTCAGCCCAAATCTCAGGACCTGTGGTCTCATAGTGCTTGGCTGGGTTGGCTGGATTCTCAAACTGCTCTAAGATAACTGAGCCTGGGATGGAATCTCTCAATTCCTCGGCTGCCTTGATAGCTCCAGGCATACCGTCCTTGCCACTGGTCAACTTAACCTGTGCGCCGTAAGCCTTCACCAAGTTGCGGCGCTCGATACTCATGGTCTCAGGCATGGTGAGGATGAGGTGATAGCCCTTGACGGCTGATACCAATGCCAAGCCCACACCGGTGTTACCACTGGTAGGTTCGATGATGGTGGCTCCTGGTTTCAAGAGTCCCTTCTTCTCTGCATCCTCTATCATAGCGAATGCGATACGGTCCTTTACGCTGCCGCCAGGATTGAAAAATTCTACCTTAGCGATTACTGGATTCTCCAAGCCCTTGGAGGCTGAGTACTTGCTCAGCTCCACCAAAGGGGTATTACCGATCAGGTCGGTTATCTGCTTATATATCTTTGCCATAGCGTTCTTTTTAATTAATAATTGATAATTAAGAATTAATAATTATACATTATAAATTCTACATTCCTTACTTTACGTAAGTGAAAGCCTCGTCGAGAGCCTCCAGCAAGTCGTCGATATTCTCGATACCTACGCTCAAGCGGATGGTAGAAGGATAGATGTGCTGCTGCTCCAACTCCTCTGGGCTCATCTGAGAGTGGGTGGTGGTGGCTGGGTGGATAACGAGTGACTTCACGTCTGCCACATTAGCCAAGAGTGAGAAGATGCGCAAGTGGTCGATGAACTCCCATGCCTGCTCCTGACCGCCCTTGATCTCGAAGGTGAAGATAGAGCCTGCACCGTTAGGATAGAGCTTCTTGTAGAGCTCGTGGTCTGGATGGGTAGGTACGGATGGGTGATTTACCTTGGCTACCTTAGGGTTCTTCTCCAAGTACTCCACAATCTTCAATGCATTCTGTACGTGGCGCTCTACACGGAGGCTCAATGTCTCCAAGCCCTGAAGCAAAATCCAAGCGTTGAATGGGCTGATGGTAGCACCGGTATCACGAAGGATGACCGCACGGATACGTGTAACGAAGGCAGCTGGACCTGCTACGTCAGCGAAGATAGCACCATGATAAGATGGGTCTGGCTTAGCGAGGGTAGGGAACTTGTCGGCATTTGCCTTCCAGTCGAACTTACCACCATCTACGATGACACCACCGAGAGATGAACCGTGACCGCCGATGAACTTGGTAGCTGAGTGAACTACGATGTCAGCTCCGTGCTCGATAGGACGGATGAGGTATGGGGTGCCGAATGTATTGTCGATAATCAATGGGATGTTATGACGGTGAGCAATCTCGGCTAGCTTGCCGATGTCGGTTACATCTGAGTTAGGGTTGCCGAAGGTCTCTGCATAGAGCACCTTGGTGTTAGGCTGGATGGCAGCCTCAACAGCAGCGAAGTCGCGAACGTCAACGATGGTGTTGGTAACGCCCTGTGTGCTGAGTGTATGTGTGATGAGGTTGAAAGAACCACCATAGAGGTTGTCGGCTGCAACGATGTGGTCACCATTCTGTACGATGTTCTGGAGAGCGTATGTTACAGCTGCTGCACCAGAAGCGACAGCCAAACCTGCTACACCACCTTCGAGGGCTGCTACACGATCCTCGAACACTCCCTGAGTAGAGTTGGTCAAGCGACCATAGATGTTACCTGCGTCACGGAGTCCGAATCTATCGGCAGCGTGCTGAGAGTTGCGGAACACATAACTTGTGGTCTGGTAGATAGGCACCGCACGAGCGTCGGTGGCTGGATCAGGGTTCTCTTGACCTACGTGCAACTGAAGTGTCTCAAAGCGAAGCTTCTTTTCTGTACTCATAATCTATGTCCTTTCTTTAATTTTAATTGTTTATACTCTAGTTATATTCATTTATATAAATTCGTCAGCCAAAGCGTTTGTTCTGATTGACGGTGCAAAGGTACTACGATTTTTCCATCTGGGAAATCACACAGTAGTGGCATTCTGGCTACCACGTTTGTGGTATTCGGCTATTTTTTAGCCAAAAATGTGCTTTACACCTTATTATATATAGGGACATTTCAGGATTTTTATGGTAGAAATTAAGAAAAAAGATAAGTTTTCTTTGGCGCTTTCAGCAGAAATGCTTATTTTTGCATCATCATCTATGTGATGTAAAGCAACAACTAACATATTAATAACACTTTTATTATACAGATAACTTATGGCATCTATTGTTTCTATTGTACCCATCGTATTGCTGTTTGTCTTGATGCTTGGTTTCAAGATGGCAGGTCATAAGAGTGCGCTCGCCACTCTTATCGTAACCGTTTTGCTTTCGCTCTTCGTGGCATCTCCCTTGGGAATGATTCCCGAAAATCATGTGGCGGATAGCATCATCGCCCTCACGGGATGGGCTGTGGTGGAAGGTCTCTTAAAGGCAGTCTTCCCGATTCTCATCATCATCTTGATGGCGATATACAGCTATAATATCTTGGTGGAAAGCAAGCAGATAGAGGTTATCAAGAAGCAGTTTACCTCGATAACAGATGATAAGGGATTGCTTGTGTTGATGCTTGTTTGGGGCTTTGGCGGATTGCTCGAAGGTATGGCTGGATTTGGAACGGCTGTGGCTATCCCTGCCGCCATCCTCATCGGATTGGGATTCAAACCTATGTTCTCGGCTTTGGTATCGCTCATCGGCAATACCGTGGCTACGGGCTTTGGAGCGGTAGGAGTGCCAGTCACCACGCTCTGTAATGAGGTTTCGGTAAGCGGTTCGGCATCAGCAGCGCAGATTTGCGAGACTTCCGCCTTCGCCATCATCCAGTTGGCTCCGCTCTTCATCATCCTTCCTTTTGTCATCCTCACTCTGACGGATAAGAAAAATCTCATCAAGAATCTCATTATCTCCCTTTGGGTGGGCATCATCAGCGTGGTGGTGCAGTTTGTTTGTGGCTATTATCTTGGTTCGGAGACGCCAGCTATCATCGGTTCTTTGGCTGCCATCATCGCCATCATCGCTTATACCAAGATATTCGCTCGCAAGAGCAAGGTGCAAGATAAGGAGACTTTCACCCTGGGCGAGAGCTTCAAGGCATGGAGCGTATACCTATTTATATTAGTATTCATCTTGGTATCGGGAGCGTTGTGCCCTCCTGTCAATCAGTTTTTGAAATCACATCTCGTGAGCGAGGTTCATCTGCCGGTATTGGATTCCACCTTTAAGTTTGGCTGGATATCGAATGCGGGCTTGATGCTCTTCTTGGGAGCCACGATAGGTGGATTGATACAGGGATTGAGCATCAAGAAGTTGATGGTTATCTTGGCTCGCACCACGGTGAACCTGCGCAAGACGGTGGTTACCATCTGCTCCTTGATAGCCTTGGCAAGCGTGATGAATTATTGTGGCATGATAACTGCCATCGCCTCTGGATTGGTGGCTGTTACGGGCGATTATTATCCATTGGTAGCTCCGATGATTGGTGCCATCGGTACCTTCGTTACGGGTTCAGATACCTCATCCAATATCCTCTTTGCCAAACTTCAGGCTCATGTTGCCAACCAGCTCGGTATGACGGGGCAGGGTACTTACTTTGGTATGCAGGGTAGCGAGAGCAATTGGTTGGTGGCAGCCAATACCACGGGTGCAACGGGCGGCAAGATGATTAGTCCGCAGAGCATCGCCATCGCCACTGCCGCTTGCGATATGCAGGGCAAGGATGGTGAAATCCTCCGCTCCGCCATCCCATACGCTGTGATGTATATCGTATTGGGTGGCTTGATGGTATTTTTCGGGTGCTAGAAAGTAAATCATTTGCCCAAGTATTTTTTGTACTCAAATAACAAAAGGCCCCCATTTGGGTTATGATTCAGACTCAAATGGGGACACTTACAGTTATATAACTTTATATTAATCTTTTGTTTTTATTTCCATATCTCTCTTCGACTTACTCTTCACTACGAGCCATACGCCAGAGAAAATGAGGACGGCAGCGATGGCCTGCATGCCCTTGAATACGGCAAGACCGGCTAATACACTGACGGTTACGGATACCAATGGCTGTACGTAATTATATACGGATACCACGGTAGGGCGCAAGGTCTTCTGACCAATCATCATGCAGATATAACCCATGTAGGTGCCGAAGAAGATGACGTAGCCAGCTTCCCACCAGGTGCTCATCGGAACATTGGCGAAGTCGATGGCTCCCACATGACCGATGGTGAATGGCCAGATTATCAATGTGGCCCAGGTAAACATCCACTTGTTGATGGTGAAGAGCGAATACTTCGACAGTAGGTTCTTGAAGAGTGCCAGATAGAGGGCGAAGGAAAGCTGCGCCGACATACAGAGCAAGTCGCCCCAGATATTGCCCACCTTGGCATTGCCCGAAGTGGCACTGGTGGTGATGATGATGATGGCACCGGCACATCCCATCAATACGCCGACAGCCTTCTTCCAGGTGATAGGCTCTTTCAAGATGAAGAAAGAGAGAATCATGGCGAAGATAGGCATGGAGGTGGTCATGATGCTGGAATTGCTAGGCGAAGTCATGTTCAGTCCGATGGTGTACGAACACTGATTGAACACGAGAGCGAAGATGCCTGCTGCAGCAAACATGAAGATGTCCTTTACCGGTACATGCTCTTTCTTGGTAAACAATGAGGTGAGCCAAAAGAGAATGGCACCACCCAACACACGGAAGCTCACGAGGTCGATGCCATCGATGCCGTGCATCATCGCATCCTTTCCAACAGGCGCCATCAGTCCCCAGAATGCACCAGAACAGAAGAGGCACAAGTGGGCGATAAGAGGTCTTTTGTTATCCATTTTATTTTATTATTTTTGTCTATTATATCTGTATTATTAGACTATTTTCCCTTATTTATTATTAAAATCGAGTGCAAAGGTACTAAATTTCGAGGAAAATGAGTATATTTGCGCTTAGAAACATGGTGTATGGGGAGTAATTTCCCCTAATTCACCCTAAAAACAATAGCCTTATGCAGAAATATGCCGATTATATCAAGCAGATAGAGATAGATTCTCTATGGAGTGGTACCAAACATATCCTTTGGAACCTGGATCGTCGCGTCAATATCCTCAGTGGTGTGAATGGCGTGGGTAAGAGTACGATATTAAATAAGGTGGTAAAGGGACTTTCTGCCGGTGGCGAATTCCCTAGCCATCTGCTCAAGGGGGTCCATGTGCAGGTGGAGCCTGAGGAGGCTAAGTGGATTCGCTTTGATGTGATTCGCTCGGTGGATCGCCCTTTGATGAATGCAGAGATGATCAATAAGCTAGACCTATCATTGGTTACCGAACTGGACTGGCAGCTCTTCCAGCTACAACGCAAGTTCCTGGATTATCAAGTGAACATAGGCAATCGCATCATCGCTGTGCTCCAAAGTGGCGAGCCCGATGCTGCCCAGAAGGCGCAAGCCCTGAGCGAACCAAAGAGACTCTTCCATGACATCGTGGACAGCCTTTTCAAGGATACGGGCAAGACCATCATTCGTACAGCCAATGAGATTCGCTTCAATCAGATGGGCGAGCAGCTCTTGCCTTATCAGCTCTCTGCCGGTGAGAAGCAGATTCTTGCCATCCTCCTCACCGTATTGGTAGAGGATAATCAGCCTTACGTGCTCTTTATGGACGAGCCAGAAATCAGCCTTCACTTCGAGTGGCAGAAGCAGCTCATCGGATTGGTCTTGCAACTCAATCCTAACATCCAGATTATCATGACCACCCACAGTCCAGCTGTGGTTATGAATGGCTGGACCGACCGGGTGACGGATGTGAGCGACATCACGATTTCGTAATTAATAATGTACAATTAATAATGTACAATGTATAATGGGTCATTGTACATTGTACATTATAAATTATTAATTAAAAGTATTATGGCTAAACGTTTAACCGATAATATCAACTCCCTCTACTTCGAGGCTGCCAACATGATGACCTCGAAGAAGGCTCGGCGTAAGATTGTGGCTTATGTCGAGAGCTATGATGATGTATTCTTTTGGCGTTCGGTATTGGGCAGGTTTGAGAATGAGAAGATACAGTTTGACATCATGCTCCCTTCTCGCAATCAGCATCTGGATCGAGGCAAGAAAGCTGCCATTTCCAATATGCTCAAGGGATTGGGTAAGGATATGATAGCTTGTGTGGATGCCGACTATGATTATATCCAGCAGGGCGATACAGAGATGTCGAAGCAGATGTTGGAGAATCCTTATATCTTCCATACATACGCCTATGCCATCGAAAACTATCAGTGCTATGCCAAGGGATTGCATGAAACCTGTGTGATGGTAACGCTCAATGACCACAACATCTTTGATTTTGAGCGTTTCCTCGATGCTTATTCCCAAGCGATATGGCCGCTTTTTGTTTGGCACATAGCCTTTGTGCGCCGTCGCAGGATGACGATGCACTTCGATATGGCGGAGTTCAACAAGGTGATAGTGCTGCCGGCTGTAAGAATCAAGGAGCCAGACTGGGCCATCAATTATCTGAAGAAGAAAGTGAGGGCTAAGATATTCCAACTGGAACGTAGATTTCCTAAATTGAAGCAAGAATTAGCTGCTGAGGCAGAATTTCTGAATAGGTTGGGAATCCATGAGCATAATACCTATCTCTTCATTCAGGGTCATCATCTCTTCGATTTGGTGGTGAGCCCAATCGTGGAATCTGTCTGCAATAATCTTCGCAATGAGCGAGAGAACGAAATCCGTGACCAGTCCATCCATTCCGCCCAAGCTCGTACCGAGATGGCATGCTATGAGAACAGTCTTGGAAAAGTGAAAATGATGATGAAGAAGAATACCTTTTACCAATTTTCTCCCGAATTCCAGAAGATTCAGGCGGATGTGGAAAGATTCTTGGAAAATTGATATGAGGACGATTGCTAATAATTGTATCTTTTCCGTGTTGAAAGTTATGTTCATAAGCTTTGAACCTATGTTCAGAGCCTTTGAACTTATATTCAAAGCCTTTGAACATAGGTTCAAAGCTTATGAACGAAGTTTTCTTCTAGGATTAGAAACAATTATCAATCGTAATAACATCAATTACTATTAGGAGAGGAAACAATATGGCAAAGTACAAGTTGTAGGATTTGAAAGTGGCTTACTCTGCTTTATCACTGTCATCGGACAATCGTTTCCGCTCTCTTTCAAAGTTTTCTAGGAAGTGAATTTCTACAGGAGAAAGGTCATTCTTTGTTCGTTCTTTGAATTTGTCGTATTCAGTATCAGCCTTTTCCTTTGCCAACTTTGCAGATATCTTACCTGCATGGGTAAGTATGTCTTTTCGAGAAATACGGAGGAAGTCGTCTAGTATATTAATCCAGTCCTTCATATACATTGGGCGATGCTCTTCTGCCTGCATTTCTGCAAAGTCAAGATAGAGACTCACGATGCGATTCAGCGATTTTATCTCGTCTTGTGTGAGATAATTCTTCGCAATCTCGGCTTCTGGCTTTGTAGGCATAGCGCCAGACCAAGTGGTGAGTCCCATGAAATCTTTTTGGGCATCTGCACGTTCATAGATGATTTCCGCTGCGGTATGCCCATGTACAGAATAGTGCATTTTGTTTTGTACCGTCTTGAAGAACTTTTGTGTCATTTCCACACGAGGGTCATAGTCGATACTGAGCGCATAGATTTCCAGAACTTTGCGATAGAATACCTTTTCACTAGAACGGATGTCCCTAATTCTTGCTAGAAGTTCATCGAAATAGTTACCGCCGCCTGCACGTTTCAATAAGTCGTCATTTAAGGCAAACCCCTTCACGATATAGTCCTTTAGCACCTTGGTTGCCCAAATTCGGAATTGTACACCGCGATAAGAATGAACACGATAGCCTACGCTGATAATCATGTCGAGGTTGTAATAAGTAATCTGTCTCTCTACATGGCGTTTTCCTTCATTTTGAACTGTTGCAAAATTTGCAATAGTTGAATCCGCTAACAATTCCCCCTCTTCCAGTACATTCTTAATGTGTCTGGAAATGGTGGATTTGTTGCGTTGGAAAAGCTCTGCCATTTGGTCGAGTGACAGCCAAACGGTATCGTCTTGCAACTTTACCTCTATTTTTGATTCTCCATCGGGAGTTTGATATAATAGAATTTGTCCTTTGTCCATGTTCGTTTCTCCTTTATTCTTCAAAGTTGAGTTTTGGCAGAGATTCAATAATCTCTACTGATTTCAGCGATAGGTTGACGATGCGCAGGAGCAAGTTGAGGATATATTTCTCGTCTCCTTGCTCTTTAGCCCAGTCATTCGGGTCGTTGGTGATGCCACTCTTCGAGTCTGTGGTGATGGCATAGCGTTCCATCAGCCATTCTATTGCCGACTTTCCGTTCACCTCATACTCGTATGCCTTTTCAGGGATTCCATTGATGGTAATGGCAGAGTTGTAGATGATGGTACTCTTGTCAGCAGTCTTGCTATCTTTCTTCCCAAACCGCATCTTCTGTACCCGATAAGTCTTGAAGTCCCCCTCCTTGGTGAATGCATCGCTCTTGATGTTGCAGTATGGGTAAGGCTCTATGGTCTCGTAGTTGAGATGTAGTTCTGCCAACTCTCTTCCTGCTTTACTGAAAGTCCAGAAGTCTTCTGCTTTGTCCACCAAAGGCAAGCGAGGAAGCGATTTCTTCAGGTCTGTCGCAAAAGTCTTGCGATAGTCTGGAGAATGAAGCAATCCATATACATAATAGAAGATGTCTTCTTTCTGAACATTCTTACCATATTGCTTGCGAGCTGTCTTCAATATCCAGTTGGTGATACCATCATGGCGAATATAACGTTCTTCTTCACTCAAGGCTTGGGTGAAGAGATCTTGTGAATCCTTGCTCTTTTGATCCTCATACCAGTAGAGAGGGAAACACTGACTCTTACCAATAAGTTCCAAGTCAGGAATTATATTGGTCATGATGCAAGTGAAATCCTTAGTCACGCCTATACCACATACACAGATGACCAAATTCTTATGCTTTGTTGTCGGGAAAAGCTTTGGAAGCTGATAAGGTCTATGGATGAATGAGGTGTCAAAGTATAGCCATTGTTTGCAGAATGGTCGATACAAAGAAACTCGCAAATTCTTGGTGTCATATACAGCCTTTTCTTTTCTTCTTAGTTTTGGAAGCAAACTACTAGTCCATTTTATGTACGATTCATCGTAGCACAGAGACTCTTCTTTTTCCGTTTTGCAATATACATCTACTTGTTCGTTGTAGTTGTTGACCATCTTTTGAGAATTATTTGCTTGAACCTTATAGGCAAAGTTATAAATCCAAGAATCTCTATTTGTTTGGCAACCACACGAATAGTATGGCACAAAGAACGTCTCCTGATCCTCAGGCTTCTTCAATCCGCTAACTTTTTCTTTGTCCCCCAACGCCGTAAAGAGTTTGAACATTTCGTTGCGCTTGTTGATCCAATCGCCGTGTTCATTAGGTTTAATCATGCGCCACATCATACTTGTGTTGCTGATGTCCCTCATGTCCTTGATAATCTCCAATTTCTTCTCACGGCTCAGATAGTCACCGATGTCGTGATAGAAAATCTTAGCCTTCTCATTGGCATCCTTCTTCGGTTTCTTGACAAGGATGGTGATGGCAATAGGGGTGCGAGAACCCAAGCCGAAAACTCCATCGCCTTCTTTGCGACGCAGTTCCCCGCTTGTTCGACAATTTCCCCTCAAATTGAATATATAGATGGTAGAGAACTCCTGTTCCATGCATTTGCGCATACCATCTTGTGAGTTGCCATCCAGCCAATTGCCATTGGTAACGAAGCCAATAACCCCACCGTTCTTGTCCAAACGGTCGGATGCCCAACGAAAAGCCTTGATGTAACTATCATACAATGAGTTCTTGTTGTTGGCTTGCGTCATCCTTGCGTATGTCTCCTCTATGCGTTTGTCAAGCACAGGGTAATGCAGGTTTTGAGCATTGTCGTTGGCAGACTTCTGACCAACGGAATAAGGAGGATTACCAATGATGATGGTTATCGGTTTCTTGCGTTGGTTGCTCACACGCTTGGAGTTCATCGGGAACACGTCACCATAGCCTTCTCTGCTCTTTTCTCCATCGTCTTGGTCTTCACCCAATTGGAATGTGTCGGTGAGACAGATTCCATCAAAGGAAGTGTATTTGTCTTCTTGCATCAGTGAATGATACACGCTCTCAATGTTGATGGAAGCAATGTAGTATGCCATTAATACAATCTCGTTGGCATGGATTTCATGCTTATATTTGCGAGTGAAGGCATCCTTGCTAATCAAGCCGTTTTGCAATAAGCGAGTGATAAACGTACCTGTACCTGTGAAAGGGTCGAGGATGTTTACATTCTCATCAGAAATAGAACGTCCGAACTCACGCTGGATGATATAGTTGACCGAGCAGAGAATGTAATCCACCACCTCTACAGGTGTATAGACTATTCCCAGCTTCTCTACAGTCTTAGGCGATGCCACTTTAAAGAATTTGTCGTATAGCTCCACAATCAGTCGCTGTCTTCCCTCGGCATCTTGGATGTCGCCAACGGTAGTTCTCACATAGTCGTAGAACTTTTGCAATCTCTCATGTTCCTCTTCAGTCTTAACCTCATCGTCCAAAGTGTCGAGCATCTTTTGCATGGATTGTGAGATGGCATTGTTGGCGGTGAACTCAAAATCACCGAATAACGCCTCAAACACAGGGCGAGCGATGATATGCTGCGATAGCATCTCAATCGCCTCTTGCTCGGTGAGGTTAGGGTTGATGTTGCTGTGGAGACCTCTCATCAAGATGTCGAAAGCCTCTCGGTGCTTGCCACCTTGAGCAATGAGTTTTTTGATGCGCTCGATATGTTCGTCAGCAATTTTAGCAATATCCTTTGCCCAAAGTTCCCAATATCGCTTGGTGCCCACCTTGGTTACCATCTTGGCATAGAATACATTCTGCAAGTCTTCAAACTTCAGTGACAGTTCTTTTGCCATATTCACGGCGGCACTATTCTCGTTCTCATGTTTCTTGCCGTCAGCTCCATGCCCATCTCCATGGTCAATGCTGTCATCGTCGTGTGGAGCTACACCGCCAAAGAGAATATGCTTTGGCTGCTTCTTTGACAATTCTATGGTATTGACTTCTGCATTGAAACGGTCATCATGGGCACGAAGAGCATTGAGTACCGTCCAAACCACCTTGAAGTTAGGATGCTTCTCCAGTACTTTGTCGCCCTCCACATTCTCAGGCACTACCACTGGAATGATAATGTAACCATATTTCTTCCCCTTGCTGCGGCGCATGACACGACCGACCGACTGCACAACATCTACTTGTGAGTTTTTGGGTGAGACGAAAACGACAGCATCGAGTGAAGGCACATCCACACCCTCGCTCAAACAACGGGCATTGGTCAGCATACGGCATTCCATATTGTTCTCTGGCTGAGCTTTCAGCCACATCAGTTCATTGTCTCGCATGGTAGCAGACATGGTTCCATCTACATGGTGCGCCACTACATCTACCATTTCCGCTTTTTCCTTGTCGCTGATGTCTTCCATATAGGAATTCTTGCAGTCCGTAAAAACCTTGGCGGTCAGTTTGGAAGCCTTGATGGTAGAGCAGAATGCCACAGCTCTTTGCATAGGTAATGGGTCGGAAGCCTTGATAAGACCTTCATCCCCCAAGACCTTTTTGGATAAAGCATTGATGCAACCAACAAACTTAGCAGCGTCATCCACCGGAATAGTTCCGTCTTCGTTGGTAAGTGCATCACGTAAGGATGGAGTAATGTCCTTGTCACCCACTGCTAATATCAACACCTTATAGTCAGTAAGCAATTCTTTCTCCACGGCTTCTCCAAAGCCTATCTTGTAGATTTCTTCTCCATAGATGTTTGTGTCATCCATGGAGCATAATACAGCCTCGTTCTCTTCGGCTTTTTTCTTGGTATCACCCACATAGATGCGAGGTGTCGCTGTCATGTAGATGCGATGCTTGGCTTGTAAGAATGTGTTGTCGTGTACCTTGACAAAGGAACTTTCGTCTTCACCTTTGAGGGTTACGCCCGTGGTACGGTGCGCCTCATCGCAAATGATGAGGTCAAAGATGCCAAACTCATTGCCAGTGCGGCGCAAAAGTTCTTTTTGTGCTTGTGCAATGACTGCTATCGACTGGTAAGTTGAGAAAACTACCTTCATGCCCTCCTTCTTTGTTTGATGCAAGCATTGTAGCTGCTTGACGATGAAATCCGTGTTCGTAGAGGCAGGCAAAGCTAAGTCCAGTACACTTGTGCTGCTATCATCATTCTTTATGTCTTGTTTAGATACTTGGGAGTCAGAGCAAATGCAGACGGCGTGGATAGGCTTGGAAGCCTGTTGGTGCCAAGAACGTAATGTCTGTCCTAACAAAGCAATGGAAGGAACGAGAAAGAGAACAAGCCCATTGTTGTTGGTCTCGTTTTCGGCAATCTTCAACGAAGTAAAAGTCTTGCCAGTGCCACAAGCCATAATGAGTTTGCCTCTCTCATGATTTTTTAAATATTCATGAGTTTTCTCAATGGCTTTCTTCTGGTGTTCCAATATCGTAAATGGGGCAGGGCGTGAAGTCTTTCCATACAATCCTTGCTCCAACTTTTCCCAATCTACATTGTCGCTTTCCAACTCAATTAAGTTGAGTCGAGTGACAGGTGGAGTCTGATTCTTGATACTAAGCTCTGCTGTGGAATTCCATTTGTTGGTTGTAGAAATCCAAAGCCTTTGTGAGAAATGGATGCTTCCTTGGTCTGTATCAAACGACTTTCCTGATGTTGATAGAAATGTATCAACATCAGGCTTGGTGATATATTTGTCTTCTGCGTAGCATTTGCATTGAATGGCCCAATAGGCTCCTTCTTCTGTTTTTGCTACAAGATCTATACCTGTATCTTTTCCGCCAAACTGTTCCTTGTATGGAAAGTCTTGCCAAAGCCAAACATTATCAAAGATACCCTCATAGATGGAGGTCGTTCTTAGATAGGCTTGCATAAGACGTTCAAAACGGAAGCCCTTGTCTTGTTCAGACAAAGACTCCTTGCGGATGTTATTTAATATCTCTGATAATGTTTTCATTGCTATTTTTTATATACTCTAGTTTAATAAAAAGGTTCGCAAGGCAATAAAACTTGCGAGCCTTTTTATTTCTTGTCATTTTTATACGTATGTCTCCAGGAACTTCAGTGTTCCCTCAACCTTCAATGTCTGGGTAGAGGCAGGAACTACGATGCTCTCGCCGCCCTGCAGGGTAATCTCGTTACCCTCGTTGTCGGTAATCTTAGCCTCGCCCTTCAAGCCGATGAGGATGACAAAGCTGTCCAACTCTGAATAATCCAGGGTCATTGGCTCATTGAGGTCATAAACGGCTGTGGTGAAGTAAGGGCACTGCACCATGCTGACACCCTGGTTCTTGGCAGGAGTGTAGTTCTGGCGATAGTCTGCCAATACGGTGTAGTCGATGCACTCGGAAGCCTCCTTGGTGTGGAGCTGGCGATAATTGCCGTCCTTGTCCTTGCGCTTGAAGTCGTAGATGCGATAGGTCACATCGCTAGTCTGCTGAATCTCTGCCACGAAGCAGCCCGTGCCGATGGCATGGATTCTGCCAGCAGGGATAAAGAAGCAGTCGTCCTCCTTTACGTTATATTGTGCCAGGGCATCAGTGATGGTGTCATTCTCCACCATCTCCTTGTACTGCTCTGGTGTTATCTCCATCTTCAGTCCGTTGTAGAGCTTGGCATCAGGCTCTGATGGCAGTGCATACCACATCTCGGTCTTGCCACGCTCCTTGCCTTGCTTCTTGGCAATCTCATCATTAGGGTGAACCTGAATGGAGAGATCGCGGTTGGCATCGATAAACTTGATGAGCAATGGGAACTCATTGCCAAAACGCTTATAGTTCTCTGCTCCGAGGAAGTTCTCCTTCAACTCGGCAACAACCTCATTGAGCTTCTTGCCCTTCATCTCGCCGTCGGCTACGATGCTTTCATTGCCAGGAACACCAGAGATTTCCCAACTCTCGCCAACTTTCTCCTGCTTGATGTCGAGATGCTTGAAAGCGATAATCTTACTGCCACCCCAGATGGTGGACTTCAATAGTGGTTGAAATTTTAATGGTTTCATTTTGTTTTTTATTTAGTTTATAATCTGCCTTGCGGCTTTACCTTATATATATGTAACGTTTTAGAATCATGATTTACTTAGAATAACTCCTAACTCCTAATTCCCGACTCCTAACTCCTAACTCCTAACTCCTAACTAAAATCAGTTTTCTCTCCAGAATGCAGGTGTGAATATCACCAATACGCTGAATATCTCCAAACGTCCGATGAGCATCATCAGTGAGCAGAACCATTTTGCCACATCCGGCAGTTCGCTCCACGACATCGTAGGACCAATCTCCGTACCCAGGGTAGGGCCTACGTTGCCCACACAGCTCAGGGTGATGGTGATGGCATTGGTGTTGTCGATGCCCATGGCTATCATCGTGAACGAGATGACCAGGCAGATGATGAGATAAGTGGTGAGGAAGGCGAGCAGCGTAACCCGCTTCTGCATCGGAACGTTCACGCCATCAATCTTCAATGGAAGTACGGCATTAGGGTGAAGAATCTGTCGGAATTCATTCTTCACCATTCTCACCAGCATCACGCCACGGATGCATTTCAAACCTCCACTCGTACTGCCCGAGCAGGCTCCGAAGAACATGCAGGCTGCCAATACCACCCAGGTAACGTGAGGCCACACGGCTGCATCGTCGTTAAACAATCCCGTGGTGGTGATAAATGATACCACCTGGAAGACGGCACTGCGGAAGGCATGCTCTACATCGTAGTTGCGCATCATCATCAGCTCTACCATGATGAAGGCGGTGAATGCCGAAACCAGGAATGCATAGAACTTGAACTCCGAGTTCCTGAACAGGTCTTTAATCTTGAACTTGATGACTGCTGCATAAAGCAGGGTGAAGTTCACTCCCGAGAGGAAGCAGAAGAAGGCGCAGATGTATTCCAACGCCGGCGAATGGAAGAACGAGGTACTGCTGTTGTGGGTAGAGAAACCACCCGTAGCAGTAGTGGTCATCGCATAGTTGAAACTGTCGAAGAGATTCATTCCTGCCACATAATAGGATACAATGCAGGCGATGGTGAGCACGAGATAGATACTCCAGATCCATTTTGCCGAGGTGGAGAGCCGTGGATGCAGCTTGGTCTTGATAGGTCCTGTTGCCTCGGCAGCAAACACCTTGGTCTGTCCTCCTACAAGCGAAGGCAGCAGGGCGATGGTGAAGAACACGATTCCCAGACCGCCTATCCATTGGGTGAGCGAACGCCAGAAGAGCAGTCCGTGGGGGAAACATTCTACATCGTCTAATATCGTGGCTCCCGTTGTCGTAAATCCCGACATGGTTTCAAAGTAGGCATCGGTAAAGTTGTTGATGTATCCACTCACCATGAAGGGGAGGGTTCCGAAGAAACTGAATACAATCCATGAGAGCGTTACCACGAGATAGGCATCACGGCGCGACATTGAGTTATCTGCTCCGTGTCCTCTCCATTTCAGCACCAGTCCACCTCCGATGGTGGTAAGTGTTGCCACAATGAAGGCAAAGATGTCGTCCTGCTGGTAATAGAAAGCTACCAGCAGACAGACGAAGAGCAGGAATGCTTCTATGAAAAGCAGTTGCCCTAAAACCTTATATATTAATTTGCTGTTTATCATATATGAAGTATGTCTCTATCTCGTTCACGCTTATATGAAGTATTTCTCAATCTTCTTCATGTTGATGTTGTGGCAGAATACCATTACCGAGTCGCCTGCCTCTATCTGTGTATTACCCGAAACGAGCATTCCTTCTTCACCACGCACCAGTCCACCGATGGTTACACCGATAGGCATGCCCAGGTCCTTCACTGGCTTCTTGGTTACCTTTGAATCCTCCTTGGCTATGAACTCAGCCACATCGGCGTTGGCACTCATCAGGAAGCGCACGTTCATCACGTCGGCATCGAGCATCATCTGGTAGATGTAGCTGGCGGCAATCATCTTCTTGTTGATGATGGTACCGATGTCCAGGCTCTCTGCCATGCTCACATAGTCTACGTTCTCAACGGCAGCTACCGTCTTGCGCACACCCATTCTCTTGGCAGTAAGACAAGCCAGGATATTGGTTTCTGCATTGCCTGTCAGGGCAACGAAGGCCTGGGTGCTTCTGATTCCTTCTTCGGTGAGCAATGGAATGTCTCGTCCATCGCCATGAATGATCAGGGTCTTGTTCTCGTCTAGAATGTCGTTGAGATACTCACAGCGGTTCTCATCTTTCTCGATGATTTTGCACTCCATATATTCCGGCATCTTCTTTACGGCTCTCACGGCAGTGCGTCCGCCACCCATAATCATCACGTTCTTCACGTCTACATAGTGCTCCTTGCCCACAATCTTGCGGATATAGGGGATATAGTTGCGGGTGGTCATGAAGTAGGCTAGGTCATAGAGCTTCAGCTCGTCGTTACCACCAGGAATGATGGTTTCCCTGCCTCGCTTGATCGCCACCACATGGTATGGGTCGTTGGGACCGCTGATGTTCTTGAGCGGTTCGTTCAGTATCTCGCAGCCCTCACGCAGTTTGATGCCGAGCATCACGAGTGCGCCTTCATGCACATCCCAGCGCTGGCGAACCCAACTCATCTTCAATCCATTGTTGATGTCCACGGCGGCAAGCATCTCTGGATAGATGAGCTTGCTGATGCCCAGGTTCTTGAAGAATTCCTGGGCTTGTGGCTCCATATATTCAGGGTTGTCCACACGTGCCACGGTGCGCTTGGCTCCCAGGTTCTTTGCCAATATGCTGGCGGTAATGTTGGTACTTTCCACTGGGGTTACGGCGATAAAGAGGTCGGCATCGTCTACTCCTGCGTCTCTCAATATCTTCAGGCTGGTAGGTTTGCCCAGCATGGTGAGTAGGTCGCAGTCGGAACCGATGCTTGCCAGTCGCTCCTCGCTTTCGTCGATGAGAGTGATCTCTTCCTTGCTACGAGACAGCAGTCTCGCCAAGTGAGTACCTATGGCATGTGCGCCAGCTATAATAATCTTCATAATTATGCTATATCTTTTTTAAAGGAGAAAGAAACTCCTAACTCCTAACTCCTAACTTCTAACTTCTAACTTCAAACTTTCCTTTATGCTATCCTTATCTAGATGTACAATTTCTCGCAGTTGAGCCACGGTGCCATGCTCCACAAATTCATCTGGCAATCCCATTCTTGTGATATGTGGCTGATAGTCGTGGTCGCTCATCCATTCCAGTACGGCAGAGCCCATGCCGCCGATTCTCACACCGTCTTCAATGGTGATGATGCGGTTGAAGTTCTTGCCTACCTCTTCCAGTATCTCGTGGTCCAGAGGTTTGAGGAATCTCATGTCATAGTGGGCGATGCTCATGCCGGTCTCTGCCTCTACTTCGGCGATGGCTTGGGCAGCGTCGTTGCCGATAGGACCTAGGGTGAGCACGGCTACATCCTTGCCGTCCTTCAGCTTTCTGCCCGTTCCCGTCTTGATTTCCTCCATCGGGTTGCGCCAGTCGGTCAGCACGCCCTTGCCTCTTGGGTAACGGATCACGTAGCTGCCGTGGTCGGGCAACTGGGCAGAGTACATCAGATTGCGCAGTTCGTGCTCATTCATCGGCGATGCAATGGTGAGATGAGGGATAGGACGCAGTGCCGCTAGGTCGAAGGCTCCATGATGGGTAGGTCCGTCTTCGCCTACCAGTCCTGCACGGTCCAGACACAATACCACAGGCAGTTTGAGCAGAGCCATGTCGTGGATGATGTTGTCGTAGGCACGCTGGGCGAATGAACTGTAGATGTTGCAGAATGGCTGCAATCCGTCCTTCGCCATACCTCCTGAGAAGGTGACGGCATGTCCCTCGGCTATACCCACGTCGAAGGTGCGGTCGGGCAGTGCCTTCATCATGATGTTCATGGAGCATCCTGTAGGCATGGCTGGTGTCACACCTACTATCTTTGGGTTCTGTTTGGCAAGTTCCAGCAGTGTCTCGCCAAATACATCTTGGTATTTAGGCGGCTGGTTGCTGGTGTCTGCAATGATTCGTTCGCCAGTCTCTGGGTCGAATTTGCCAGGTGCATGCCATGTAGTGGCATTCTTCTCGGCAGGTTCGTAGCCCTTGCCCTTGGTGGTGTGCAGGTGCAGCAACTTAGGTCCCTTCATGTTCTTGAGTTGCTTCAATACTCTAGCCACTTCCTTGACGTCATGACCATCAAAAGGACCGAAATATCGGATGTTCATACCCTCGAAGATGTTCTGCTGATGGCTCAATGCAGATTTCAGCGCATTGTTCAGTCGGAGGATTCCCTTGCGGCGGTCGTCGTTGAGGTAACCCTTGGAGTGGAGCCACTGCGAGGCCTTGAAGCGGAGCTTGTTGTATGTCTCGTTGGTATCCAGTTGCAGCAGGTATTTCTCCATGCCTCCCACGGCACGGTCGATGCTCATGTCATTGTCGTTGAGGATGATGAGCATGTCGTTAGGGGTGCTCGAAACATTGTTCAAGCCCTCAAAAGCCAAACCGCCACTCATGGCACCATCGCCTATGACGGCTACGACATGACGATCCGGACAGCCCGTTTCTCGTGCTGCCACAGCCATGCCCAGTGCTGCTGAGATGGAATTGCTTGCATGTCCGCAGGCAAAGGTGTCGTATTCGCTCTCCAGTGGAGTAGGGAATGGACGGATGCCGTGCAGTTTGCGGTTGGTGCAGAAGTTGTCCCTGCGCCCCGTCAGTATCTTGTGGCCGTAAGCCTGGTGTCCCACATCCCAAACGATTCGGTCGTATGGTGTGTTGTAAACGTAATGCAGGGCTACGGTTATCTCCACGACACCCAGAGAGGAGGCAAAATGACCAGGGTTTACTGCCACCTCGTCAATGATGTCTTCTCTTAATTCCTTGCAGACTTGTGGCAACTGGTCGATGCTTAGTTTGCGCAAATCCTCTGGATATTTTATGTTATTTAATAGACTAAACTTACTTTTGTCCATATTTCCTTTATCAATTTCCGTGCAAAGATACTGCTTTTTTTCAATATATTACACTTTTAAGCGGATATTTTCTCTTTTTACGAATATTCTTTGTATTTTTGCAGCAAAATAATTAAATAAATATAAATATGAGAAAGAATTTATTCCTCGTGGGCGCCATGTTGATGGCTTCCACTGCTTTGATGGCTCAGAGCAAGACGGGCGGCATCAGCCAGTCTATGTTGCAACAGATGGAGAAGACCCAGAATGGCGGCGGTGCTGCCAACAAGGCCCTCTTCAATGCCATTGCCAACAACAATATTGATGACCTGGTGAAGAATCATGCCAATGAGGCTCCGGTGGATACTCATTTCAGCATCGAGACTCCTTCACAGAGCATCCACAATCAGAAGAGCTCTGGTCGTTGCTGGATGTTTAGTGGTATGAATGTGCTGCGTTCTAATTTCGCCAAGAATGATGAGCAGGGCAGGGTAGTGGAGTATTCACAGGATTATCTCTTCTTCTATGATCAGTTGGAGAAAGCCAACTTGATGCTTCAGGGCGTTATCGACTTGGGCAAGAAGAGCATCGAGGACCCTCAGGTGCAGTTCTTCTTCAAGAATCCGCTCAATGATGGCGGTACCTTCTGCGGCGTTGCCGACTTGGCTGCCAAGTATGGATTGGTGCCTATGAGCGCACAGCCAGAGACTTACTCTAGCAACAACACCTCTAAGATGAGCCGTCTGGTGAGCAGCAAGCTCCGTGAGTATGGCTTGGAGCTCCGCAAGATGATAGCCCAGGGCAAGAAGGCTGCTGCCATCCAGGCTCGCAAGCAGGAGATGCTCGGACAGGTGTACCACATGCTCTGCCTTACATTGGGTGAGCCGGTGAAGGAGTTTACCTACGCTTTCCGTGACAAGGACGGCAAGCAGGTGGGTGAGGCTAAGAAGTATACCCCTAAGAGTTTCTATGAGGAGACTGTAGGTAAAGACCTCAACGGCACCTTCCTCATGGTGATGAACGATCCTCGCCGCCCTTACCATAAGACATACGAGGTGGAGTACGACCGCCATACCTACGATGGTCATAACTGGAAGTACCTCAACTTGCCTATGGATGAGATAGCCAATCTCGCCATCGCTTCCTTGAAGGATGGTCATAAGATGTATTCCAGCTACGATGTGGGCAAGCAACTCGACCGCAAGCGTGGCTACTTGGCACTCGATAACTTCGATTATGCCAGCCTCTTCAATACCTCTTTCCCTATGAACAAGGCTGATCGCATCTCCACATTTGATAGCGGTTCTACCCATGCCATGACCTTGACAGCCGTAGACCTCGATGCCAATGGCAAGCCAGTGAAGTGGAAGGTGGAGAACAGCTGGGGTGCTGACAATGGTTTCGGTGGCTGTTTCATCATGACCAATGAGTGGTTTAATGAGTATATGTTCCGCTTGGTAGTGGATAAGAAGTATGCTTCAGAGCAGCAGCTCAAGGATTTCGACCAGAAGCCAACCATGTTGACTCCAGACGATCCTTTGTTCCAGCTCGAAGACTAAAATATTTTTGCTCTTTTGTACCCTAAATGACGGTGAATACGTTATATATAGAAGAAGCAAATATATTTCAATAGATAATATGTTAGAGAAAAGTAAGCGTGAGCGAATCATCGCTCTTATCAATAAGGAAGTAGTCCCAGCCATTGGTTGTACAGAGCCAATGGCTGTGGCTCTTTGTACAGCGCAGGCTGCCACTACATTGGGCAAGCGACCAGAGCGCATCGAGGTTTTGCTGAGTCCCAATATGCTGAAGAACGCCATGGGCGTGGGCATTCCAGGCACGGGCATGATAGGTCTTCCTATCGCCGTATCGCTCGGTGCCTTGATAGGCAAGCCTGAGTATCAGCTGGAGGTATTGAAGGATCTGACTCCCGATACCTTGGTGCAGGGCAAAAAGTACATAGAGGATGCCGACATCGACATCAAGTTGAAGCAGGGCGATGTAGACAAACTCTATATCGAGGTAAATTGTTATGCGGGCGATGCTCAGGCCACGGCTATCATCTCTGGTGGGCATACCCATTTCGTGTATATTGAGCGAAATGGCGAGGTGGTGATGGACAAGCGTGGAGGCTCTGCCGCCGATGAGGCTGAGGATGACATTCTGCTCAACTTCCCATTGGTATATGAGTTTGCCACCACGGCACCTCTGGATGAGATTTCTTTCATACTCAAGACCAAGGAGTATAACATGAAGGCTGCCGAGCTCTCCATCAAGGGCAATTATGGTCATTGTTTGGGCAAGACGATGGATCGCCCATTGAGTCATGGCATCTTTGGCAACAACATATTTTCTCATATCCTGTCTCGTACCGCTTCGGCATGTGATGCCCGTATGGGTGGAGCCATGATCCCAGTGATGAGCAATAGTGGCAGTGGCAACCAGGGCATCTGCGCCACCAATCCTGTGGTGGTATATGCTATGGAAAATGAGAATACCGAAGAGGAGTTGATTCGTGCCTTGATGCTCAGCCATCTCACAGCCATTTATATCAAGCAGAGCCTGGGCAAGTTGTCAGCCTTGTGTGGTTGTGTGGTAGCAAGTACGGGCAGCAGCTGTGGCATCACCTATCTGATGGGTGGCGACTATACTCGCATCTGCAATTCCGTCAAGAACATGGTGGCTAACCTCACCGGTATGATTTGCGATGGTGCCAAGCCTAGCTGTGCCCTGAAGATTTCCTCTGGTGTCAGCACCGCCCTGTTATCAGCCTTACTGTCGATGGAAGGCAAGTGCGTAACATCTGCCGAGGGCATCGTGGATGATGATGTGGACAAGTGCATCCACAACCTCACCTCCATCGGAGCCGATGCCATGAAGGCTACCGATGATATGGTGCTGGACATCATGACACATAAGAAGTGCTAAAGATTATATGCAAAACAAAGAAAGAATGTATGAGAAGTGCATTCTTTCTTTTTTTTTATTCGTTAATTTTTTAGAATATTTCTTTTTTGCCTATATTCATCCTTATATGGATGGGAATGGTAGGACTGCAAGGTTTACCCTCAATCTGATGCTGGTTACTATCACGCACGATATTTTTTTGAAAGAATTGCCATATTGCCATAGATGTAATTAATATATTGATACATAATGGATTATATCTATGGCAATTCTTTACTAATTGTCATAATCTGCCATGTATTGCCATAATATGGGGCTTTTTTAGCTCTTTTATGGCTGTAAATAGCCTTTGCATTGAGAATATTAGCAAAACTTAACGCAATATATGGGAAAAATGCTGCGCTTTTTGAGCAAAATACTACCCCGATACCGTTGGAATTTCTACGAGGATGTAGATCCAACTCCATCGAGGTACTAGTTGTAACTGCATCGGGGATGTCGTTGTATCGACATCGAGGATGTAATTGCAGCTACTACGAGGTAGTAGTTTTGAAGGCATCGTGATGTAGTGAATGCCGTGTTGAGGTGTCGTGGGAACGTCTGTTAGCCATCGTAAATGACGTTCCAATGCACAGCAAATGACGTTCCAATGCACTTCAAGTAAGTCTCTTTTGCGGTCGAAGTAAGCCCCTTTTGCGGTTGGGAAGAGCCACATCTGCGGTCGAAATGAGCCTCTTCCCAGCTTCAAAAGAGCCCATTCCCAGCTTCATTTAAGCCTCTTATGAACCAAAGATTTGCGTATTTTCTAATATCTTCACCCAAAAAAAATGCAGATTTCTTCATTTTTCTCACTCAGTTTCAAAACTTTTTGTTATATTTGCAGCGTGAATTGGGATGCAGAGAGGATTGTAGTCTTTGTTATCGCAAACAATACATAACTGATTGTTGAACATTTAAAACGAGATTTATACGAAACAGAAAGTAAGTAGATTATATACATATTAAGATATTGAGCTTTTGGGCTCTTGTTTCTCATCTATGAATACCGCCAATATTCGCATAAATGAAACAAGCGTACTAGAAGTTCACGCTCTTAGGCGTGGACTGTTTTGTCGTTTGTATTTGTGCAGGTAACTTGGCGGTAACCGATAGATGAGCAAACTACGGACAGTTACACGCCTTTTTACTTTATCCTAACTAATGAATGAGTGATTGGTGTCGGAACTATGAGATTTAGAATGAAGAATAAACAATTAATAATCAATAAAATTATTCGGTTATGAGAAGAATTTTACTAATGACTTTTGTCTTCTGTATAGGGATTATTCAAAGTTACGCACAAAACTTTGATTATACAGATGAAAATGGTGTAACATGGAATTGCTATGCCTCGTCAGGTTATAATACATCTGATGGAACGTGGGTGAATGAACCAAATGTACAGATCAATGGAGCTAGTAACTATGGGGATGAAGTGGTTGTACCATCAACTATTCCTTATTTAGGTCAGAACTACACTGTGGTGCAGATGGAGAGTGTGTTCTCCGAAAATAAGACCTTGAAGAAAGTCACGTTGCCAAAGATGATTAAAAAGTTACCATACCATTTCTTTTATAATTGTAGTTCTTTGAACAGCATAGGGAATACGTCTCAATTAGTTTCAATTGATTGGTCTACTTTTGAGGGCTGTAATTCTATTACAGAATTAGACTTAAGTGCTTGTGAAGTAGTTTCGGGCTTATCTAGTTGTAAAAATTTGAGAAAAGTAATTTTAAAGGCCTGTAAGAGAATTGAAAACTACGCATTTTCAGGTCTTAGTAGCTTACATTCTGTTGGGGATATTTCAAATTGTACATTTATAGGTAATGATGCTTTTGGTTGTTGCTCCTCTTTGAAGAATGTAGATTTGAAAAATTGTACTTCAATAGGTGATTGCGCTTTTCAACAATGTCTAGCTTTGGAAGATGTTGATGTTTCTAAATGTACTTCAATTGGGCAGAATGCCTTTAACGAGTGTCGCAAACTTACAAGCATAGACTTGTCAAGTTGTAAATATCTAGGTGAGTCTGCTTTCTCTAACTGTTCAAATCTAGAATCTGTCAAGAATCTCAATCTTATTACGTCTATTTCTAATAGTACATTTTCTTGTTGCTCAAAACTTAAGTCAATTGATATTTCAAACTGTACAACTATTGGTAGTTTGGCTTTTAATGGTTGCTCTAATCTGAGCGAGGTAAAAGGCATAGAGCAATTCGCAACTATTCCTGATGCTGCATTTAGTAATCAGCACTAGGAGACCTTTCTCTTCCTAATTGTACAACTATTGCTGATAATGCCTTTTCTTCTTGTCCAAACATTCAAAAGGTAGATTTGCCAAAGTGTGAGTCTTTGGGTAATTATGCTTTCCGTGGTTGTAATAATTTATCGGTTTTGAATGCTCCTATGAGCCAATATATAGGTATGGGAGCGTTTGGGACATGTAATAGTTTGAATGAAGTTTCTCTCCCAGAGACCATCAAAAGTTTGGGCTATAGATGTTTTGATGGTAATACATTGTTGACTCTTTATGCTACTGAGGTCCCAGCTTTAGAGGCAAAAAACAATAATTATATGGGAACGGGCGATACAGGTATGCCTGGTATGAATATTGATACCTTATCCCTTGGTAAGAATGTATTGATTATCGTACCAGAGGCGTCTCTTGCTGATTATCAAAAGACTGAAGTCTGGAAATTGATGAGCGAAAGAATCTTCCCTATGGGTACTCAGTTCGATTATGATATTGAAGCTACAGCTCAATCTACAACTTCTGGTATCCAGCAAGCGATTCCACAGGAAAAACTTAGAAGTGTCGTGACATTGAAGGTAAAAGGTTCCATCAATAGTTATGATATTATGATTATGCGCAACAAGATGGATAATCTCCATTATCTAGACTTGTCAGATGTTGATGTTGTAGCAAATCCTTATCAATATTATACAGGATATTGTACGCAGGATAGCGTACTTGGTCCTCATTCTTTTTCTGGTCTTAGCAAGTTGCTAACGGTTAAATTGCCTAATAGTGTAAAGTATATCAAGGCTGCTTTCAATGATTGTGATCAATTGAAATCTGTAACATTACCCCAAAAACTGGTTTGTCTTGGTGATAGTCTTGGTGATAGTTGGGGAATTGGTGGTGATGGCGTATTTAGCAATTGCCAAATGTTGAAAGAGGTCATTATGCCTTCTTGCAATGTGTTAGGAGCAAATTCTTTCTATTATTGTTCTTCTTTGAAAGAGATAGTGTTGCCACAAAATTTAAAGAGAATTTGTTCTAGTGCTTTTAATCGTAGTGGATTAAAGAATGTTGTATTACCTGATAGCGTGGAGTCTATTGGTAGTTATGCTTTCTCAAATTGTTACGAGTTAACTTCTGTCCAGTTCCCTCCTTCTTTGAAGACGATTAGCAGGTCTGCATTCAATAGTTGTAGTCAACTTGAAAACATCAGTCTTCCAAGTTTGACTTATATTGATGAGAATACTTTCTCGAATTGCAGTAAACTGACCGAGGTTCGAGTGCCAAGTACTTTGGAACGTATAGGTGATAACGCTTTTGCCAATTGTAATAATCTGAGCAATGTATATACTTATACTGTATTGCCAATCAATATTGATCAGAATACATTTACTAATTTTAAGGCGACGACCCTCTATGTTCCAACACAGAGCTACGACAACTATTACTGGAATACCCAGTGGAGCCAGTTCCGTGAAATCAAGGAGTTTAATGAGCCTTATGAGTACTTCTATCTCGATAATGTATTTGTTCTTTCAAAGCGTTTTGAGGGAGTGCCTAATATTGATGTAAAGGATAATGGCGCTCTGAAGATTGTGGGCTCCGAGAAGCAAAATGCTAATCTTGTAACAGTGAAGAGCGATGGAACTACTGGTGGATCAGTTATTGGTAATGGCAACTTGGATGCCAATGAACTGCAGTTTGATATCACTGTCAATGCCAATCAGTGGTATTTCCTCAGTTTCCCATTTAGTATTAAGTTTGCCAACATCAAGGCTCCTGGCAAATATGTGATTCGCAAGTATGATGGAGCACAGCGTGCTAACAATGGATATGGTGGTTGGGTAGACTTGGCTGCTGATGAGGATTCACTTAAGCAGGGGGTAGGTTATATTTTCCAAACTGCTTCTAGTGGAGAGTTCTTTCTCAAGGTTGAGAAAGGTCAGTTTGGAAATATGGAGGCTAAGGACATCAGTACTGTTCTTAATACATACGCTGCTAGAAATGTGCAGGATGCTAGCTGGAACTTCATTGGTAATACCCAGACAAGTTATATGGATGTAGATGCTCTCGGTTATAATGCACCAATTACCTACTGGAATGGTAGCAGTTATGAGGCTGTTCGCCCAGGGGATGATGAGTTGGTTTTGCATCCTTTTCGAGCATTCTTTGTTCAAAAGCCTACAGATGTGAATAGCATTGAGTTTAAGGCAGAAGACCGACTAACCAAGGAAGAGGCTACTAATAATGCAAAGGCAGCAAGAGCGAGAAGAGTTGAGAAAGGTATTACGCCTGACCGTTTACTCATCAATTTGAGTGTAACTGATGGTAAGAATATCGACAATACTCGTGTTGTATTTAATGAAAATAAGAGCCAGGCATACGAATTAGATTGCGATGCTGCTAAGTTTGAAAGCGTATCAGATGCTCCTCAACTTTATTCTATTGAGGCTCAGGCTGGTAATCTCGCTATAAATGAACGTCCGATGGGTAGTGTGAACTTAGGCTTCAAGACTAAGAAGGCTGGTGAATTTACATTCTCAGCTAAGCGATTGGATCAACCAATGTTGTTGCAAGACAATGAGACGGGAGCTACCATTGATTTGACAGATGGTGATTATCAGTTTACTTCGGATGCAGGTACATTTAATAGTCGCTTCGTTCTTGTACCAACAAGAGGTACTACTGGCATCGCTGACGTTGTAAGCAAGACAGGTGTTAATATTATGCCTACAGAGTCTGGCATCAACTTCAATGGATTGAATGGCAAGGATGTAACTGTATACTCTACTAATGGAACCTTGCTTGCTACGAGAAGTAGTGATGGTATGCTCAACTTAATGACGGGTGTATATATCGTCAAGGTAGATAATATGAGTACAAAGGTTATGGTGAAATAGCAATGCCTATGAGAAAGATCATAAAATATAGTATCACAACGTGGTTGCTGCTTTTTTGGGGCAGCACCATGTTGATGGCTGCTTCATTTGGTGGTGATGATTTCGATCCCTCCAATCCTCCGGAGCCTAATGTAAAGTTTAAGGTTGAGGTGAAGACGTCTCCTTATGCTTATTGTTCTGGCGGAGGAATGTATGGTGAGGGCGAGACGGTCTATATCTATACTTCGTCGGGTAATGAAAATTACCAGTTTGCTTACTGGATGAAAGATGGAGAAAGGTATAGGGATCAGCCAAGCTTCTCGTATGTGATGACTGATATTCATGTAGTGTTTGAGGCAGTGTATGATTATGTACCGATTAATCCAAGCGAGCCTTCTCCGATGAATAAGTACAGATTATATCTAACCTCGGATGATGCTGACAATTGCTCGTTTAATTATACCAGTGGCGAGAAAATAGAAGCAGGAACTTCGGTTTGGCTTAATGCATATTTGAGTCAGGGGTATAAGTTCAAAGGTTGGTATAATGGTGATGAGCTGCTTAGTACCAGTGAGAGCTTCTACTATACAATGCCATCAGCTGATGTGTATCTTATGGCTAAGTTTGTATATAGCCCAGACAACCCAAGTGATCCGAGTGGCACGGGGCAAGATGATGTGGAAACTTCAATCCCTAATGTAAATGTATTTCGAAATGTGCCAGTAAGGGTATATAACTTAAATGGCACAGAGGCTACTACTATACAAGCTGGATGTGTGTATGTCGTGAATCATAAGAAGGTGATTCTTAGAAAATAAAAAGTAACGGCTTGCAAGATGATGGTTGCATCTTGCGAGCCGTTTTTAAGTTATGATAGCATCCCTATTAATCCTTTAAGCAATTGATAGGTACTACATATATTCCATCCTCTCTTTGATAAAGTGAGCCACGAGCTGTGAGAATCATCAAAAATGAAGGATTGGGCTCTTTACTTTTCTTTTCTATTTTGTTTTTGAGAGCAGTTAGTGATTTTGCACCATCTTCTATAAGTTTATCTCCACCAAGTTTTATCTCAATGGCTCCCCATCTGCCATCTTCTAAATGCACGATGGCGTCACATTCCAAACCGTTCTTGTCGCGATAGTGGCGTACTTCTCCTCCATGTGCTTGGGCGTAAATGGATAAGTCGCGAACGGCTAAATCTTCAAAGAACAGTCCAAATGATTCGAGGTCGTTCATCAAATCTTCTGGGAAAATATTTAATGCACGGCAAGCTATTGATGTATCTACAAAATGACGTGTAGGGGTAGTTCTGATAGAGGTCTTGGAACGGATGTTGGGATTCCAAGCCTCAATATCTGAAATGATATAAAGGTCTTGAAGGGCTTCTATATAATCGTCGAATGTCTTGCTGTCCATTGTTCGCTCATTGCTTTGTTTTACATCGTCTATGATACTTTGTTTAGAAGCTTCCGTAGAGATGTTGCGTGCGTAGCTGCGCAGTATCATCTTTAAAATGTCTGCGCGTTTGTTGCGGAAGTTCTCATTGTCGCAATCTTCAAAAACGAAGAGGCTGTTATAGTAGTTGCGTGTAACATCTAATGATACGGCTTGGTCCGAGATGACCGAGATGGGCCAGCCGCCACGGCATGTGAGGAAAGCAACATCTTCTAAGGTGAATCTCTCATTTTCATCGAATGTTGTGAGAGGTTTTCCTTCAAAAAGTTCTAAGAGTGAAACGGTACCCTTTGACTCGCCTGATTCGTAGAGAGACATAGGACGCATCTTTACGGCTACAATTCTTCCTGCTCCTGAGTGGTGAATCTCTGATTTATCTACTGGAGTAGAGCTCCCCGTAAGTATATACTTGCCAAATTGGTATTCATTGTCAAGATCTTCCTTTACGTAGTTCCATATTTCGGGCACCGTTTGCCACTCATCAATCAATCTCGGATTTTTTCCTTCTAATGCTAGTTTGGGGTTGAGACGAGCTAGTTTGATGCGACTATTGGTGTTTAGTTTCATAAAACTCTTTTGAAATAGCATACTTGTGGTTGTCTTTCCGCAGAACTTTGGTCCTACTACGACAACAGCTCCAGATGAGCGCAAGGCACGCTCGATATCTTTCTCTGCATATCGTTTTATATACTTCATAATTTTATACATTAAGATGAATAACGCTGCAAAATTACTAATATTTAATGGAAAATCCAAGATTCTCTACATAAAAAACTATAAAAGAACTAAACTAATTCCTAAGATTGTCTATAATTAACTCCCAAGATTGTCTAAAAATGATTCCTAAGATTGTCTGAAAATGATTCCTGAAATTGTCGGAAAACGAAAACGGCTCGCAAGATGGATAGTTCTTGCGAGCCGTTGATGTATATATATTTTCTCTGTAATTACACGAGGGTAGCTACGATTTCCTCACGAGTGCCTGGGAGCATATCGATGACAGGAATCTCTGGCATGGTGTAGCAACCTGGCTGGAGACGGAAGGAAGCACGGGCCACATTGACCAATACCTGAGCGGTGAGGGCTGGGTTGTTGATGCTCATGTTGAACTCGAAGCGCTGGTTCTGAGTCTTGCCTGATACACCCTTGCGAACCAGGTTAACACCATGACCCATATCCTTGACATCATCTACTGATGATACGGCGAATACGTGTGTCTCATCGCTAGCGAAGTATGGGTCAGCCTTGATCTCTGCTGTAACTTCCTCGATGGTAGCGCCTTCTTCCAACTCTACGTATACCATACGGCGGTGGATGCCCTCACCCAATGGGATGGTAACAGAGAGCGCATTCTTAACACCCTTCTTACCACGTACGCAAACTGAGTGACCCATGCTCATACCTGGACCAAAGTTGGTATATGTCAGGCCCTTAGGAGCCAAGCTCTGCATCAATACGCGTACGATAGAGTCTGATCCTGGGTCCCAACCAGCAGAGATAACGCTTACCTTGCCAGCCTTCTTGCAGTTCTCCATCTGCTTGGTGCGATAGTCGAGAATGCTGGTGTGGATGTCGAAGCTATCCACTGTGTTGATGCCGAGGGCAACAATCTTCTCAGCGTATTCTGGACAAGAACGAGTAGGGGTAGCAAGGATGGCTACGTCTACGTCCTTCAACTTGGTGATGTCGTCTACTACCTCGTAATCAGCCAATTCTGCTGGTTTATCCTTAGCACCCTGGCGACGTACGATACCTGCAATCTCGAAATCAGGAGCTGCTTCGAGAGCCTCAACTGTAAACTTACCGATGTTGCCGTAACCTACTACGGCTGCTCTAAACTTTTTCATCTTGTTATTTCTTTTATTTAGTTGTTTTGTTTCTATTCTATTCTGTATGTTTGCCATAAGTAAGCAGGATTGCCGCTGGGAGGGCAGGTTTGCTACTGAATGGCTTCAGTCAATTCTATTTCCGTTTGCAAAAGTATAGCTTTTTCTTGAAATAAATGACGTTTTAATAGATTTTTAACTCATAAAAGTATCAAAAAGTTATAAAATCATAGTTTCTAGGTATGATCTCCTCCAAAAGTGTAAGGTTGGGAGAGCGCTGGGCTTACAGATTCGTGATTATAGTGAAAAGTTAGGAGTTGGGAGTTAGGAGTTAGGAGTTGGGAGTTAGGAGTTGGGAGTTAGGAGTTAGGAGTTACGGGGGATAAAAATATAATCAAATACAATAAAAGAGCGAACTCTTCGTTTATTTTATGTATATTTATTAAAGAGGTATATACTTTTTAGGTAAGAATTTTAAAAGAGGCAAAAAACTGCATTATGATAGAATACATTCATGGCGATTTGACAGAGCTTACACCTGCGATGGCTGTCGTGGAGACGGCGGGCGTGGGGTATGGACTCAACATCTCGCTCAACACATATACTGCCATTCAGGGCAAACAAGAAGTAAAACTCTATGTACATGAGGTTTTGGTGGCTGGTGGAAGAGACGACTCTTTCACCCTTTTCGGTTTCGCCACCAAGCAGGAGCGTGAACTCTATCGCCTGCTCATCACCGTTTCGGGCGTGGGAGGCAACATGGCGAGAATGATTCTCTCCTCTATGTCGCCAAGCGAACTCTGCAATGTCATCTCTTCGGGCAACGACAAGATGCTGAAGGGCGTAAAGGGCATCGGACTGAAAACCGCTCAGCGCATCATACTCGATCTGAGAGACAAGATCGTGAGCCTGGGCATAGCCGATGAATTGCCAGCAAATGGTGGCAATGTGGTTATGGTGAACAATGATATCAAGGATGAGGCGGTCAGTGCGCTCACCATGCTTGGTTTCTCGCCAGCCCCATCGTCAAAGGTTGTGGTGGATATCCTCAAGGCACAGCCCGACCTGCCTGTGGAGCAAGTGGTGAAGCTCGCCTTGAAGCAAATCAAGTAAGCTTTTTAAGTGAAGAGTGAAGAACGAAGAGTGAAGAATTCTCTTGCTTTAGTAGAATAGAATCGAATGAAGATAAGACAAAGAGTAAGTTATTTATTATTGGCTTGGCTGATGGTTTCTACCTTCGGCTATGCCCTTGCCGTGCCTTATCCTCAGGACGATAACAAGAAAAAATCCGTCTCCGTCAATGCCCAGCCGCTGAAGGTGGATGAGGATACCATTCCGGACTCTCTGCTGCATCCTCGCTGGCAAATCCAGAAGACGCAACCTTATTCGCTGAGTGATCTCTACCAGAGTCCGCTCGATCTGCGCCGTCCTGACAACTTGCAGTATCAGGTGGTGTACAATGATACACTGGACCGCTACATCGTGGGCAACCGTATGGGCAATACCTGGCTCTCGGCTCCTATCATGATGACGCCCCAGGAGTATATGAACTGGAGCGAGATGCAAGAGCGCAATGCCTACTTCCGCAAGCAGAATGATGAGATATACCAGAAGAAAGGCAAGGAGAAGTTTGACTTCTCTGACATGCACTTCGACCTGGGACCAGCAGAGAAAATCTTCGGTCCTGGCGGCATCCGTGTCAAGACCCAAGGTTCGGCTGAAATCAAGTTTGGCATCAACAAGAAGAGCATCGACAACCCATCGCTCCCTATCCGCAACCGCAAGACCACGATGATGGACTTTGACGAGAAAATCAACCTCAACGTGAACGGTAAGGTGGGCGACAAGGTGAACATGAACCTGAACTATAACACCGATGCCACCTTCGACTATGATGCGCAAAACATGAAGTTGAAGTATGATGGCAAGGAGGACGAGATCATCAAGCTCGTGGAGGCGGGCAACGTATCCTTCCCATCCAACTCCTCGCTCATCAAGGGAGCCAGCAGCCTCTTTGGTATCAGAACCGACATGCAGTTTGGCAAGCTCAAGCTCCAGATGGTGGCTTCGCAGAAGAAGTCTGCCAGCAAGAGCGTATCTACCAAGGGCGGCGTGCAGCTCACACCTTTCGAGCTCAACGTAGCCGACTATGAGGAAAACCGCCACTATTTCTTGGCGCGCTATTTCCGAGACCATTATGATGCCTGGATGCAGAAATTGCCTAATCTGACCACCGGCATCACTATCAACCGTGTGGAAATCTGGGTAACCAATAAGACGGGAACCACTACCAATACTCGTAACATCGTGGCACTTACCGACCTGGGCGAAACCTCCCGCTTGAGCAATCAGATGTGGGCGGCTAGCGGCTCTGTGCCTGCCAACCAAGCCAACACTGAGTATCAGGCGATGACCAGCCAGTATGCGGCGGCACGAGATATAGACCAGGCGGCTGCCACCTTGGAGGGAGGCGGACTGGTGGGCGGTGCCGACTTCGAGAAGCTAGAGAGTGCCCGACTGCTCAATTCCTCAGAATATACCGTGAATACGGCGATGGGATATGTATCGCTGAAGAGCGGCATACAGACCGACCAAGTGCTGGCGGTAGCCTATGAATACACATCGGGCGGCGTAACTTACCAGGTGGGCGAGTTTGCCTCCGACATCACCGATACCAAGCAGGCGCTCTTCGTGAAGTCGCTCAAGAATACCAGCAGCAATCCGCAGCAGGGCAACTGGGACTTGATGATGAAGAACGTATACTATCTTGCCTCGCAGATAGAGAAGGACAAGTTCCGCCTCGACGTGAAATATCAGAGCGATACCACGGGCGTATACCTGAGCTATATCCCTGAGCAGCAGGTGAAGAGTACCCCAATCATCCGACTGCTGGGTGCCGACCGACTGGACAATAACAACAAGGCGCATAGCAATGGTTACTTCGACTATGTGGAGGGCTACACCGTATCCAATGGTCGAGTATTTATCCCTAAGGTAGAGCCATTTGGTAGCTATATGCGTGATTACCTGGTGAAGCACGGCGTGGCGGCAGACAAGGCTGAGCAGTATGCCTTTACCGAGCTCTACGACAGCACCAAGACCGTGGCTAAGCAGATAGCCGAGAAGAATAAGTATCAAATGGTGGGTCAGTACAAGGGCTCATCAGCCAATGTCATATCCCTCGATGCCTACAATGTGCCGCAAGGTTCGGTGGTGGTAACGGCGGGCGGCGTAACCCTGAAAGAGGGCACCGACTATTCGGTAGACTATAACGCTGGCGAGGTAACCATCCTGAACCAGAGCATCATCGATGCCGGTACGGCTGTCAATGTATCCCTGGAGAGCAATACCGACTATGGACAGATGCGCAAGACGATGTTTGGCGTGAATTGGGAGTATGACTTCTCCAAGAATTTCCAGATGAGCGGTACCTTGCAGCATCTCTCTGAGCAGGCGCTGACCAACAAGGTGGCGATGGGAGCCGAACCGCTCAACAACACCCTTTGGGGCATCAACCTGAACTGGAAGAAGGAGAGCCAGTGGCTCACCAATGTGCTCAACAAGGTGCCTTTCCTCCATGTTACCCAGCCTTCCCACATCTCCTTTACGGGCGAGTTTGCCCAGTTGATAGCGGGCGAGGCGGGTGGCACGCAAGACAATGCCTCTTATATCGACGACTTTGAGGATACCAAGGGCGCCATCGACGTGATGCCCCCTACATCGTGGGTGCTTTCCAGTGTGCCTTCGCTCAATTTCAAGGACGATTACAACGACAAGACCGGACTCTCCAGTGGTTTCCATCGCTCTCGCATGGCATGGTATACCATCGACCCATTGTTCACTCGCCGAGGCAGTTCGCTCACTCCGGGTCATATCAAGAGCGACCTGAAGCAGCTCAGCAATCACTATGTGCGTGAGGTCTATGTGAAAGAGCTTTTCCCATTGCGCGACCAGAGCACCTATCAGGGAGCCACCAATACGCTGAGCGTGCTCAACTTGGCTTACTATCCTAGCGAGCCAGGACCTTACAACTTCAATGTGGCTGACCTCCAGCCAGATGGAACCTTGCTGAATCCGCAGCGCAACTGGGGCGGAATGATGCGCAAGTTGGACACCAATGATTTCGAGCAAGCCAATGTGGAGTATATCGAGTTCTGGATGCTCGATCCGTTCATCTATTCCCGAGAGCAGGCTGATGCTGCCGATTATGGTGGCGATTTCTACATCAACCTGGGCGAGGTGAGCGAGGACATCTTGCGAGATGGCAAGAAATTCTATGAGAGTGGAATGCCAGTGGATGGCAGCAACAGTTTTACGTATACGCAGTGGGGTAAGATTCCTACGCAGAGCACCGTGACCTATGCCTTTGCCACCACCAGCGGCAGTCGTGCCCTGCAAGACGTGGGCTTCAACGGACTGACCGATGCCGAGGAGCAGGCTTTCTATAAGAGTGCTTATCTGGACCAGATACAGGGTAAGGTGAATCAGGCTGTATTCGACAGCATCTTCGCCGACCCAGCCCGTGACGATTACCACTACTATCGTGGTTCGGACTGGGACGAGATGCGTGCGCCTATCCTCTTGCGTTACAAGTATATCAACAATCCTCAGGGCAACTCGCCAGATAGCGACAGCCGCACTGAGAGCTATGATACATCCTATAAGTCGACCCCTGATGTGGAGGACATCAACCAAGACTATACCCTCAACGAATATGAGAAGTACTATCAGTATCACGTCAGCATTCGTCCGGAGGATCTCGTGGTGGGCAACAACTTCATCGTGGACAAGCGAGAGTATACGCAGACCTTGCGCGACCAGACTCGCTCTACTGTTACCTGGTATCAGTTCCGCATCCCAGTGGATGAGTTTGAGAGCCGCCAGGGCAATATCAACGATTTCTCCAGCATCCGCTTCATGCGTATGTTCCTCACGGGTTTCAAGAAGCCTATCGTGCTCCGATTTGGTACGCTCGACTTGGTGCGTGGCATGTGGCGTACTTACGACCAGCTGTTGGGCGCAGCCAATGGCGGAACCTTGGAGGCGAGTGCCGTAAACCTGGAGGAGAATGCCGAGAAGATGCCGGTGAACTATGTGATGCCTCCAGGCATTAAGCGTGAGCAAGACCCTAGCCAGCCACAGTTGGTGGAGGCTAACGAGCAGGCACTGAGCCTCGTAGTGAAGGATATGACCAGTGGCGAATCGAAGGCGGTGTACAAGAGCTCCACCCTCGACATTCGCCAGTACAAGCGCATCCAGATGTTTACCCATGCCAATGCCTTGGAGCAGAATACCACCAATCTGAAGGACAATGAGTTGGCAGTGTTCATCCGTTTGGGTAGCGACTATAAGAACAACTATTATGAGTACGAGATTCCGCTCAAACTCACGGAGCCTCGTAACAATTATAACCGATACAGCACATCGGATAGACGACAGGTTTGGCCAGAGGAGAACATGCTCGATGTGGCACTGAGCGTATTTACTAATCTCAAGAAGGAGCGCAACAAGGCGAAGGCGCAGGGATTGGCATCTTACCTGGCTCCTTATACCCAGCCAGATGCCGCTCATCCTGCCAACAAGATAACCATCGTGGGTAATCCTAGCCTGGGCGAGGTGAAGACGATGATGATAGGCGTGCGCAACCTCTCGGGCGACATCAAGAGCGGTGAGGTCTGGGTGAACGAATTGCGCCTGAAGGAGCACAATAGCCAGGGCGGTTGGGCTGCCAATGCCAACCTCAATGTACAGCTTTCCGACTTTGGTAGCGTGAATGCCTCGGGTAGATATATCAGCGAGGGCTTTGGCGGACTGGAGGATGGAGTGGCTAGCCGCACCACCGACAATTATGGCACCTATAGCGTAACCGCCTCGCTGGAGATGGGCAAGTTCTTCCCCGACAAGGCGAAGGTGAGCATACCTTTATATTGTAGTGTGACCAAGGAGAAAACATCGCCTAAGTATAATCCGCTGGATACGGATATGGAACTGAAGGATGCGCTGGACGCAGCAGGCTCCAAGCACGAGCGAGACTCTATCGAGAATATCGCCGTGACCAAGGTGACGCAGACCAATTTCTCCATCTCCAATGCCCGTGTGGGTATTGCCACCAAGCGTCATCCTATGCCATACGACCCAGCCAACTTCTCGTTCTCATACAGTCATCAGCACCAGAACACCACGGGCGAGACCACCGTGTATGAGCGCAAGGACAACTGGCGAGGCGCCTTGGATTATTCTTGGAGCCCAGTGTATAAGTCGTGGGAACCATTCAAGAAATTGAAGAACAAGAGCAAGTGGCTCGACATCCTGAAGCGATTCGGTCTGAACTGGTTGCCTCAGAATGTGGCATTCAATACGGAGATGACCCGCGACTATTATGAGCTTCAGGAGCGGGATATGGAGAGTGCCATGAGCGGAGTGGGCGGCGTGGACTCCAATCTGCCATTGTCATTCAGCGAGCAGTTCCTTTGGAACAGGGAGTTCTCCCTGCGTTGGGACTTGACCAAGAATCTGCACATGAACTTCCAGAGTGCCACCCATGCCCAGATAGAAGAGCCATACACACCGGTGAACAAGGACCTCTATGCCGACCAGTATCATGCCTGGAAGGACTCGGTATGGACCAGCATCAAGCACTGGGGAGCACCGCTGGATTACAACCAGACGTTCTCGGCTTCCTATAAGTTGCCTATCAATCTGCTGCCTATCTTCGACTGGGTCAATACCGACGCAGCCTATAACAGCAGCTACTCTTGGGAACGAGGCACCGAGGACGAGGACGGCAATTCGTATGGCAACACCATCAATACGCAGCGAGAGTTGACCCTCAACGGGTCGTTCAATCTGGTGAAACTCTACAATCACGTGCCTTTCCTGAAGAAGGTGAACGAGAAGTTCGACCGCACGCCATCCAAGAGCCAGATAGAGAAGAAGAAAAAGGAGAAAGAGCAGAAAAAGAAGGAAGCCAAGGAGATAGCCGCCGACCCAAAGAAGGCGCTGCCTAAGAACAAAAAGGCATTCGAGAAGGAGATAACGCTCATGCCAGATACGGTTTTCAACATCCGCCATGGCAAGAACTCGAAGCGCCTCATCGTATCGGCGAAGACACAAGACGGCAAGCTCTTCCACCTAAAATATAAAAAGGTGGACAATAACCAGATCAAGATTATCTCCAAGGTGGATAGCACCGTAAAGGTGAAACTCAGCGTGCTGCCTAAGGAGCCATTGGATAACAAGAAATGGTATAAGGGACTGCAGACGGCGGCTCGCCTGGCGATGATGGTGCGCAATGTGAGCATCAATTATCGCAGCAGTTATCAGATGACGCTGCCTGGATTTACACCTAGTGTGGGCGATGCCTTCGGACAGAAGAAGGTGGGACAGATGGCACCTGGTCTTGATTTCGCCTTCGGTTTCATCGGCGATGATTACATCGAGAAGGCGCGCCGCAACGACTGGCTGCTCTGCAATGACAGCGTGGCTACTCCAGCCACCACCAGTCGCACCGACAACCTGACCCTGCGTGCCACCCTGGAGCCTGTGAAGGACCTGAAGATAGACCTCTCTGCCATTCGCACCAAGACCACGCAGAAGAGCATACAGTATATGTATGAGGGCACGCCAACCACGCAGAGCGGTGCTTTCCAGATGACCACCATCTCGCTGAGCACAGCCTTCGAGGGCATGGGCAATGCCAACAGTGGCTATAAGAGCAAGACATTTGAGAAGTTTGTCAATTCGCTTCCTGCCTTCCGTGAAAGGGTAGAGGCGCAGTATGCTGGAGCAGTTTATCCTGCTGGCTCGGAGTTGGGCGGTGGCAAGTTTGATGCCTCTCGCACACCGGTCAATCAGTATAGTGGCGATGTGATGATACCAGCCTTCCTCAATGCTTACACCTCGATGGGTGGCAGTTCGCTCTCGCTCTTCCCAGCGCTGAGTCGCCTGTTGCCTAACTGGACGGTGCGCTATGCCGGACTGGGCAAGTTGCCATGGTTCCGTAACCACTTCAAGAGTGTGAACATCAACCATGCCTACAAGAGCATTTTTGCCATCGGCAGCTACAACAGTTACAGCACTTATCAGGAGTATATGAACGGTCTGGGCTTCGTGAGCGATGCCTCTACGGGCAATCCTTCGCCAAGCAGTATGTTCAACATCTCGCAGGTGAGTATCAACGAGTCGTTCTCGCCATTGCTGGGTATGGACTTCACGTTCAACAACAACATGACCATCAAGGCAGAGTATCGCCAGACGCGTGTGTTGAACCTCAGCATGACGAGTGTGCAGATCAACGAGGCGTTGAGCAAGGACTGGGTCATCGGTTGGGGCTATCGCATCAACAACTTCAGTCTCTTTGGTGGCGGCGGTGCCCGCAAGGTGAAGGGCAAGTCATCTGGCAGCAAGAGCCAGCAGAACAACAGCAACCAGAGCGTGAAGCAGCAGATGAAGAGAGCCAACCACGACCTGAATCTGCGCATGGACTTCAGTTTCCGCAAGCAGGCTGCCATCGTGCGCGACATAGCCACTATGACCAGCAGTGCCAGCAGCGGCAACAATGCCCTGAAGCTCAGTTTCTCAGCCGATTATACGCTCAGCAAGCTCCTCACCATGAGCTTCTACTATGATCGCCAGACCAACACCCCATTGCTCTCCAGCAGCAGTTATCCTACCACCACGCAGGATTTCGGTCTGAGCATCAAGTTCTCGCTGACGAGGTAAAAAACTGATAAAAAGTGTGATTTCTTTGGCGTTCTCAGAAATTTATAGTAATTTCGCAACGTGAATAGTATATAAACGATAAAACAAGAAACGATATGGAGCATAATGAAGTAAAGGAATTGCCATACGGCATACAAGATTTTGTAACGATCGTAGAGCAAAACATATATTATGTGGACAAGACCATGTATATCCCAGAGTTGGAGAGCCAAGCACGCAACTTGTTCTTCATCCGCCCTCGCCGTTTTGGTAAGAGCGTATTCTTGAACATGCTCCATGCCTATTATGACATTCGTACCAAGGATAAGTTTCAGCAGTGGTTCGGCGATCTTTGGATAGGCAAGCACCCTACACCTAATCAGGGCAGATATCAGGTATTGCACCTTGACTTCTCTCAGGTTGGTGGAACTATTGAGGAATTGGAGGAAAAATTCAATTTCTATTTGGGTATGCGACTGGATGGCTTTATCAATGCCTATGCTGAGTATTATTCAGAGGAGATCATACAGAAAGTAAAGTCTACTGATTATGCAGGAGGTAAACTGGGACTTATCCAGCAAGAGGCACAATTTAAGGGCTATCCCCTCTATCTCATTATCGACGAGTATGATAACTTTACCAATACCGTGCTCAATGAATTGGGTGAGAAGGTATATTGGGCGATAACTCATGCCGAAGGTTTCTATCGCGACATCTTCAAGAAGTTCAAGGGTTCCTTTGAGCGCATCTTCATCACGGGTGTCAGTCCTGTGACGCTGGATGATGTAACGAGTGGTTTCAACATAGGTTGGCACATCTCTACCAAGGAGGAATTTAACCAAATGCTTGGCTTCTCCACAGAGGATGTAAGAGAACTCTTCACCTATTATCAAAAGCAGGGCAAGATACCTGCCGATAGGGACATTGAGGCTATTATCAATGAGATGAAGCCTTGGTATGACAACTATTGTTTCTCAAAAAATGCATTGGAAACGCAAAGCAAGGTGTTTAATTGCGACATGGTACTCTACTATTTACGCAACTATATGAGAAGGGGAGAGGGTCCAGAACAGATGTTGGCCCCAAATACTAAGACCGACTATAACAAGATGAAGAAGCTGCTCCAGCTCGACAAACTTGATGGAGACCGTAAGGGCGTTATCAAGACGATTGCCGAGAAGGGTGAAATAATAGGCACGATAGAGGAATCCTTCCCTGCCAGGGAATTGACAGATCCTAACATCTTTATCAGTTTGCTGTTCTATTACGGTATGCTGACCATCAAGGGCGTATTAGGCGAGCAGCTGATATTGGGCATCCCGAACAATAATGTGCGCAAGCAATATTACAATTATTTGCTGGAACTGTATCAGGAGGAGAAATGCCTGAATACGAGCAATCTGAAGACCCTGTTTACCTATATGGCTTTTGAGGGCAAATGGCAGGATGCCTTGGGCTTTATGGCAAAGGCGTATGCGGATATATCTTCGGTACGTGATGGCATAGAAGCGGAACGCAATCTGCAGGGGTTCTTTATGGCATATCTTAGCCTGACCAGTTATTATTATACGGCTCCAGAATTGGAATTGAATCATGGTTACTGTGATTTCTTCCTTTTGCCCGATTTGACCCATTATCCTACGAAGCACAGTTACATCATCGAACTGAAGGTGCTGAGCAAGAAGGAATGGAATGAGGAAGTAAAAATTAAGGATGCTCAAGGCAATGAGTGCGCCATAACCAAGGCTGAAAAGCAATGGCGAGATGCAGAGGAGCAAATTAATCGATACGCCGTGGCTCCAAGAGTTGAGGCTCTGCGCCAAGGCACACAATTGCATAAGATCATCTTGCAGTTTGAAGGTTGGGAATTGAAAAGAATGGATGAGGTGTAATCTCTTCTAAATCATAAAGCCGCTAGGATATTCATTGATGATATCCTAGCGGCTTTACTATTTGATAAAAATATAATCTTTACTTCTTGTCGTAAGCATGTACAGGGTAGTCGATGGTGTAGTGAAGACCACGGCTCTCCTTGCGCTCGATAGCCATGCGAGTGATGAGGTAACCTACATTGATCATGTTGCGAAGCTCGCAAAGCTCCTTGCTTACCTTCACACGCTTGAAGAGGTTCTCGGTCTCCTCATAGAGCAGGTCGAGACGATCCCATGCTCGCTTCAGGCGGAGGTCGCTGCGCACGATGCCTACATAATTGCTCATGCATTCGCCCACTTCCTTCACGCTCTGGGTAATCAATACCTTTTCCTCATTGGTCAGGGTGCCCTCGTCATTCCATGCTGGTACCTTGTCGTTGAAGTCGTACTCGTCTACATGCTCCAAGCTGTGCTTGGCTGCTGTGTCGGCATAAACCACTGCCTCGATGAGGGAGTTGCTGGCAAGGCGGTTGCCACCATGAAGACCGGTGCAAGAACACTCGCCAAGAGCATAGAGGCGATTGATGCTAGAACAGCCGTTGAGGTCTACCTTGATACCACCACACATATAGTGGGCTGCTGGGCGTACTGGTATGTAGTCCTTGGTGATGTCGATGCCGATGCTGAGGCACTTCGCATAGATGTTAGGGAAGTGGTGCTTGGTCTCCTCTGGGTTCTTGTGGGTAACGTCGAGGCAAACATGATCCAAACCGTGAATCTTCATCTCCTTGTCGATGGCACGAGCCACGATGTCGCGAGGGGCAAGGCTCAGACGCTCATCATATTTCTCCATGAAGCTCTCGCCGTTAGGCAAGCGGAGAATGCCACCGTAGCCACGCATAGCCTCGGTGATGAGGAAGGCTGGGTGAGTCTCTCCTGGATGGAAGAGGGCTGTAGGGTGGAACTGGACGAACTCCATGTCTGCCACTGTTCCTTTGGCACGATATACCATCGCCTCGCCATCGCCTGTGGCGATAACAGGGTTGGTAGTGGTCTGATATACGGCACCACATCCACCGGTACACATCACGGTTACCTTGCTCAGATAGGTATCCACCTTCTGGGTATCTGGATTCAATACGTAAGCACCGTAGCAGTTGATGTAAGGAGTGCGGCGAGTAACACGAGCTCCCAAGTGGTGCTGGGTGATAATCTCCACGGCAAAGTGATTCTCCTTGATGTCGATGTCTGGATTGTTGCGCACAGCCTCCATCAGTCCGCGCTGAATCTCCGCACCGGTATCATCGGCGTGGTGAAGTATGCGGAACTCGCTATGGCCGCCCTCACGATGGAGGTCGAACTTGCCATCCTGCTGCTTGTCGAAGTTGACTCCCCACTGCACCAATTCCTTGATTTGCTCTGGTGCCTTGGTTACCACTTGTTTCACAGCCTTGTAGTCGCTGATGTAGTCACCAGCGATCATTGTATCCTGGATATGCTTGTCGAAGTTGTCCACTTCGAGATTAGTTACTGAAGCAACACCACCTTGTGCGAATGATGTGTTGGCCTCGTCGAGCGAAGTCTTGCAGATCATGCACACCTTACCTTTATGCGCTCTGGCTACTTTCAGGGCGTAACTCATACCGGCAACTCCTGCACCGATAATCAGAAAATCATATTTATAAACCATGAGTTTATCTATTTCTCAATTCTTAATTCGTTGCAAAAGTAATAATTTATCTTTAAAATGCGTAATAAGAGACGGATTTTTTGTAATTTTGCAGCGAAATTTAAGGTATCGAAGTAGTTTTAGCGGACAAAATGGTACCAAATTAGTCTTTTAGGGGGACATAAAACAGATTTTTTAGGTATGGCAAATAGAACATTTCATAAGCGCTTCACGATGTCGGCTCGCATTGGCATCATCGTCTTCGCTCTTCTGGCGGGATATTTCTTCTGGGTCAAGATGGCCATCATCGGCATCTTGCTCGCCATCGTCATCGTGGGCATGATAGAGCGCATATTGAACACCACTTATACTTTCAAGAAAGTGAAACCCATCGACAGGGATGACGAGATGGAGTATCTCATCGTGAATGAGGGCAGATTCTCGCAAAACAAGAATGTGCCAGTGTGCGACATCATCAGCGTGAAGACCGTGAAGACTTTCATGGGGCTGGACCGCTGTCTGGTGATAGAGTATGGTCATCACCACATCATGGCTGTGCAGCCTGATAATGAGGAGGCTTTTGAGAAGGAAATCAAGAAAAGACAAGAGTAATTAAGAATTAAAATTAATAATTATGGCCGAAAAAGGAGATAAGGCTATAAGAGATAAGATGGAAAGAATTTTAAAAGTGATGATGGGGTGGATGATGGTGATGCTTGCCGCATTGCCGATCAATGCCCAAAACGTGAATGAGGCATCGCTGAATGCCCAGGAGGAAGAGGACAATAAGGAGGAAATCGTTGTTGATTCGACGATGATTGATTCGTTGGCTGTGGATACATTGAAATTGCCTTGGCCAGAGTCGGTGCAGGTGGGCTTGGACAAACTGCTGAAGAGCAAAATGTTTGAGACTTCGCAAGTGGGACTCATGGTTTGGGACTTGGAGGCTGACTCTTGCATCTATAAGTATAATGAGAAGCAGCTGATGCGTCCGGCAAGCACCATGAAGCTCTTGACGGCTATCACGGCTCTCGACAAGTTGGGCGGCTCTTACCAGTTTAAGACCCAGCTCAAGTATACGGGCACCATCGAGAATGGCGTGCTGACGGGCGATGTGTATTGCATCGGCGGCATGGATCCCCGATTTAATAGCGATGACATGGCGGCATTCGTCAACAACCTGAAGGAGATGGGCATCGACACCATCCGTGGCAGCGTATATGCCGACCGCTCCATGAAGGACCAGGACTTGCTGGGCGAGGGCTGGTGCTGGGATGATGACAACCCTGTGCTTTCGCCCCTGGTGTTCTCTCGCAAGGACATCTTCATGGACCGCTTCTTGGCTAAGCTCCGTGACGCAGACATCGAATACGCTAGCTTTGGCGCATCAGTCAAGACCTGCCCTGCCAATGCCTTCACCGTGTGTACCCGATTCCATACGATGGACCAGATATTGCACAAGATGATGAAGGAGAGTGACAATCTCTATGCCGAGAGCATGTATTATCAGATAGCGGCTTCTACGGGCAACAGACCTGCCAGTGCCAAGAGCGCACGCAATGTGGAGCGACAGCTGATACGCAAGATAGGCTTGGACCCTTCGCGCTATAAACTAGCCGATGGCTCGGGACTCTCGCTCTATAATTATCTCAGTGCCGAACTGGAGGTAAAACTCCTGAGATATGCTTATCGCAATGAGAACATCATGGAGCATCTGGTACAGTCATTGCCTATCGGTGGCGTGGACGGCACGCTGAAGAAGCGCATGAAGAATAGCTTTACCCATGGCAATGTGAAGGCGAAGACGGGTACGCTGACGGGCATCATCTCGCTGGCTGGCTTCTGCAAGGCTGCCAATGGCCACGACCTTTGCTTCTCTATTATTAATAATGGTATTATGCACGGCAATAACGCCCGCAATTTTGCGGATAAGGTTTGTACCTTGTTGTGCCAACCATAAACTCTAAAATAAATAATTTGTTATGGAGGAAATTCGTAAGTTAGTAGAAGAAATGATAGGATGGGCTGGCATCACGGGTGGTGCTGTGCCTATTCTGCGTCATATATTGCTCACCATTACGGCTGTCTTGCTGGCGATGCTGAGCGACTTGTTGTGCCGTAAACTCTTGGTGCCATTGATTACCAAGATTACGAAGAAGACGGAGGTTACCTGGGATGACATCTTGCTCAATAAGAAGGTGCTCACCTCGGCTTGCCACATCGTGCCTGCTGTCGTGATATGGAAGCTGATGCCGCTGGTTTATCTAGAGTATCCTATCTTCAAGGAAATCTTGGAGCGTGCCACTGCCATCTACATCGTAGTGATGTCGGTGCGCACGGCTACGGTATTCATCGGCTCGTTCAAGGGATTGGAGGAGGAGAATAGTCGTCGTTCTTCCACCCAGCAGTATTTCCATACCTTCTGCGGTGTGCTGCGAGTGCTGATGCTCTTTGTGGCTGGCGTAGTGGTGGTGGCTATCGTATTGGGCAAGGACCCGATGGCTCTCTTCGCCGGACTGGGTGCCACATCAGCAGTATTGATGTTGGTGTTCAAGGACACCATTCTCGGTCTTGCAGCTGGTGTCAGGCTCACGAGCAATGATATGCTGCATAAGGGCGACTGGATCACCGTGAAGTCGGTGGATGCCAATGGTATCGTGGAGGAGATGTCGCTCACCACGGTGAAGGTGCGCAATTTCGACAATACCATCGTCACCATCTCGCCTGCCACCTTGGTGAATGGCTCATTCCAAAACTGGATAGGTATGCAGAAGAGTGGCGGCAGAAGAGTGCAGCGCAAGGTGTATTTCGACTTCCGCAGCATCCGACTGGTGAGCGATGAATTGAAGGCTCGTCTCCTGGAGAAGCGTTTTGCCACGGAAGAATCCTTTAAACTCAAAGAGACTCCCACCAATCTTCAGCTCTATCGCCAATATATGGAGAAATATCTGCATGAGCGCTCGGAGGTGAATACGGAGATGACCTTGATGGTTCGCCAGTTGGAGGCAACGCAGTGTGGACTGCCAATGGAGTTTTATTTCTTTGTCAAGGATAAGGTGTGGGTCAATTACGAGCATATCCTTGCCGAAATCATGGAGCATGCTTATGCCCTCTCGGCAGAGTTTGGATTGACCATCTATCAACAGTATCCAGAACAGTAAGCGCTGGGAGGGCAGGTTTGTTACCTGCCCAATAAGCAAGATGGCTATTTTAAAAGAAAAATTAATGGAATTTGCTAATACAATCATTTCTTGGTTTCAGGAGAACGGCAGGGCTTTGCCTTGGCGCGAGACGAAAGATCCATACGCAATATGGCTCAGTGAGATTATCTTGCAGCAAACTCGCATAGCCCAAGGTTGGGAGTATTGGGAGCGATTCATGGCTCAATATCCTAAGGTGGAGGACTTGGCTGCGGCGAGCGAGGATGAGGTGTTGAGGCTGTGGCAGGGCTTGGGCTACTATTCCCGTGCTCGCAATCTCCATGCTGCCGCCAAGCAAATCGTGGCATTAGGCAAATTCCCTGATACGCTGGAGGACATCAAAGCCTTGAAGGGAGTGGGCGATTATACGGCAGCCGCCATCGGCTCCTTTGCCTTCGATATTCCTGCGGCTGTGGTGGATGGCAATGTATATCGAGTGCTTTCAAGATACTTCGGCATCGATACGCCTATCAATTCTACCCAAGGAAAAAAGGAGTTTGCTGCTTTGGCGCAGAGTTTGATACCCGCAAGTGATGCAGCTGCCTATAATCAGGGCATGATGGATTTCGGTGCCATCCAGTGTACGCCTCAATCCCCTAGGTGCTTGCTCTGTCCGCTTGCCGAAACTTGCGTGGCTTTGCGAGAGGGCAGGGTGGAGGATCTGCCTGTGAAGCTCAAGACGCTAAAGGTACAGACTCGCCGTCTTGCCTATATATATATAAGGTGTAATGGAGAGATTGCCATTCATCGCCGTGGCGAAGGAGACATTTGGCAAGGATTGTGGGAGCCATACAATGTTTCAGATCTTCCTGCTCTCCCCACCTTCGATGCTCCATTGGTATTGAAGGCAAAGGATGTGAAGCATGTGCTCACTCATCGCATCCTCTTGGCTGATTTCTATCTGCTAGAAACGAAAATGCGCCCTCTTTTACCCGATGATTACATTTGGATAAAAGAGAGCGAAATCTCTGAATATGGTATTCCAAGATTGATAGAAATCCTCTTGGAAAAACTTTAGTAAGATATTATCTTACGGAACTTCTTAGTAGTTCTGAGCCTCAATCTGGAAGTAGCTCTGTGGGTGGTTGCAAACTGGGCAAACCTCTGGAGCCTGCTTACCTACGCAGATGTGACCGCAGTTGGCACACTGCCAAATGCAATCGCCATCACGAGAGAAAACGAGCTTGTCCTGAACATTCTTCAAGAGCTTGCGATAACGCTCCTCGTGGTGCTTCTCGATTTCAGCAACCATCTCAAACTTAGCTGCAATCTCCTCGAAACCTTCTTCGCGAGCCTCTTTCGCCATACGAGGATACATGTCTGTCCATTCATCGTGCTCACCATTCGCAGCAGCCTCCAGGTTCTTCTCTGTATCCTGGATAGCACCGCCCTCCAGATACTTGAACCACAACTTGGCGTGCTCCTTCTCGTTAGCAGCTGTCTCCTCGAAGATGTTAGCTATCTGAACGTAGCCATCCTTCTTAGCCTTAGATGCGAAGTATGTATATTTGTTACGAGCCTGTGACTCACCTGCGAATGCTTCCTGCAAATTCTTCTCGGTCTTAGTACCTTTCAATTCTTTCATAATGTTTATGTATTAAAGTTGTTAATATGTTTGTTCTAATCTCTGCGTGATAAAAAGAAGATTCTGACAACTTTTCTAATCCTCTTATTCTTAATCACATTGCAAAGATATTGAAATTATTCCAATTTTACAAGCAAATTAGAAAGTTTTTTCTTTCCTTTAGTTGTTTTTAACTAAATCTGCCCTCTTTCCGTAGCAGAAGTGGCATCTTTTCGGCTTCTGAGCACCATCAGTGCTCCACCTAGTAATATCATGCCGCAAATCCAAGAGATGATGGCACTCGTCACCATGCCCAGCGAGTGGGTGAAACCTGCCACGACGAAGGTGAGGCATGATGCAATGGCCACGGTCAGGGCGTATGGCAACTGGGAGGATACATGATGCACGTGCTTGCACTCGGCTCCCGCACTCGCCATGATGGTGGTATCGCTGATAGGAGAGATGTGGTCGCCACATACGGCTCCTGCCATACAAGCGGAGATGGAGATGATGCGCAGCGGATCAGCCTCTGGGAACACGGCGATGCAGATAGGTATCAAGATACCAAATGTGCCCCAAGACGTACCCGTGGCAAAAGCAAGGAAGGCTGCCACGATGAAGATGATGGCAGGCAAGAGCTGTTGCAGTCCTGCCGCACTGCTTGCCACTACGCCCGAAACATACTCGGCTGCGCCCAGTGAGTCGGTCATGCTCTTCAATGTCCAGGCAAGCGTCAGGATGAGGATGGCTGGCACCATCGCCTCAAAACCCTTGATGAGGCTACTCATGGCATCATTGAATGGCAAGGTCTTCTTGGATACAAAGAGTATCACGGTGAGGATGAAGGAGGCAAGCGAGCCGATGACCAATCCCACGGAGGCATTGCTTGCTGCGAAAGCCTCTACGAAGTCCAGGTAGTTCTCATTGGCTGCATCAAAGAATCCGCCTGAATACACCATGCCCGCCATGCAGAAGATGATGAGCATCACGATAGGTATCACGAGGTCGGATACAGAGCCCTTGCTCTTCTGGCTGTCCTCGCCCTTCTGGGCGCCCACGCCATGTTCCACCACATGCAGTTTGGTATCGCTCACCTCATCCAGTTTGCCACCCTGCGTGCGCTCGTACCATTCTTTCAGTCTTGCGTCATACTTGCTCATCGCCTTGAAGTCGAAGCCCAGCAGTACGATGCCAAACATGAAGATGATGGTGAAGAAAGCATAGAAATTGAAGGGGATCGCCTTGCAGAAGAGAGCCAGTCCGTTCTCGCCGCCCGACACGAAGCCCGATACGGCTGCCGCCCAACTGGAGATAGGGGAGATGATGCAGACTGGAGCCGCTGTGGAGTCGATGAGATAAGCCAGCTTTTCCTTCGTCACGCCATTGCGCACGGCGATAGGTCGCATCACCGAGCCAACGGTGAGGCAGTTGAAGTAATCGTCGATGAAGATCAGTATACCTAATAATATGGTGGCTATCTGTACGCCCATCTTCGTCTTCACGTGCTTGGAAGCCCAGCGACCGAAAGCTGCCGAACCACCCGCCTTGTTCATCAGTGAAACGATGCTGCCTAATACCACCAGGAATACCAGTATGCCCACGTTCCAAGGGTCAGAGAGGCAGTGAATCATGCCATAAGCCTTGGCATCATCGCCTTCGCCCACGGTATGATTGGTGAGGTGCACCAGGAATCCCTCAAATCCCGTGCCCATGGAGATGCAGTATTGCACGGCACCCAATACGATGCCGATGAAGAGAGAAGAATATACCTCCTTGGTTTTCAGTGCCAAAGCAATGGCGACGATAGGAGGAAGCAGCGACCATGCGGTGCCAATCATGTTATAATCCATATCCGTATCTTGCTATTCTTAAATTGTTGTTTTGTTTGTTTCGTTGTAATATCTTCTGCAAAGATAATGCAAATGAGCGCAATGAAAGTTTACTTTCAAATTGCCGAATGCAGCTTATCTTCTGCAAAGATACATCTTTTTTCTCAATTTAGAGTTAATTCATACTAAAAAGTGAAAGATAGTGAGCGTAATTAATGAAATAAGTAGTATATTTGTGGCGTAAATCAAACAATATCGCTTATGACATTGCCACGATGGTGGAATAACGTGTGCCGCCGATGCCTTGAATCCAAGAAGTGCCATAATCTCTTTTGAGTCATTGCTTTATTCTTATTTGTCTTAGTCTTTATACTATGTATAGTTTGTTTTTTATCCTAAAATACGTCGCTTTTTCAAGGTGCAAAGTTACAACATTTCTTCCTATTATAATAAGGTGATAAAAATAATTAAGAAATAAGTTTGTAATATCCTTTGGTAAACTGAATATTTTTCGTACTTTTGCAAATATGTTAAACGATTAAGAAAGCAAAATATGATAGATCAAACAGAATTTTCGCTTACTGCCAAGCGCAGGGGATGTCATCTCGTTACGCAAGAGATATTGTCTCATCTCCCAAGTCAGCTGCCCAAGGTGGGTTTGCTCCATCTCTTTGTGAAGCATACCTCTTGTGCCCTCAGCATCAATGAGAACGCCGACCCAGATGTGCGTTCGGATATGGAGAAGATCATGAATCACATTGTGCGTGAGAATGAGCCATACTATGACCATGTGTTGGAAGGCGATGATGACATGCCTGCCCATGCCAAGAGTTCCCTCTTCGGTGTTAGCCTCACCATCCCCATCACCAATGGCAGGCTGAATCTAGGAACATGGCAAGGCATCTACCTCTGTGAGTTCCGTAATTATGGTGGCGCAAGAAAGATTGTGGCTACGATATACGGATAAAATGTAATGTGTTTTTACTGGTGCCCCAAAAAAGGCTTGCATTTATTATGTGGTTTAGGTACTACTTTAGATACTTAATGGGTTTATAAAGCCAAAATATTTTTCTCTTAGTTTGTTGTAAGTGGTTGGAAATAAAAAAAGCGGAGCGTGATTTCACAACCACACTCCGCGCAAACTTAAACAACCAATAAAAGAAATAGATTGATCGTTCAATTCTTATATCTGATGAAGAGTAGCTCATTTAATGCTATGAGCTTTGTATGTTTATCTGATGAACAGGAGCTCACGATACTTAGGCAATGTCCAAAGCTCATCGGCTACGGTCAACTCCAACTTGTCGATCTGATAACGGATCTCCTCCATCTTTGGAGCTACGGTGTCGTGATAAGCGATGGCCTTGTCGTGCTCGCTCTCTATCTTGTTGGCTACCTTGCGGGCATTTACCAACTCCTCTACACCTGTCTCAATCAACTGGGTACGCTCGGCAATCTTCTTGATAATCTTGATGTTGCGAGCAGTGAGAGCCTTGCCTTCCTCGTCGCCGAAGATGTCGATCATGTTCTCTACATTCTTAGCCAACTGGCTCTGATAGTGAGTAGCCACAGGGATGATGTGGTTCATGCTCAGGTCGCCCATCACACGAGCCTCAATCTGAATCT